>DATAGU010000343.1:0-32394 GCA_036263495.1 Polyangia bacterium | reverse complement strand
AGACCCTCCGTCCCCGCCCCAACACCCTCCGTCCCCGTCCGAAGACCTTCCGTCCCCATCCCAAGACCCTCCGTCCCCATCCCAAAACCCTCCGTCCCCATCCCAAGACCCTCCGTCCCCATCCCCACTCCACCGTCACGCGACCAGGAGCCCACCATCACGCGCTGGCGATGCTCGGTCCCCGTGTGGAGGAGGGGCAACGTCCGAAAAGGGGAGGGCAGGTGGGGGCGGTGATCCTGTCGGCCTTGGTAGGAGGCGAGCAGGCCCTTGCGGTGCAGAACCCTTCTTGTGATAATGGCCGGCATGGGTGCAAAGAACGGCCGCCGCGACCCGCCACCTCCTCTCGTCGACGTCCGGGAGGAGCCGCTGCGCCTCGAGGCGGGCGATCCGAGGGAGCCCTACGAGGTGGGGGCGCTCCTCGCCAGCGATCGCCACGCGGAGATGCACGCCGCCTTCCACCGGGGGCTCGGGCGCGAGGTGACCGTGCTGCGGCTCCGGCCCGAGGTGGCGCACGACGAGGTGCTGCGCGAACGCTTGCGGCGCGCGGCCGAGGTGCTCCGGCGGGTGCGCCACCCTTCCATCCTCTGTCTTCATCACTATGTGCCGGGCAGCGAGACCGAGGGGCCCTGCCTCATCCTCGAGCGGCTCCGGGGCCCGTCCCTGGAGGCGTTCCGCGAGCGCTTCGGGCGCCTGCCGCCGCTGGTCGTGCTCTTCATCGCGTGCCTCCTCGGGCGCGCGCTCAAGGACCTGCATGAGCACGGGGTCTTCCATCGCGATCTCCACCCCGGGCAGATCTTCCTCGACCTCGAAGCGGGGCGCCTGGTGGTGGCCGGGGTGCTGTGCTTCCTCCCGCCCGAGACGCCCGACACGCCGGAGATCACCCGCGACGGGGAGGCGGTGGGGACGCCGGGCTACATGGCGCCCGAGCAGGCCCGCGGCGAGGCGGTGGACGCGCACGCGGACGGGTTCGCGCTCGGGGTCGTGCTCTACGAGCTGCTCACGGGGCGGCGGCCGTTCGCCGGGGACACGATCGAAGCGTTCATCGCCCAGGTCGCGCGGCAGGACTACGTGCTGCCCGACGAGGTCGAGCTGCAGGCGCCCTGTCTCGTGGAGGTGCTCATGGGCCTCCTGCAGCGCCGTCCCGACGAGCGGCTGCCCCTCGACGAGGTGGTGCAGATCGTCGAGCGCGGCCTCTACGAGGATGGGTTCGACGATGCGGCGGTGGAGTTCGGCCGCTTCCTCCGCGACCCGGAGGCGTACCTCGCGGGCCTGCAGCGTCAGATGGTGGCGGTGCTCATGCACAAGGCCTTCCTGGCGGCGGAGGCGGGCCGTGACGGCGAGGTGATCTACGAGGCGGAGCGCGCGCTCGCGTGGCGCCCGGGGGATACCAAGCTCGCGGAGCTCCTGCGCGTGCTCCCGACGGTACGCACGGAGGAGGTGGCGGGGCTGCGGGCGCGGTTCGCCGAGCGGGTCGAGGCGCCGGTGGAGGGGGCGCGCGAGGGAGGGCGGATGGTCCCGAGGAAAGAGGAGGGGACGGTGAGTCCGAGCCGCGGGCGGCGCTGGCACCGCGAGCTGGCGGCGGCCGTGGCGGTCGCGCTGGTCGTTGGCATCGTGGGGGGCGTGGCGCATCTGCGCCGGCGGCTGGGCTCGCCCGTGCAGCGGATCTTCGCCTCGGTGCAGCGGCCGGAGCGCCCGGGGCCGGTGCAGTTCACCCATCGGCTGCTCGCCGAGTATCGCGGCTACCCGATCGACGATGCGGGGCGGGCGCCGCCGGCGCGGCTGCGCCTCGATCTGGAGGCGGTCGAGGAGCTCAAGAAGAAGGGGGAGCTGCATGCCCTGTGCAGCGCCTGGGTGGCGGACGGCAGCTCGGGGGCGCTCGAACAGGCGCAGGCCTGTCTCGACGAGCTGGCGCCGCGGACGGAGGCGCCGGGGGTGGTGAAGCTGGCGGTGTCGCCCTCGCCGAATCCGGACGTGGACAGCGACCGCGCGGCGATCCTGCTGCTCCTCGGCAAGCCGGGGGAGGCGTTGTGGCTGATCGCGAGCGTGCTCGCGGCGCGTCCGGATCATCAGGCGGCCGAGTGGAACCGGGCGCTGGCGCTGCAGCGCCTCGGGGCCACGGTGTCGGCGGCGGAGGCGTTCGAGCGCATCGCGGGGCGGGGGATCGCGGGCTGGAGCGAGGAGGCGAAGGACCGCCGGGCGGCGCTCCTTCGCGACGATGAGGGGCGGCGCCGGGTCTACGAGGACGTGACGGCGAGGGGGCGGGCGATGGTGCAAGGCGGGGCGATCCCGATCGATCTGGCGCGGGCGGCGCCCGGCTATCTGCGGCTGTATTTCTATGACGCGGTGCGGGCGGCGACGAGCGCGGAGCGGGTGCGGCAGCTCGAACCGCTGGCAGAGGTGCTGGACCGTCACTACGGCGGGGACGTGCTGGCGCGCTACGTGAGGCGGATCGCTCTCGTGCCGTTCGACCGCCGGGCGTCGCTCGCGTGGGCCTACGAGCGGCTCGCGGCGGATTACGACGCGCTCGGTGCCGCGGGCGAGGAGGTGTACCTGGCCCGGTTGCGCGCGGCGGGCGCGGAGGACCTCTTGCTCGGGGCGCTGGTCCTCACGGCGCGGGTGCGCGACCATCTGGCGGAGTACCGGACGCTGGCCGAGCGGAGCGGTGACCCCTGGTTCCTCCAGATCGCCGAGAACGAGCAGGCCAACGCCGAGGTGGCGCGGGGCGCGTACTCGGAGGCCGAGGCGCGTCTGCGCGTGCTGCTGGCGGCGAGCGAGGGCCAGCGGCTCGGGCACCGGTACCTCAGGGCCGAGTTCTCCCTGGTGCGTCTCTACCTCTCGCGGCTCTCGTTGGCGGAGGCGGAGGCGTACGCCAAGGCCGGGCGCGCGCTGGCGCGCAAGGAGGGCGACTGGGAGATGGAGACGGCCTTTCTGGGCGAGCTCTTCGAGATCGCCCAGCTCCGCAACGCCCGGCCGCTCGCCGCGGCCTACCTCACCGAGACCGGGAAGCGGGAACCCGGGGACTGCCGGCGTCAGCGCTTCGTGCACGAGAACCAGGCGCTGATGCACCTGTCCGACTTTCGCTACGGGGAGGCCCGCCGCGAGATCGAGGGGGCGCCGCTGTGCGGAGAAGCGAAGACGCTGACCTCGGTCTACGTGCGGGCCGCGCTCGATCGTCTGGGGCTGCCGGTGGAGACGCTGGCGCAGCTGCGGGAGGATCTGGCCGCGCTCCGGCAGAGAAGCCCGAGCCCAGGAGAGCAGGCGGCCATCGAGCATGTCGAGGGGCTCCTCCTGATGAAGCATGATCCGCAGGAGGGCCGCCTGCACTTGCAGAGATCCATCGCCCTGGCGGAGGGGGTGCCCTCGCCTGATGCCAGGGCGGTGGAGGCGCGGATCCAGGCCTATGAGGAGCTCAGCCTCGCCGCCGGCCAGGCCGGCGACGCGACCGGCGCGCTCCTGCCGCTCGCGGAGGAGGCCGGGATCCCTCTACCGGCCGAATGTGTGCTCGGGGTCGTGACCTCGGGGGCGCGCGCGCTCGTGGTCTTGCGCGATCAGAACGGCGTCCCGCACCTCGAGTACGAGGGCCATCGGACGAGCCCCAATATCGACGTGGACCAACTGGTCTCGTCGCGCTTCCGCGTGGCCGTCTCGCACTGCGCTCGCATCGACGTGCTGGTCTCGCCCGTCCTTCGCGGGCGGCCCGAGCTCCTCCCCTCGATCTATCGCTGGGCGACCCGGCTCCGTCACACGGCGCTCAGGAGCCCGGCGCAATGTCGGGATCATCAGCTGGAGGTCCGGGACGCCGATCCGCCTTCGGAGCTGCAGCTGCCCCGGTTCTCCACCGGCGGCAACAGCCTGCCATCGAGCCCGGTGCGAACGGTCCTGTCGGGGGACGAGGCCACGCCGGAGGCGGTGCTCGAGGCCCTGCCGCGGGCCACGGAGATCCTGATCGCGGCGCAGGCGTTCGCGGCGGACGGTGCGGCCTCGCTGCTCCTCTCGCCGGGGAAGGAGAAGCATACGCTCGATATCGAGGACCTCCAGCGGGCCAGGCTGTCGTGTGGCCCCGTGGTGGCGCTGATCCTGACCCCAGCCGAGGGGGCGACGCTGGCGCCGCAGGAGCCGAGGCATCAGGCCGAGATCCTGCTGCAGCAGGGGGCGCGGGCGGTGTTCACGGTGAGGGGGCCGGTTCCTGGCTCCGAGTATCGCCAGTTCTTTGGTATGCTGTTCGCGCGCCTGGCCGCCCAGGTGCCGGCGGCCGAGGCGCTAGAGGAGTCGAGGGCGACGTGGACGATGGGAAACCCGGGCCCGCAGAGTCAATGGGCCCATCAGATCGTCCTCTTTGAATAAGCGGCCCGGGTCCGCGTCACATCATCATCCAGGCAGGACAGGAGGCTCCGATGACGCAGGAGAAGAGAAAGGATCAAGCAGCCGAGGTCCGGGCCCGCACGCCGAAGGGGTCGAACGGGAAGGCATGGGGCCGCGCGCTGCCGGCCTCCCTCCTGCGCGGGGTCATTGGAGGGGACGCTGGCGTGCAGGACGCCGCCAATTATCCTTCCGAGACGCCACCGCCCTCGACGAGGGGCTGAAGAACTCGTCTTGACGACCGGCCGAGGTGGGCAGCGGTAGAGTCGTGTAGCCACCCCCCCCAAGCCGCACGGCTTTATCGCTGCCCTCCTGGGCCGGTCGTCGCCTTCCTGAACGCCTCCAAGTACAGATCCCTGCTCCCCCTTTCCAGCGAGTGGTCCTGCTCGGGGCTGCCGCTCCGGACCCTCCTTGGGTTCTGGACCGCGATCGCCGCGCTCCGGGGGTGCTTTGGAGCTTGACCACCAGGCGGGAAACGTGCGACGGGCTAGGTGAGAGTCCCCTCTTGGACCAGGGACTCTGCGGAGGTACGAACGATGAATCGCTGGCTTGTCGTCGCCTTGGTAGGTCTGGGAGTTGTCGGCTGTCGCGGAGGGGGCGGCTCCGGCTCCGACGCCAGTAGCAATACGGACGGCGGGGCGCGGGATCTCGCGCAGACGCCCCCGGATCAGACCGTCAACCTGGATCAGGCGGTGACGCCGCCCGATTTCAGCGGTGTGGACCTCTCGGGCGTGGACCTGGCCGTGGCGCCGGCCGACCTGACGGCCCCCCCTGGGGACATGGCCAAGCCTCCGTCGGACCTCACGGGCGCGATCCAGACGACCATCAACGCCATCGACACGGGCGCGGTCCCGAGCGAGGGTCCGAGCGCCACCACGGTCTATTACGTGCAGGACGTCATCCTCACCGGCCTCGGGCGCGTACGCGGCGTGAGCGGCACGCGCTGCGACTATGAGGCGTTCGTGCAGGATCCGGCGGGCCCGGCGCCCTCGGGCATCAACCTCTATCAGGCGAAGACGGGCGTCGTGCAGGATGGCGGCACCACGTTCTGCCCCTTCCCGCCCAACAGCGGCACGTTCTTCGACAACCTGCAGCTGGGCGACAAGGTGACGATCGTGGGCGTGCTGAGCGGCAGCTCTTTCGCGCTCCCGGACGGCGGCGGCCAGGGACCGGTGCAGCATCAGATCCGGGTCACGAACCTCACCAAGACCGGCACGGGCACGGTGACGCCGGTGGTGATCACGGACGGCAGCATCTTCGTGAAGTACGCCTCGGGCTACGTCACCTATGAGGACATGCTGGTGACCATCCAGCCGGCCACGGCGGGGACGCTCACCAACCTCGACGTCGCCCGCGTGGGCGAGTTCGACTTCGGCGGGGGGCACTTCGAGGGCCGTTACCGCTTCTTCTATGGGTCGTCGGGGGATGCCGGCACCTTCCCGGTCAACAACTCGACGTTCACCAGCATCACGGGCATCGCCCAGCCGTCGTTCGGCGGTGGGATCTCGCCGCGCATCCGGACCGACTTCGTGCCCTGATCCCGGCCTCCCCCGCGGCACCTCCTTCCCCGTTACGACGCCTCGCTCCTCCACCAAGATACGCATTCTCATCACCGCCTCGGCATGCCAGGACGCCCTCTTGGCATGCCAGGACGCGGTCTGCCGGCACGGACTCGTGTCTTGAACGGGGGTGCGGCAGCGGGCGGGTAGGGGCGCTGCTGCCTGGGTCCAGCGGGCGGGTAGGGGAGCTGCTTGGGTACGGCGGGTGCTGGGGAGCTGCTGCTGGGGTTCGGCGGGCGGGTAGGGGCGCTGCTGCTGGGGTTCAGCTGCCGAGGAGGGCGTTGCGCCAGGCCTGGGCATCGGCGAAGCGCCGCGTCGGCTCCTTGGAGAGCGCGCGCAGGATGGCGGCTTCGATCGACGCCGGGAGATCGGGGCGCAGCTCGCGCGGGGGACGCGGCTCCTGGTGCAGATGGGCAAAGCCGACGGCGATGGGCGTCTCGCCACTGAAGGGCGGACGGCCGCAGAACACGTGGTAGGCCATGACCCCGAGCGCGTAGACGTCGGTGCGCAGGTCGCTCGGGACGCCGCGCACCTGCTCGGGCGCCATGTACTCGGGGGTGCCGAGGATCATCCCGGTGGCGGTCATGCCGGCCAGGAACAGGGAGGTGGCCAGGCCGAAGTCGATGACCTTGACCACGCGCTGGCCCGGCCGCTCGGCGAGGAGGACGTTGTGCGGCTTGAGGTCGCGATGCACCACGCCCGCTGCATGGGCCGCGGCCACGCCGAGCGCCACTTCACCCAGGATGGAGAGGGCGTCGGGGATGGGCAGGGGGCCGCCGCGGCGCAGTCGTTCGGCCAGGGTCTGGCCCTCGATGTACTCCATCGACAGGAACAGGAGGCCATTGTCTTCGCCGATGTCGTGGATGCGGATCACGTTGGGGTGGGTGATCTTGCGCGCCTGCGCGACCTCGCGGCGAAAACGCGTGGCGATGGACTGTGGATCGTCGCTCGCCAGGGCGGAGATGACCTTGAGCGCCACGCGATCGCCGAGCTGGGCGTCGCGCGCCAGGTAGACGGCGCCCATGCCGCCGCGGCCGATCTCGCGTTCGATGGTGTAGCGGCCGAGCACGGATTCGCCCGGGCGCAGCTCGCCGAGACCGCGCGGCGGGGGCGGCTCCTCGGGCCGGGTCTCGCCGCCTTTGGGGAAGACGGGGGTCACGGCCGCCTGGCTTGCGGGTGCGCCCCCTGCGTTCGCGGCCACCGGTACGACGGCGCCGATCGGGTGGACGCCCGAGCCGGCCAGGGCCGCGGGCGGGAGCTTGTAGGCTTGTGACAGCCCGCTGGCCAGACGGTTCAGGCGCGCGTTGAGCTCGAAGTCGACCGAGCAGACGATCGATTCGAGGTTCTGCACCCGCTCCTCGAGCATCTTGCGCTCCCGCTCGAGCTGCTCGAGGAGCCGGGGATCCTGTCCGCGCCCGGCCTCCAGCTGTTTCTCGCGGAAGCGGAAGTACTTGACGATGAACACGATCATCACCGGCATCATGAATATCGTGAGGGGGATCAAGATGGCTTCCATGAGCCGCACTCTTACGCGCTACGGGCCAGGGCGGCAAGGGACCTTCCTGTCGGTCCTGCGTTTCTGCGGTGACCTGTCGGCTATACTGCCGTGGATGCGTATCGCCCCGCGCTTGCTCCTGGTCTTGCTCGGTCTGCTGGTCCCGCTCGCTGCGGCGCGGGCCGAGGAGGAGCGGCCGCATATCCTCGAGCGGCTGCCGGCCGACAAGCTCGCGGGGATGGGGCCGCTCCTGCGCAACACCGACATCGCGCTCATCGAGTCCAACCCCGACGGGATGATGCGTCAGGTCACGATCCTGTCCTGGGTGCCGGCGTCGCCGCAGGTGGTGCACGACGTGGTGGCGGACTTCGAGCACTACCCGTCGTTCCTGCGCAACATGACGCGCGTGGCGGTGACCCACAACCCCGATGGGACGGTGGATCAGGAGTGGGTGATCGACATCCTGGTGAGCCGCTTCAGTGGCCACAACCGCCACTTCTTCCGGCCCGACGGCGCCATCGATGTCGAGGCCTTCGGCCCGACCGAGCGCAACCGCTATCGCTGGGAGTTCCATCCCGCGGTGGGGGGCGGCACGGTCATGGTCATGTACGGCTTTGTCGACGTGATCCACTCGAATTCGATCATCCGCTCGATCGTGGCGCGCATCCCGCAGATGGAGCACGGGCTCGGGCTGTCGGCGCAGCTCGTGTACGTGCGCGGTTTCCATCAGCGCGCCCTGCAGCTCGCGGGCGCGGCGCCGCCGTCGCCGCCGCCGGGGAAGACGCCGAGCCTCGATTTCCTCCTCGACCGCGGGCGCGTGGCCGTGATCCGGTCGTTGCCGAGCGGCCGGCTCGAGGGGATCTCGATCCTCGACCGGGTGATGGCGCCGCGGCCCAAGCTGGAAGGGGCGGTGCTCGACGGCGGCCACTACGCCTCGTTCATCGACGGGATCACGCAGAGTTACGAGACCGCCCGCAGCGATCACGAGGTGAGCTATCGCACGGTCTTCTCCATGCCGCTCATCTCGTGGGAGACGCGCTGGGCGGCGCAGCGCGATGGCCGTGGCGCGGTCGATATCCTGGCCACGGACGGGGACCTCAAGGGGACCTATCTGCGCTGGGACCTGACCCCCATCACCATGGGCGTCACCGGGGGGCCCCCGCGCACGCTGGCGGTCCTGCGTGCGCGCCTGGATCTCGCGGCCGCGAGCCTGATCCTGCGCACGCTCTTCCAGAAGGAGCCGCTCTTCGAGCACGGCATGAGCGTGGCCTTCGCTCTGGTGATGATGAACGGGGCGCGGGCCCACGCCGAGGGGCGCAAGTAGACCTGCCCGAGGCGGCCCTACGCGTGTCTCTTCAGGCGCGCTTCATGAGCACGCCATCGACCAGCTGCTCGCGCGCCCAGGGGAAGCGCACCTTGCGGGTGACGTCGAGCGCCCACACGTCTGGCTTGAAACCTGGCTCGCGTCGCACCAGGGCCACCGTGGTGATGCGGGGGACGTCCACCTTGGCGAGCTCGAGACCGGCGATCTTGAACGTCTCCCCCGACTGGGAGAGGTCGTCCACGAGCGCCACGTGGCGCCCGGCCAGCTCGGGGCTCGGCCCTACCACGACGCGCACGGCCCGCCCTTCCTTCTTGAGCCGCATCGGGAAGTAATCGACGCCGAGCAAGAACGACAGGGTGCAGCCGACGATGGCCCCGCCGCGGGCGATGCCCACCACGACGTCGGGCTTGTGATGCGCCACCTGCATGGCGAGATCGCGCATCAGGCTGCCGAATTCGTCCCAGGAAATCTCCCTGCGCGCCGGGGGCATGGCGCGGCATTGTCGCTGCCTCCTGGGGGCCTGTCAAATTGTCCGCCGTAGAGCTGCAGCGGACGGAGGCCGGAGGACGCTCCGCCGCTCTGTGCCACAGAATGAAGGGAGCCATGAAGGGACTGTTGATTCCCAACGGATTGAGGGTCGGGCCAAAAGCTTGCCACCTCGACGCCTGTCTACCCACACCCCGCGTCATGGGAAAGCATCCATCCGTCGCTCTGGGAGCGCGCTGGTCTGATATGGTAGGCGGCGTGGAGCGTGCCGTCCTCGAGACGCCTAGCGACCGCTACGCCATCCGGCAATATCTTGCCGAGGGCGGCATGGGGGCGATCTACCTCGGCAAGCAGCTGAGCTCGAAGGGGTTCGACAAGGACGTGGTGCTCAAGCACCTCCTGCCCGAATACACCTCCAACCAGGCGCTCATCGACCTCTTCCTGCACGAGTTCTGGATCACGGCCTCGCTCGAGCACGCCAACATCGTCCACGCCCTCGACGTGGTCAAAGCCGACGACGACTACTACATCGTCATGGAGTACGTCGAGGGCGGCGATCTGCGCATGCTGCTTCGGCGCGCGAAGCTGCGTGGGTACCAGTTCTCGCCCGAGGCGGCGCTCTACGTCGGGCGCTGCCTCCTCGAGGCGCTCGCCTACGCCTACAACCGCCGGACCAAGGACGGCAAGTCGCTCCAGCTCATCCATCGCGACATCTCGCCCTCGAACATCCTCGTCTCCGGCACGGGCGACGTGAAGCTGAGCGACTTTGGTATCGCCAAGGTCGCCATCCTGAACTCGGCCAGACACCGGGTGGCGGGCAAGATCGGCTACATGTCGCCCGAGCAGGCGCGCGGCGAGCAGGTCGATCATCGCTCGGATGTGTTCTCGCTCGCCGTGTGTCTCTACGAGGCCCTCGTCGGCGAGCGCCTGTTCGTGGGGGATCCTACCTCCTCTCCCTCGATGGTCTACTCGCAGCCCGTGCGGCCGCCCTCGCAGGTCCGGCCCGGTCTGCCGCGTGACCTCGACGATCTGCTGGCCCGCGCGCTGGCCCCGACGCCCGCCGAGCGATACGAGAGCGCGGATGAATTTCATGACGCGCTCGATCTGGTCGTCTATCGCAACAACCTGGCCTACTCGGCGCGCGAGATGTCGGCCCACCTGCGCGAGATCTGCGGCGAGGTGCGCCACTGGCGCAGCCTGGAGAACGACATTGGCCAGCCGACCGGCACCGCGGTGCTCGAGGGCGACGAGGCGGCGCGAAGCGGCGGCAACACCTTCAGCGGCGTCACCTTCCTCACCGGCGTCACCAACCAGGGGGAGCGCTTTACGCAGACCACGGGCTGGGACACCCCCAGCTGGACCGCTGGGATCCCGGCTGAGACCACCCAGGCCGGCGAAGGGAACGGACTGACCCTCACGGGCGATTTCAGCCCCGGCGGCGAGCCCTCTGTCCGCCTGGGCAAGCCGCTCGCCGAGGGAACGCAGCTGCGCTCCATCCTGGGCCTCGCCCCTCTGGGGGACGATGCGCCCTCGCTCCTGCGCACCGGCCGTTCCGCCGGCCCCGACCTCACGCCGTCGCCGGTGCTCGGCGAGCCCACTCAAGTCTCTGCCGATCCCTTGGCCGATCCCCCTGGGTCGCAGGGCCAGCTGGAGTTTGATGAGCTGCTCCTCGATTCGCAGCCCCACGATCCAGATGGGGGAGGGCTGGACGAGCTCACCCTCCCGCAGGGCCCCCAGGGGCTGGCCACCGACCTCTTGCTCGCCGCGGGGGGCGAGGCCCATGACGATGATGCCGAGGAGCACGAGGACGAGACCACCAGCACCTATATGTCGTGGGGGACCTCCCCACGGGAAGCCGCGGAGGAGGAGATTCCCGCCCTCGATCCCCCGCCTGCTCCCAAGCCACCTGTGGGACTCGACGGACCGATGCCCCGGACGCGCAAGGCCGACTCACTCCGAGGGCTCCGGATCGGCGACCTGGAAATGCCTCACCCCGCCGCTGCCAGTGACGTCCAGGTTCCGCGGCCCGCGGCACCGAGGCCACGCAGCGGCCCCCACCTGCGCCTCCTCGTCGCCATCATCGTGCTCGGCGTGGCCATCGCCATCCTGCTCAATTACGTCCTGATGTAGGCGAGCCAGCCGCTCCTGGCGCGTGCTCACGCGAGCAGTGCCGCCGCCGTTCTACTCCTTCTTCTTTTTCTTCCCGTCGTCGTCAGGGCGATCCTCGTCATCGACGTCGCCGGGGCCCTTCTCCTTCTCCATCGTCTCATCGGTGAGGTCGCCGGCGGCCCCGTCGTCGAGGTCCTCATCGAGGTCATCCTCGTCGCCGTTGTCGTCCTCGTCCGACTCCCGCAGCTCGGCCATCTTGTTCTTCACCGTCGCATACGACACGCTGAGCTTGCGCGCCGCCTCGGCCTTGTTGCCGCCACAGCGGTCGACCATGTGCTTGACCAGGTAGCGCTCGAAGAGGTCGCAGGCGAGGGAATAGAGGCGTGAGCGCTCTCCGTTCCGTCCGCGATCGGCCTCCCGGATCGTCACCTTGATGAGATGATCGATGCAGTAATCGACGGGCAGATCCTCCATGCGCACCTTGCTGTCCGAGTGCAGCACCACCATGCGCATGATGAGGTTCTCGAGCTCGCGCACGTTGCCCGGCCAGCGGTAATCCATGAGCGCCCGCAGCACCTCCCTGGTGAAGCGCGGCGGCTCGCGGTTCATGCTGCGCGCATGCCGCTTCGCGAGCAGATGGACGAGGTCCGGGATGTCCCTGCGCCGTTGCCGCAGCGGCGGCACCGTGATTCGCATCACGTTGAGGCGGAACCAGAGGTCCTCGCGGAACCGCCCGGCGCTCACCTCCGCCGCCAGGTTCTTGTTGGTGGCCGCGACCACCCGCACGTCCACCGGCGACGCCTCCGCCGCGCCGATGCGCTCTACCTGCCGCTCCTGCAGGACACGCAGCAGCTTGACCTGGGCCGGCATCTCGAGCTCGCCGATCTCGTCGAGGAACAGCGTCCCTCCCTCGGCCAGCTCGAACTTCCCGAGCCGCACCTTGTCGGCCCCGGTGAACGCGCCTTTCTCGTGGCCGAACAGCGTCGCCTCGAGCAAGGTCTGCGGCACGGCGGCCAGGTTGACCGGCACGAAGGACCCGGTCGCGCGCTCGGAGTGCACGTGCACGTAGCGCGCGAGCAGCTCCTTGCCCACCCCGCTCTCTCCCTCGATGAGGACGGTCAGCGGCGTCGGCGCCACGCGACGCACCATCTGGATCATCTCGGCGAGCTCCAGCGAGTGCGTGCGCTCGAGCAGCTCCATCGACTCCCGCAGGGTATCGTCCGCGCGCGCCAGGATCGCGGCGCGCCGACGCCGGCGATGTTCGAGCGCACGCTCGATGTGCTCGCCGATCGCCTGATAGTTCTCGTAGCTCTTGGCGAGGAAGTCGAAGGCCCCTTCCTTGACGCAGTTCACCGCGTTCTTGAGCTCGATGTGCGAGGTGATGACGATCACCTCGACGTCGTCGTGCTCGGCGCGAATCTGCTGCAGGAGTCGGAGGCCGTTCGTGTCCGGCAAATTGAGATCGAGCAGCACCACATCGATGTGGTGCTTGGACAGTTTCTCCAGTGCTTGATGGCCATTGTATGCAGTGAAGCGCCGGTAACTCTCCAGGAACCGAGCCATCGTCTCCTGGAAAGCCGACTCATCATCTACTACCAGCACCGTGGTGCGAACGGAGTCCCCAATCGTCGCCACAGCGTACCCCCGTGTGGTCCCCACGGAACGAAATTATCATTGCTGAAGCGACTCGTCGATGGCCTCTTGCCAACAGAATATATGGCGGGCCATCAGGGGAACCCTTGATGGAAAATTAGAGCGCGTAGAAAGACTGAATGGAAATTTCGAAAGGAGTCGGATCAGGCGGAGTATTGCCGGCGCAAGCGAACGCAACCGGCGAAGGCCGGTATCGCGGCGCTGAGCAGCGCCGATAATTCTTCGGGCGAGCGCGCCTCGACGATCGCCCGCTCCTCCTCCTGTCCCGCCACCGCCAGCTCGGCGACGTAGAAGAGCATCTGACCTTGCTCGCGGCGGTGGCGGCGCACCCAGATCTGCACGCCCTCCATCTCGATGACGTACGTGGGCGCTTCCCACGCCAACTCGGATTGCGGCACCAATTTATCTCGCGACGTCATGGCAAGTACATTATTGCAGCAGGGCGGTATCGATTCAAGCGCTTTGGCCGGCCACTGCACGCCGCGGTAACGACAGGCAGAAGTTGCTGCCCTGGCCGAGCTGGCTGGTGGGTTTGATCGAGCCCCCATGCGCGCTCACGATGTGGCGCGCCACGGCCAGGCCGAGCCCGACCCCGCTGTTGCGTTTGGTTGATCTGAAATCGTTCCCGATGTCCTGCAACACCGCTGGATCGATGCCGACCCCGGTGTCGATCACTTCGATGTAGAGCACCTGGGTCACGAGATCGTCGCGCAGGCGCACCGTGACACGCCCGCCGGGCGGCGTACGCGCCACGCAGGCATCGGCGGCATTCCCCACCAGGTTGATGATGGCGCGCTCGAGGAGCGACTCGTCTGCCCAGAGCCGCTCCACCTGCCCCTCCACCGCGAACTCCACCCCCTGCCACTTGGGCTCTCCCGCGGCGACTTCGGTCACCCGCCGCGCCAGCGCCGCCGGATCGACCGAGACCACCTCGAGCGGGATCGTCCCTTCGCGCGCCACGCGCCGCAGATCGCGTACGAAGCGCACGAGCCGCGGCATGTGGTTCTCGGTGGCCGAGCGCAGGAGCGCACGCACGCCGGGATCGTCGGGAAGCTTGGTCGCGAGATCGCACGCGGCGCGGATCGATTCGATGGGCGGCTGGAGATCGTGCGCCAGCCCGGCTGCCACGCGCGCGAAGGTCGACAGGCGCTCCTTGGACTTGATCTCCTCCTGGAGGCTCTTGAGCTGCCCGGTCATGTCGTTCAAGGTCTGCGCGAGGGTGCGGAGCTCCTCGAGCCATGGCAGCTCGAGGCGCGCATCGAGGTTGCCGCGCGCCACCTCTCGCATGTGACGCTTCATCGCCTCGATGGCATGCACCGGCGTCCGCCCGAGGAGGATCCCGAGGCACACGGCGGCCAGGATGGCGACGACGATGATGTAACCGAGGACCTTGCGCATGCGCACGCTCGCCACGCGGACCTCGAACTCGGGCTGCTCCACGATCACCGTCCAGCGAAGCTCGGACACGGGCGACGCCACACCGAGCACGGGGATCCCCTGCCGGTTGGGGTAGTGGGCGATCCGGTCCGGTGCAGCCAGCACGCGCGCGACAAAGGGATCCTGCCCGTACAGGAACGCCGAACGACGTTCCTCCTGGTCCCCGTGCGCGATCAGGATCCCGTCGTCTGCCACGAGACGCGCAAAGCCCTTCTGGCCCACCTTCACCTCCTGGACCGCCGGCCAGATGCCAATGAGGTCGATCTCCGCCACCACCGCACCCACGATCTCGCCCACGTGGCCGAGGGGGACACCGACTTTCATGAGCAGCGTCCGATCCTTGGAGAGTTCCACGCGGCTGCGGAAGATCTTCCCATGGAGGGCCGTCTCCACCGCCGGCTCGTGCTGATGCGTCCTCAGCTCCCCCCTGGTGTCGGAGGTGGCGATCTCACGGCGCTCCGGGTTGGCCCCCACCACGTAGAGGAGGCGGAGCTGAGAGTAGAGGAGGTGGTAGTTCCGCAGGATGAGCTGCATCTGCCTCGGCGAGGCCTCCACGGCCGGTGCCAGGGCGGCCGACAGGGTCCGCAGGAGATCGACCTCGTTCGTCACGTAGGCGTTCAGCCGGGTGGCGGCGCGGTCCGCCACCTGACGATTGCCGATGCTCACCTGCTCGAGCACTGTCTTGTCGACCCGGCGGTTCATGACGAACCCGGCCACGACCAACGGGAGCACCCCCACCACGACCAGGAGCAGCGCACCGAACCAGCGGATGTTCATTGGTTCTCCCCTGGCTTGCAGGGATGGACAGCGTCGAGCCAGGACAAATCCGTGACCGTGATGGGCGTGGCGCCGCAGAAGTAGTTGTCGAGCACCACCCCCTCGTGGAAGAGGTAGAGCGGCGTCAGGGGCAGGTCCTGCTCGAGGATGGCGCGCGCCGCTGCGTCATCCCCCCGTCCCACCGCCGCCTCGAACTCCGGGCTCTCATACCCCGTGGCCCTGGGCAACCAGGGCCAGAATCGTTTCTCGAAGCCGACGCGGTGGAGGAGCATGTCGAAGTCGCCCTTCTTGAGCGCCTCCAGGAGGGCATCGGAGCGGAGCGCCTGGATGTCCACCACGATGCCGAGCGGCGCCAGCTGCTGCTCGATCACCAGGGCCACGCGCTGGAGATCGGCCACCGCTTCATCGAAGTACAGACGCAGATGCCGCGCCCCCACGTGGCCCCCGAGCCGTTCGAGGCTCCTCCGCGCCTCGTCCCGGTCTTCCTGCATCTTCACGGGCTCGGCCAGGTTTGCGTCGATCGATTCGGCCAGCGCCTGACGCACGATCCGCGACGAGATGGCCCGGCGCAGATCGACCTGGGCGGTCGGCGCCGGCGCGCGCACGCGGAACGCCAGCGCGACCGGCGTCGGCGTCCTGACCGGCACGATGCGGACCGTCGGTACATCGACCAGGTAGCGCTGATGGCTCGGCGAGATGACCGGCACGAGATCCACCTCACGCGCGAGGAGCAGCCGCCACTCCTCATCCTGGGTCACGTTGCGCACCACGATCTTCCGGGGCCCAGACCCCGGCAGGCAGCGGGTGAGCTCCAGTTGTCTGCCCGGATCGAAACGGGTCCTCTCGTAGCGCGTCAGCCCCCGGTCGGTGAGCCGCACCATCGCCGCGGCCGCTGGGTCCTTCATCTCCACCACGACGCCGCCGGTCATCGCGGAGGCCGAGCGCTTCCCCGGCAACGCGATCAGCTTGGCCAACTGCTCGGGCAGCAGGGTGCTCTTCGAGGAACGGAAGAGGAGGACGCGGGGCCCTTGATGCTCGAGCCGGACAAAATGCTCGGCGAGCGGGATATGAGTAAGGCCAGCGAGGTGGGCGAGGAAGGAATCAGACTCTTCCTTCAGGCCAAAGTGCGTGCTGATCCGCAACACATTCTCGCGCTCCGGTCCACTCCGCGGCGGACCGGAGCACGCGGCGAGACAGGCGATCAGACAGAGGCCGCAGAGGTTACGCACATCGGCATGGTAACGCGATCCCTATCTCAGCCATAGAGCAGCTGGCAGGGATCAGCCACGGTCTGCTGCTTCTTGCCACGGATCACCTTGCTGCCTTGCGCCTTCTTCTCGTTCACCTGGTTCTTCTGAGTGGCCTGTGTCATGGGAGTTCTCCTTTCAATGACCTGTCAGTGGCCTGACTCACGGCGCCGCGCTCGCGGTACGCCCAGCATCCGGATTCCACCGCTGGGCAGACCTCGGGCCTTCTTGCCGTGAAACAGGCGGGTTCAGGGTGAATTGCCGGCTGCTCCGACGGGGTCAGGCAGCCAGCACGCGCAGTGTCGCCGGTCGATACCGGGACCGGTCCACGGCGTCCAACACCGCGCTCGGGAGCGCCGGCACCATGGCCGCCGCCTCCTCGAAGGAAGAAGCCACCGCCAACGCATGCTTGCGCAGCACCAACGGCGCCTTCAGTTGCTCGAAGAAGTCCTGCTCGCAATTGACGCCCTCGGCCCGCCCCCGAGCGCGCCACACCGCCGCTACGCAGCCGCCGGCGCAGTTGGGCCGGTGAGCGCATCCGTCGCAGGACGACTGCACCTCGTGGCGGATGAGCTCCTCGTAGCGCGCGGTCAGACCGCTCCCCACGGCGCCGATGGCCCACTCCTCGTATCCGAAGAAGCCAGGGCACTTGTACAGCCGCCCATCGGGATCGATGGCGTAATGGTGGTGCCGGTGAAAACCACAGGGCCCCACCATCATGGGATCCCCCGCGTCGTATCCTGCGCGCCGCACCTCGTCCCCCAGGGCCAGCATCCACTCCGGTGAAGAGCCCGACCAGCCGCAGGCCCCCGAGGCCGAATCACCCGGCGCACCGAGCGCGGTCAATGCGGGTGAGAAATGGATCCGTGCGCCGCGGGGAAACCCTGCCCGCGCCAGCTCGCGCACGAGCGGCACGAAGCCATGGACCGTGTCGCGCTGGTAATTGCCATTGATCTTCACGGCGATGAGCTCCGCCGCCGCGAGCACGTTGCGAAGGATGGGAGTAAAACTTTCTTCGCCGCGCTTCTTCGAGCGGCGGGTGATGCCGTGTGTGGTCTCATCGCCATCGAGCGTCACCTGTGCGCTCACCAGACCGAGCGGCCGCCAATGCTCGACCAGCTCGCGCGTGAGGAGGACGCCGTTGGTGACGAGACCGAAGGAGAAGGCCAGGCGCGGCGCACGCGCTCGCACCTCGCGCACGATCTCCTCGATCCGTGCCGTCTGGATGAGCGGCTCGCCGCCCACGAACGAGAGGTGGATCTCGCGCGCCCCGATCTCCCCGGCGCGCTCCACCAGCCAGTGCGCCACCTGGCGCGCCGTCTCCGAGGACATGCTGCGTCCATCCAGGACGTCGCTCTGACAACAATACGTACAGGCAAAATTACAGGCCCACGTCACCGATACGACGGCGGATAGTCGCTCGGTGGTGGCACGCTGTCGCTCGTACCATTGTCGATACGCCGCCTCGTCTGCCTCGCGGCTCTCGACCAGGATTCCTACCGCCGGATCAAAATATTCAGGATCAATCGACGCGCGCTCCGCCTCCGAGAGCGGCAGCCCCGCATCGGCCGCGCGCAGCGTCGCCAATTCCTCCTCGGGCATCGTGACGAAGCCGCCGGTGAACGTGTTGTGAATCAGCGTATGCCCCGCCAGGGGGCAGTTTTCTACATATAGGTTGAAGATGGAGAGGCGCATGCCAAAGGTGCATTGCAGCCTTCGAGCCACATGCGCTCGGTTGATAAAAACCGATTCATTTCGTTATATTGTATTTTATTGAGGCGGCCGAGACCGGTCCCGTTCCAGAATCTAGCGGCCAGAGAAATGGCCGATCGGGGATCCCTCTCCAATCTCTCGACGAGCGCCATGGACGGCTAATTTTTTGACCGCTCGGGCTGCCGGGTTCGATGGCGAACAAGCCCCGTTCGCTGCCAGCGAGCATTTTTTCATCCACACTCCACCTTGCCTGGCGCTGGCCGGCCCAGCGCAGCGCATGAAAGGGGCGGCTAAATTCCTGGCCACGATCGCTCCAGCGTCGTGCAGCCTCGAATCTCCCACCTGACCCTCCACGCCCTTCGCAGCCGGCAGGGGCCGCTGCGACGCACTGCGTGAGTGGAGCTGGAACCTTATCCGACAGACTCGATTGACGTACCCGTGGCTCGCCGGTAACATCCGTCCACCGGTCGAGCTATGCCTCGCGAGCCGTATTCCACCCATCTTCTCGACGAAGAACCGGACTTTACCCGGCAGCGTCCTGGTGGCGTATTTGTGGTCATCAAGGGACCGGATCGTGGCGAGCAGGTCACGCTCTCCGCGCATCCCATCACGCTCGGCTCCGCGCCGAACTGCGACCTCGTGCTCACGGACAAGACCGTGTCGCGCCGCCACCTGGAGGCTTTCTTCGACGGCCAACAGACCATCGTGCGCGATCTCGGTTCGACCAACGGCACCTACATCGCCGGCTCGCGCTTCAAAGAGATCGCGATCACGTTCGGCTCCGAATTCCGCCTCGGCAAGACCGTGGTCAAGTTCCTCCCACAAGAGGAGGCCGTCGAGCCCACCGCCGCCGAGAGCGACAGCTTCGGGCAGCTCGTCGGCCGCGACACCAAGATGCGCCGCCTCTTCGGCCTGCTCGGGGACATCTCCCCGACCGACGCCACCGTGCTCGTCGAGGGCGAGACCGGCACCGGCAAGGAGCTCATCGCCGAGGAGATTCACAACCACTCGCGACGCTCCGCCGGCCCTTTCGTGGTCTTCGACTGCGGCGCCGTCCCGCACGAGCTCATCGAGTCGGCGCTCTTCGGCCACATCAAGGGCTCCTTCACCGGCGCCGTGCAGGACCGCCGCGGCGCCTTTGCCGAGGCCCACGGCGGCACCATCTTCCTCGATGAGATCGGCGAGTTGGCTCAGGATCTCCAGCCCACCCTCCTGCGCGTGCTCGACAAACGCGCCGTGCGGCGGGTCGGCTCGAACACCTACGAGCGCGTCGATGTGCGCGTCATCGCCGCCACCAACCGCGACCTGCGCGACGAGGTGGCCAAGAAGAAGTTCCGCGAGGATCTCTATTACCGGCTCGCCGTCATCCGCGTGCACCTGCCCCCCCTGCGCGAGCGCGGCTCGGACATCGATCTCCTGGTCGAGCACTTCGTGAAGGTGTTCGGCAGCCACCGCGGCCTCGTGGTCACACCCGAAGACCTGCGGCGTCTGCGCTCTCACGGCTGGCCTGGCAACGTGCGCGAGCTCCGCAACGTCATCGAGCGCGCCTGCGTGCTCGCCAAGGGCGACACCTTGGCCCTCGAAGACGCCTTTGGCAGCTCGGCCACGAGCGAGCAGCAGAACGTGGGCATCCGCACCGACCTCCCCTTCAAGGAGGCCAAAGGCCGCCTGGTCGAGCTGTTCGAGCGCGAATACATCGTCGATCTCATGCGCCGGCACCGCATGAACCTCTCGGCGGCCGCCCGCGAAGCGCAGATCGACCGCAAGCACCTGCGCGAGCTCATCCGCAAGTACGGCCTCGACCCGCGCGGCGATCTGGCGCGCGAAGAGGACTGACCCCGGCCCTAGTGGCGCTTGCTGCCCGTCGGGGCCGATGTTAGGTTTCCAGCGCGGATGCCTTCCAAGTTGCTCGGCCGGTTTTCACGACTGTTCCGCACCGCGGGCGCCACCGTTCCATCTGGAGTCCATGGCCGTGCGCCCGCACCGCATCCCCTCCACCCCGAAGACGGGCCCGAGCCCAAGATCGCCGACGCGCGCGGGCACGAGCACACGCTCGCCGAGGCTGAGGGGCAGGACAAGAAGTTGATCCAGCAAGAGAGCGAGCAGGCCATGGGCGATCCCATCGTCGACGACATATTGCGTCAAGACCTGGCTGGCGGCCGGCACACCCTGTCCTATATCCGCCACCTCGCGCGCGGCAACCACATCCGCCGCACCGCCGCCTTCAACAACGTGAATGACGAGCACCCGCCCGTGCTCCTCATCCACGGCTTTCTCGGCACGCGCGGCTCCATGTACGTGCTCGAGCGCCGCCTCATCGAGGATGGCGCCTGCGTCTTCTCCTTCAACCTGGGGACGGTCAACACGCGGGACATCCGCAAGTCGGCCATCCTCATCCAGCGCAAGATCGAGTCCATCCTGGCGCAGGCCCCGGTCGCCAAGATCGACATCGTCGGCCACTCGATGGGCGGCCTCATCGGCCTCTATTACGTCAAGCGGCTCGGCGGCCACGACAAGGTACGCAAGCTCGTCATGATGGGCACCCCGGTCCAGGGCACCTGGAGCGCGCTCCTCGGCGTGGCCACCATGGGCCTGGTGTCGCCGAGCTCGTGGCAGATCCTCCCGCGCTCCTCCTTCCTGGCCGACCTGGCCGAAGGACCGCTCCCGCCCTCGGTCGAGTACTACACCATCGTGGCGCAGCGCGACTGGGTCTGTCCGCCCGATCGCACCTTCCTGCCCGGTGCCACCCGCCTCACGGTCCCCCTCGGCCACTCCTCGCTCGTGGTGAGCGACATCGTGTTCCAGCACGTACGCCGCGCCCTGCGCTCCTGATCCCTGCGAGCGGCGCCGCCGTTGCGGTTTGCCGGCAGCTTTGATATCCCTGCGCGCCATGCAGGGCCTTCCCCACCGTCGGAGCGCTCGCGAGCGGCGGCGCTCCTGGCCAAACCTCGCCCTCCTCGCCCCGTTCGTCTGCCTCACCGCCCTCACGACCGCCGCCTGCCGCGACCGCCCCGCCGAGACCCCCGAAGACGCCTACCTCCTCGTGCTCAAGGCCTGCGACAAGGGCGACCCGGCCTATCTCTTCGACGCCTTCGACACCCCTACGCAGTGGTCCATCGAGACCGTGCACCATGCGCAGCGCGAGATGCGCCAGCTCGTCTTCGAGACCTACCCCCCCGAGGACAAGGCGCGCTTCCTCGGCCGCATCCCCGACGCCGCGGAGGAGGAAGAGGATCACGCGCGGCGCTACTATCGCCGCCTCGACGGCTCGCAGGCCCTCCTCGGCGACCTCAAGAAACGCATCTACGCCGGCAGCGGCCAGCCCGTGGGCTCCGTGGACCACCGCACCAAGACCGCCACCGTGTGGCGCGAAGGCGGCTCGATCTTCCACTTCGCCCGCGACGACAAGGGGCGCTGGGGCTTCTCCGAGCTGCGGAGCGAGTGGGACCACGCCAAGCTGCGCGCCATCCACGACCTCGAGACCGTGCGCAAGAACGCCGCACTTTATCGCCAGCTCGCCGGCGGCCCGCCGGCCGACGGCGCCACGAGGAGCACACCATGATCAAGACTCGCATCGCCGTCGTCCCGGGAGACGGCATCGGCATCGAAGTCACGCGGGAGGCCCGGCGCGTCCTCGACGCCCTCGGCTTGCCCGTCGAGGTGACGGAGTTCGACTGGGGCGCCGATCGCTACCTGCGCACCGGGGAGACCCTGCCGCCGGGGGCCATCGCCGACCTGCGCGACCACTACGCCGCGATCCTGTTCGGCGCCGTCGGCGACCCGCGCGTCCCCTCGAACGTCCACGCGCGCGAGATCCTGCTCGCGCTGCGCTTCCAGCTCGACCTCTACATCAACCTGCGCCCGGTCACGCTGTTCGAGGAGTGGCTCACCCCGCTCCGCGGCAAGACGCCGCGCGACATCGACCTCGTGGTGCTGCGCGAGAACACCGAGGGCCTGTACGCCGGCGTGGGGGGCAACTTCAAGAAGGACACGCCCGACGAGGTGGCCATCAACGAGGACCTGAACACGCGCAAAGGCGTCGACCGCATCCTGCGCGCCGGCTTCGAGCTCGCGCGGCGGCGGCGCAAGAGGCTCACGATGGTCGACAAGGCCAACGCGCTCGAGTACGCGCACGGCCTGTGGCGCCGCGCCTTCGCCGCCCTGCAGCGCGAGTACCCGGACGTCCAGACCAACGTCCTCTATGTGGACGTGGCGGCCATGGAGCTCGTGCGCGCCCCCGAGCGCTTCGACGTGCTCGTCACCTCGAACCTGTTCGGCGACATCCTCTCCGACCTCGGCGCCGCCCTGGTCGGCGGGCTGGGGCTCGCCGCCTCGGGCAACATCCATCCCGGCCGCTGCTCGCTGTTCGAGCCCGTGCACGGCTCGGCGCCGGACATCGCCGGCCAGGGCGTGGCCAACCCGCTCGGCGCCATCCTCACCCTGGCGCTCCTCCTCGAGCACATCGGCCACGGCGAGGCGGGGACGCGCGTCGAGCGCGCGGTGCGCCGCGTGGTCGCGGACCGGCAGGTGACGCGCGACCTCGGCGGCACGCTCCACACCACCGCCTGCACGGACGCCGTGTTGGCGGCCCTCCGACAAGCCTGAGGATGCTTGAGGATCAGGCCCCCGGAGTCCGCTACAATGCGCGGACCCCCAGATCTCAAGGAGGCCGCCATGATCCAGAAAAGCACCCTTGTTGCCCTCACCCAGCTCTTCGCGTTGACCTTCGCCACGGCCCTCATCGGCTGCAACCCGCAGGAGGCCGAGGTCGCCGCCCAGATCGACCAACGCAACCGCGAGATCGAACGGAACATCGCGGCCAACGACGCGATCAAGCTCGTCGACGAATACTACGCGGCGGACGTGGCGGTGCTCGTGCCCCCGGGGCATGAGTTCGTGTCCGGACGGAACAACATCATCGAGTTCTGGCGGCAGGATCTGGAGACCGCGATCACGGTCCAGCTCCAGACCACGCGCATCGAGCTGCAGGGCGATCTGGCGGTCGAGGTGGGCACCTACCTGTTCCAGGTCGACACCCCGAACGGGCCCCAGCCGCAGCCGGGCAAGTACTCGGTGACGTTCCGCAAGCAAAACGACGGCAAGTGGAAGGCCGTGATCGATATGTGGGCGCCCTGATTCCAGCCCTGGCCCGTCCTGATCGCGCTCGATAGAATCGCGCCATGCGCCACGCCCTCCGAGCCCTCCTGCTCCTCTCCCTCACCACCCCTGCGGCGGCCAAGGTCGCCCGCAGCTCCGCCACCGCCTTCACCATCGAGGACAGCGTGGTCGTGCCGGGTACGCCCGAGGCGGTCTTCGATGCCATGACCGGCGACGTCTCGGGCTGGTGGGATCACACCTTCTCCGCCAAACCCAAGCGCCTCGTCATCGAGCCCCGGGTGGGCGGCGCCTTCCTCGAGATCTTCGACGACGCCGGCAACGGCACCCAGCACGCCACCGTCACCTACGTCGATCGCGGCAAGCGCCTGCGCTTCGTCGGCCCGCTCGGGCTCGCCGGCCAGGCCATCGAGATGATCCACACCATCGACTTCTCGCCAGCCGCGCCGGGGATGACGCAGGTGAAGCTGACCGTGCGCGGTCTCGGCGAGATCGAGAAGGAATGGCCGCCGCTCGTGGATCAGGTCTGGCATCACTTCCTGGCCGAGCGCTTCAAGCCCTACATGGAAGCGCGCGCCACCGCCCCGAAGAAGCCCATCAAGTAGGGTTGTCGAAGACCGTCCCCGGAGTTCCCCCAGGGTCCCCCCGGAGTCCTTGAGTTCCCCCCCGTGTGACTTGACGGTCGGACGGTCGTCGCTCGAACGGAGGAGCTCATTCCCCGGGAGTTGGATGGAGCGACCGGTCGCCCTCTCGTACGGCTCACGGAGCGCGAGTCTTTGGTTCTCATCATGAGAACCGACTCCCGGCGCCCTATCGATGCGCTATAGTCTTGTCCTCTTTCGCATCCGCTCGTAGGCGGGCCATCTCGCCCAGCCTGACTCGATCGCCGGTCCGAGGCCCTGTCCCTCGGCACGAGGAAGGCGATGTCTCAGGGGATGAAGAGGAGGTCATCCAGAGGCGCTATCCGTCAGCTGCCTCGCTCGGCGGGGCCGTCGGTGCTCGCGGGGCCTTCATCGTCGGTGGATCGAAGGGGGAAGGCACAATATGAGCAGCAACGAATCGGATTCGGGCCAGGCGGTCATGGCATCTCTTTCGAGCACCGAGCCCACGGGACCGGAGCGAGCCGTGAGCGGTTGCCCCGTCGTGGGCATCGGGGCTTCGGCCGGAGGCATCGAGGCCCTGCAGGCCTTCTTCCGGCACCTCCCGGCCGAGCCCGGCGCCGCCTTCGTGATCGTGCAGCACCTCGACCCGCACGCCCCGAGCCTGCTGGTGGAGCTGCTCGGCCGGGTCACCCCGGTGCCCATCCGGCAGGCGACCGATGGGCAGCCCCTCGAGCAGAACCAGATCTATGTGATCCCCCCCAACGCCCTGCTCACCATCGCCCACGGGGCGCTCCGCACGTCGATGCCCATGCCGACGTCGCGCGCGCCCATCGACGTGCTGTTCCGCTCCCTGGCCGAAGAATGCGGGGCCTCGGCCGTCGGCATCGTCCTCTCGGGCACCGGCAGCGATGGCACGCTCGGCCTGCGTTCCATCAAGGAACACGGCGGCATGATCATGGCGCAGACGATCGCGTCGGCTCGCTACGACAACATGCCGCGCAGCGCCATCGCCCTCGGCTTCGTCGATCATGTCCTCCCGGTCGAGGAGCTGCCGGTCCGCCTGGCCGACTACCTCGCCCACCTGAAGAAGTGTCCCAGGTACGAGGGCCTGCCCGAGCAGGGGCTGGATGCGACCGAGGACGAGCTGCGCACGATCTACACCTTGCTCCAGCAGGAGACGGGGCACGACTTCAGCCGCTACAAGCGCGCCACCGTGGTGCGCCGGATCCAGCGGCGCATGAACGTGCTCCGCGAGACGTCCCTCGCGGGCTACATCGCGCTCCTCGGGGCGCGCGCGGGCGAGCTCCAGGAGCTGTTCAATGATCTCCTCATCGGGGTCACGTCGTTCTTCCGCGACCCCGAGGTGTACACGGCCCTGGCCACGACCGTGCTGCCGAAGGTCCTCGCGGGCAGGGGCAAGAATGACCAGGTGCGGGTCTGGGTGCCCGGCTGCGCCTCGGGCGAGGAGGCCTACTCGATCGCCATCCTGCTGCGCGAGCTCACCCCGCCCGGCGGCCCGGTCCTCAAGGTGTTCGCCACCGACATCGATGTCCAAGCGCTGGAGGTGGCGCGCAGGGGCGCCTATCCCGACCGCATCGCCGAGCAGGTGTCTCGGGAGCGGCTCGAGCGCTTCTTCGTCCAGGAGATCGGCGGCTACCGGATCGGCAAGGAGCTGCGCGAGCTGTGCCTGTTCTCGCTGCACAGCCTGATCGCCGACCCGCCGTTTTCGCACCTCGATCTCATCTCCTGCCGCAACGTCCTCATCTACCTCGATGCGGAGCTGCAAAAGAACCTCTTCCCGCTGTTCCACTTCGCCCTGCGGCCCGGTGGCTATCTCCTCCTCGGGCCCTCCGAGAGCGTCCAGACGCCGGAGCTGTTCAAGACGATCGACAAGCCGCACCGCATCTTCCAGCGCCAGGAGACGGTCGGGCCGGTCGCGCTCCCGCTCGTCGGGCCGACCGCGGTGACGAGGCGCGGGGTCGAGCTGCCCCGGCGCGCGCCGCTGCCGACGCAGCAGGACGTCACCCGCGCCTTCGAGCGCGTCCTGCTCGAGCGCTTCGCGCCCGCGGCCGTGGTCGTACGCGCGACCGGCGATATCGTCTATGTCTCGGGGCGGACCGGGCGCTACCTCGAGCTCGCGTCCGGGATCACCAACACCAACATCATCGACATGGCGCGCCGCGACCTCCGCCCGGATCTCCATCGGGCGCTCAGGGAGGCGGCCAAGACCGGGGCCGAGGTCGTCCAGCAGGGGCTGTGCCTGGAGGACCATGGCGAGGTGCGTCGCCTCAACTTGATCGTGCGACCGCTCACCGAGATCGGCTCTCCAGGGGACCTGCTCCTCATCGTCTTCCAGGAGCTCGGGCCGGCCGTGCCGACCGATCACGCCGCGGCCGCGGGCCTGTTGCCGCGCACCGACGACAGCCTGGCCCAGGCACTCGAGGAGCAGCTGCGCTCCACCAAGGAGCACCTGCAGGAGACCATCGCCGAGCTCGAGGTCTCCAACGAGGAGTTCAAGTCGACCAACGAGGAGCTGCTGGCCACCAACGAGGAGCTGCAGTCGGCCAACGAGGAGCTGCAGACGTCGCGCGAAGAGCTGCAATCGGTCAACGAGGAGCTCCACACGGTCAACACCGAGCTCAACCTCAAGCTCGAGGAGCTCGACAAGGCCAACAGCGATCTCCAGAACTTCTTCACGAGCACGGAGATCGCCGCCGTCTTCCTCGACCATCGGCTGCGCATCAAGAAGTTCTCCCCGGCCGCGAGCCGGGTGTTCCCGCTCATCGACAGTGATCTCGGCCGGCCGATCACCGACATCACGGCCACGGTCGCGAGCGAGGATCTGGTGGCCGAGATCCGGGAGGTGCTGCGCACGCTCGTGCCGCGGGAGCGCCAGGTGCGCCGGAGCGACACCGATGTGTGGTACCTGCGCTCGATCCGCCCCTATCGCGCGACCGACCACGTCATCGGCGGCGTGGTCCTCACGTTCGTCGACGTCACCGAGCTCAAGCAGGCGCAGGAGCGGGCCCACCGCCTGGCCGCGATCGTGGAGTCCTCGGAGGATGCCATCATCGGCCTCACGCCCGAGCTCCGCGTCCTCAGCTGGAGCCGCGGCGCGGAGCACCTGCTCGGTCCGACCGCGCACGAGATGCTCGGCCAGAGCATCTCGCTCGTCCAGATCGAGGGAGGGCCGCAGGCGCTCGGGCCGCTCTGCGAGCGGATCCGGCAGGGCGAGCGCATCGAGCCGTTCAAGGCGGCCTATCTGCGCCGGGACGGCCGGCGGCTCCGGCTGGTGGTCAGCCTGTCCCCGGTCATCGACCCGGGCGGCACGCTCACCGGCGTCTCGGTGATCGCGCACGACGTCACCCGACAGGAGCGGTCCGAGCAGGCGCTCCTCGCGAGCGAAGAGCGCCTGCGGCAGCTGGTCGAGAGCGACCTCGTCAGCATCGCGTTCTTCGACCTGTCGGGACGGATGGTCGAGGCCAACGACGCCTTCTTGAAGACCACCGGCTACGGTCGCGAGGAGATCCTCCGGATCTCCTGGAACGATCTCACGCCGCCCGAGTCGCGCGGCCTCGGGATGCAGATCTTCGAGGAGATCAAGGCCGGGGGCCGGTGCCTGCCGCACGAGATCCTGTGCCGCCGCCGGGACGGTGCGACCTTCCCGGCGCTGCTCGGGGGCGCGCTGCTCCGGGAGAGGTCCGAAGGGATCGCCCTCCTCCTCGACATCAGCGAACGCAGGCGGGTGGAGACGCTCGAGATGGCGGACCGGCGCAAGGACGAGTTCCTGGCCATGCTGGCGCACGAGCTGCGCAACCCCCTGGCGCCCATTCGCAACGCGGTGGAGGTGCTCCTCGGGCCGGCGCTCGACGAGACCCGGCGGGCCCGGGCGCTGCAGATGATCGATCGGCAGGTGCGCCACATGGCCCGGCTGATCGACGATCTGCTCGATCTGTCGCGTGTCTCGCACGGCAAGATCAGGCTCCACGTGGAGCGTGTGGAGCTCGGCGAGCTGGTGCGCACGACGATCGGGGATCACCAGCCGGCGGCGCAGGCCGCCGGGGTGCTGCTCGATCTGGTGGTCCCCGAGGCCCCGATCTGGCTCCTGGCCGATCCGGTGCGGGTGGCGCAGAGTCTGGCCAACCTCCTGGGCAATGCCTTCAAGTTCAGCCCGCGGGGCACGCGTGTGCTCGTCGAGGTGAAGGTGGAGCGAGGCGCCCGGGAGGCGCTCCTCCGGGTGACCGACGAGGGCATGGGCATGGCCCCCGAGCTGCTGGCGCGGATGTTCCAGCCGTTCGAGCAGGGCGAGCACAGCCCGGAGCGGGGCGGGCTCGGGCTCGGGCTGGCGCTGGTCCAGCGGCTGATGGAGCTGCACGGTGGCCGGGTGGAGGCGGCGAGCGAGGGGCCGGGGAAGGGCAGTGTCTTCGTCCTGCACTTGCCTCTCGCGGAGATGGAGGCCGGCGACCCCACGGGGGACCCGGAGGTCGCCGCACCGCGTGTGCGCCGCGTTTTGGTGATCGAGGACAACGTCGATGCGGCCGAGAGCCTGAGCCTGGTGCTCGAGCTCGCGGGGCACGAGGTCTTCATCGCCGGCACCGGCGCCGCGGGCGTCGAGAAGGCGCGTGAGCTCCAGCCCGACGTGGTGCTGTGCGACATCGGCTTGCCAGGGGGGATGGACGGGTATGCGGTGGCCGGCGCGCTGCGTGCGGATCCGGCCACGGCCTCGATCTATCTGGCGGCGTTGACGGGGTACGGGATGGCGGAGGATCGCAGCCAGGCGTTGGCGGCGGGCTTCGACGCGCACCTGACCAAGCCCACGGATCCGGGGGCGCTCAAGCGCCTGCTCATGAACCTGCCGTCCCGCCCGAGGGTGCCGCCGGAGACGTGACCTCTACGGGCTCGCCACCCAGGCCACGTGGAAGTGGACCTCCACGGTGGGGTAGCCGTAGTCGGGGGGGAGCGGCTCGAACGGCGCGGACTTCTTGATGGCCCCGAGCACGGCGGCGTCCCAGGCCGGGGAGCCTGATTCGAGCGAGATCTTGGCCGAGAGGAGCTTGCCGTCCTTGCCGATGACGGTCTGGACGACGGTCTTCTTGCCGGGGGCGGGGAGCTGCTTGGCGGGCGGCTGCCTCCAGTTCTTGGCCACGCGGGCGAAGGTCTTGTCCTGGTAGGCCTTGTTCTGCATGGTGGACTGGAAGTAGGACTGCATCTCGGTGCGGCCGCCGGCGGCCAGGGCGCTCGGGGGCACGGTGACGAGCATTCCGAGGAGGGTCATGGCGGTCAGGAGGCGGCGGGTGTGGCGCATGGCGCCGAGCTTCTCATGACCCTGGGGGGCGGCGCTATTTTGATGGCCCTGGCGCGCGGCCCTCTCATAGAGTGCGCAACATGGTTGTCCTCGAGACCGAGCGCCTGATTCTGCGGCACCTGGAACCCGGTGACGGGGGGTTCATCCTCCGGCTCTTGAATGAGCCTTCGTTTCTCCAGAACATCGGCGACAAGGGGGTCAGGACCGTCGAGCAGGCGGTCCACTACCTCGTGGAAGGGCCGATCAAGAGCTACGAGGTGCATGGCCATGGGCTCTATCTGGTGGCCCTCCAGGGCTCGCAGGCGCCGGTGGGGATGTGCGGCTTGATCAAGCGGGACCTGTTTCAGGACGTGGATCTCGGGTACGCGTTCCTGCCCGAGTTCTGGGGTCGGGGGTACGCGGTCGAGTCGGGCGCCGCCGTCCTGGCGTGGGGGCGCCGGACGTTGGGGCTCACGAAGGTCATCGCCGTGGTGACCCCGACCAATGCGGGGTCCATCAAGGTGCTCGAGCGGCTGGGGTTCTCGTTCTCCGGGTTCACGCGCATGCCGCCCGACCCGTCGGATGTGTCGCTGTACGAGCTTTCCTATGAGGCGGCACCCGGTTAAGTACAGCGCCCTACAAGATCGTACCCAGGGGTACGCGGCACTCAACCCCCCGGTACCGGCACTCAACCCCCCCGGACCGTCACTCAACCCCCCCGGACCGTCACTCAACCAGGGGGTACGCGGCACTCAACCCCCCAGTACCGGCACTCAACCCCCCCGGACCGGCACTCAACCAGGGGGTACGCGGCACTCAACCAGGGGGGGACATGGCATTCAAGAGGGGTATGTGACGACCGCATCCTGCGGTGGCTCATGGGCGTGGGGGGTTGGAAGGCAGGCTCGGCCCGTTGTTCAGTAATCCCTTCCTACCTTTGCCTACATGTGAGATAAGGATGGCATGGACCATCGCGCTGCCTTGCTCACTTTATTGGCCGTGTTGGTGGCCGCTCCTGCCCATGCCGATTTTCGCGGGCGGGTGGTGGCGGTCGTGGATGGCGATACGGTGGATGTGCTCAGGGGAGGTAAGCCGGAGCGCATCCGTTTGGCGGGGATCGATTGCCCGGAGAAGGCCCAGCCCTACGGCGCCCGTGCGCGCCAGGCCACGGCCGCCCTGGTCTTCGGTGCCGAGGTGCGCGTGATCGAGAGGGAACACGACCGCTACGGCCGGACGGTGGGCGAGGTGGTGCTGGGAGACGGCAGGAGCCTGAACCGCGAGCTGGTGCGGCAAGGGTGGGCGTGGTGGTATCGGCGGTATTCGCAGGACCGGGCCCTGGGGGATCTGGAGATCGTGGCCCGGATGGAACGGCGCGGGCTCTGGGTGGATCCGCAGCCGGTGCCGCCCTGGGAGTGGCGCGCGCGGCTGCAGGGGCAGCGATCTGCGGGGGGCGGTGAAGGAGCGAGCGGCGGGGAGCGCGCCCGATGGACGCCGCCGGCTCGGCGGCATCGGGCAGCGCCTGTGTGGCGATGGTGGCGGGGGCTCCGGCGTGGCCGGTGGTCGACCCTGCTGCCGAGGGGCGACGGCGGCCGGTGGATGCCGCCTGCCCGGGCGGCGACGGACCCCTTTTAGGTAAGCAAGTGGGGGGACAGAGGGACCGGCGCCGGCGAGCTATTTGTTCGCGGTCATCACGGTGCTGCCATAGATGGCGACCCAGTAGACGCAGCGAGCGTCGACGGCGATGCCCGTGGGGGAGGCGTTCGGCACCGAGGCGATCTGGACAGGAGTGCCGCCTCCGAGTGGCACCTTCGATACCCCTCCGCTGGAGCCGGAGTTGGTCCAGTAGACGTGGGTCGCGTCGACGGCGATCCCTTCGGGGTTCTGATTGGAGGCGAGGAGGGTCGGGGTGCCTCCTCCGAGGCCCACGCTGGCGATCGTCCTGCCGAAGACGGTGGTCCAGTAGACGTTGGTCGCGTCGACCGTGACGCTCCCGGGGCTGTTCTGACCGGTGGCGAGCGCGATCGGGGTGCCGCCTCCGAGCGGCACCCTCATGATGGCCGAGTTCGTGGCCCAGTAGACGCTGTTGGCGTCGACGGCGATTCCCTGGGGGGAGCTCTGTCCGGAGGCGAGCAGGGTCGGGGTGCCGCCGGCGAGTGGCACGCGCATCACCGCCCCGCCACCGGTGGTCCAATAGACGCTGGTGGCGTCGATGGCGAGGCGGCGGGGGGAGTTCTGTACGGGGGCGAGCGAGGTGGCGCTGCCCCCTCCGACCGGCACCCGCATCACCGACGCGGACCCCTCGTTGATCCAGTAGACGTGGGTGGCGTCGACGGCGATGCTGTTGGGGAAGTTCTGCTGTGAGACGAGCTCGATGGGGGGGCCGCCCGTGATCGGCACCTTCATCACCTGCCCCGCGGTCCCGCCGTTGTAATTGGTCCAGTAGACGCTGGTGGCGTCGATGGCGATGCCGTTGGGCCGCAGTTGCCCCGAGGCGAGCGTCACGGGCCGGCACTGGCCGCTCTGGCAGGCACCGCCGCCGCAGCAGACGTTGCCGCAGGTGCCGCAGTTGTTGGCGTCGCTGTTGAGGTACACGCACTGGCCGCCGCAGAGGGTGCCGGCGGTGAAGGCGGTGGTGGACTGGGTGGGCTGGCAGCTCTGGCAGGTGGCGTTGGGATCGGGTGCCCCGGGGGCGTAGACCGTGCCGCCGATGTAGCAGCCGGCGGCGCAGCTGCCGCTCTGGCAGATCCTGCCGGGGCCGCAGCCGTTGCCATCGGGGAGGTTGCTGAAGGCGCTGGTGGACTGGGCGGGCTGGCAGCTCTGGCAGGGGTTCTGGGGGTTCGTGGCGTTCGGCGCGTAGTACGTGCCGCCGATGACGCAGCCGGCGGCGCAGATGCCGTTGTAGCAGATGGTCCCGGAGCCGCAGGAGGTGCCGTTGGTGTTGTTGGTGAAGGCGGTGGTGGACTGGGTGGGCTGGCAGCTCCGGCAGGGGTTCTGGGGGTTCGTGGCGCCTGGCGCGTAATACGTGCCACCGATGAAGCAACCGGCGGTGCAGGCGCCGCTCTGGCAGACGGTCCCGGCGCCGCAGGAGGTGCCGTCGGCGGTGTTGGTGAAGGCGGTGGTGGACTGGGCGGGCTGGCAGCTCTGGCAGGGGTTCTGGGGGTTCGGGGCGCCCGGTGCGTAGACTGTGCCGCCGATGACGCAGGCCTGGACGAGGTCGGGGGTCGGGGTCAGGTC
>DATAGU010000342.1:0-49983 GCA_036263495.1 Polyangia bacterium | reverse complement strand
CGGATCTTCAACTTGGCGGGCCTCTACGTCGGGGACGTACGCTTGCTGTACACAACATCTTCCCCTGTGCCCCTTGCCAGAACTCGTCGGAGACCCGGGCGGTAGATGCAAGTGGGCATGAATCCAGGGAATGACAGACAGAGCGGCCCCAGGCAGCGCGAGCGCACTGGCACAACTTCGCTTCTTTAATACCGTCACCCATTAGGCAACTTCTCTCAATCACCGGTGCGGCTCTGCCTAGCCGCAGCTCACTCCTCGACAAACCGCTTCAACCGGTCGAGCGCCGCGTCCCACTGCTGCGAGATGACGTCAAGGTAGCGACGCACATCCTCCAGCCGCTCGGGCTCGAGCGTCCACACGCTCTCCCGCCCGCGCCGGGACGCTCGCACGAGCCCCGCCTCCTCCATCACGCGCAGGTGCTTCGTGATGGCCTGGCGCGTGACCTCGGAGCCCTCCGTGAGCCTCGCGATGGACATCGGCCCGCCCTCGCAGAGGCGCGAGACCAGCCGAAGTCGCGTCTCGTCTCCCAGCGCCGCGAAGACCGGCGCCGACTCCCGCGGCGACAGGGGCTTCGCCGCCGCGCTAGACCGCCTGGGCAAGGTACTTCTCGAGCAGCTGCACGACGATGCCCCACCCCTGATCGTTCGCCGCGAACGCCTTGGCCCGGCGCGCGAGGGGGATGCGATCGAACCCCGACTCGGTGACCGTCAGCAAGATCCCCTCCGCCACTTCCTCCAGCTCGAAGACGATGAGCGTCGTCGGCTCGGCCGAGTAATCCACGCCCTGCTCCACCGCGTGCGGGTGCCAGCGGAACGAGAACAGCCGCTCGGGCTCGATCCGCTCGATCGTGATCTCGAACGGCACGTCCTTCATCTGCCGCTGCGCCTTGGCGACCTCCTCGTCCACCGCCGTGCCGACGATCGCGCAACGCATCGTCGCGCCGGCCGCGAACGGGCGGTCGAACTTCATCCCGAACCAGACCCCGAACTCCTTGCTGTCCGCCAGCGCGCGCCAGACCCGTTGGCGGGACGCGCGCAGCACGATCTTCTTCTCGATGCGATCCGTCTCAGTCGTCATATGCAACCTCCTGATTGCCTATCTAATCGTCACCCGCGCCAAACGCAACCTAGAAGTTGCACATCATCGACACTCCAAGAGGATCTTGGCAGCCTGCGCGTGGCTCCCTTACGATCGCGCCCGCGCCACTCCCCTCAACCTCACCCGGTACAATCGATGCCCATCACCCAGCCCCAGACCGACGACGAGATCCTTGCCACCTGGGACGTCATGGTCCAGCTTCGCCCGCACCTCCAGCAGGGCGAGTACGTCGCCACCGTCCGCGCCCTGATGAAGAGCGACGGCTACCAGCTCGCCGCGCTCATAGACGACGGCGTGGTGCGCGCGGTGGCGGGGTACCGCTACATGACCATGCTCTACTGCGGCCGGCTCTTGTACGTGGACGACCTCGTCACGGACGAGCGCGTGCGCTCCCGCGGCCACGGCAAGCGGCTCATGGACTGGCTCAAGGCCGAGGCGCGCGCGCACGGCTGCAGCGAGGTGCAGCTGCTCTCCCGCGTCACGCGCGAGCAGGCCCATCGCTTCTACTTCCGCGAGGGCTTCGCGATCGAGTGCTTCGAGTTCAGGATCAAGGTGTAGGCGGCACGCTCGGCAATTCGATCTCCAGCGTCCGCCACGGTCCCTCCGCGGCGAACGTCTGCCCGATCAGAATGTCGCGCGCGCAGACCGGCGTCGGCAAGGCGCCGCCCAGGACGACCCGGGTCACCTTGCCGCCCTCACTCCGGAGCCGCAGCGTCACCTTCTTGAGCTTCACCGGGAGATGCCCGAGCTCCCGTGCCAGACACTCGCGCAGCCGCGGCAGCTCCGGCACCTCCGGCGCGAGCGCCGCGCCGATGTCGAGCCCCCCTGCGCCGGACAGCGCCCCCTCGCCGCCGCCGCGAGACCCGAGGAGCCTGAGGAGCCCCTGCGAGGTGATGTCCCGTTCCAGCCGCGCCCGCCTCTCCTCCTGGGCCGCGGCCGACTTCTCCGCCGGGGCCTTCGGTACCGCCTTCTTGTCCGCCCCCGCCGGTGCCGGCGCGGCCGACGCCGACACGCTCCCGGGCGCGTCCTTGGCAGGCACGACGACCTTGGCGAAGCGATCCGGCTCCTCCTCCATCGCCGGCATCGACTCCGCGGCCTGCCGGCGCGCCTGCGCCCCGGCCATGCGCTCCGCCCGCGCCAGCTCCTCCCGCGTCACCAGGCGGTCGAGCTGCGCCGCCACGCTCTCCCCCGCCGGCGGCGCTTCGAGGAGCACGATCTCGCTCACCTTCATCGTGAGATCCTCGTCGATGCGCACGAGGTGACCGTTGCCAAGACGAAGGAGCAGGAACTCTCCCCCGGGGACGACCAGCTGGTCCGTGCGCAGGAGCGGCATCCCCGGGAGCGGCGGGAACTCGACCCCCGTCTCCGCCTTGATCCGACTGCGCTCGCCGCCCCGCAAGTAGGCACGTGCAGCCGTGTCGCCCTGCCCCGCGCCCGGCGGCCGCGCCGGCTCCGGCGGCGGCATCTCCTTCTTCTTGCTGCAGGCCAGGGCGGCGCACAGGAGACACGGCAGGATCCCGAGCACGACGCGAGGCCGGCGGCCACGGCTCCGTGGGATGCACAGCATCCAAGCCAGGCTGCCACGCGCCCCCCACCCGGTCAATTCACCTCACCCGCCCATCCGCCCCTTTCTGCCTCCCTCCCCCTTCGGATCCACGTGAGCCGAGACCCATAAGCTGGCATGATCTAAGGTCATGACCCCGCCAGAGTCAGAAGATGAACGGTAAGGGTCTACCGTCCATCATCGCCGGGCGGTACCAGGTCCTCGGCGAGCTCGGCCGAGGCGGCTTCGGCCGGGTCTACCGCGTCCAGCACCTCCGCACCGGCGAGACCCTGGCCCTCAAGGTCCTCCTCAAACACGTCGACGCCGATCCCACCGCCATCGAACGCTTCCAGCGGGAGGCCCGCGCCCCCGCCCTCATCCGCAGCGAGCACGTCGTCCGCATCACCGACGCCGACGTGGCCCCCGAGCTCGGCGACGCCCCGTTCCTCGTCATGGAGCTCCTCGAGGGCGTGGACCTGCAACACTACCTCGCCCGGCACGGCAAGCTCCCCCCCGCCGACGTGATCGAGATCCTGCGCCAGATCGCGCGCCCCCTCGACAAGGCGCACGCCGTCGGCATCATCCACCGCGACCTCAAGCCGGCCAACGTCTACCTCCACCGCGGCGAGAGCGGCGTCATCGTCAAGCTCCTCGACTTCGGCATCTCCAAGATGTCGAGCGCCGCCCTCCTCGAGGCCGACGCCATCACCATGACCGCCACCGGCGCCGCCCTCGGCACCCCTCTCTACATGCCGCCCGAGCAGGCCCTCGGCCGGCAGGACATCGGCCCCGCCGCCGACCTCTGGTCCACGGGCATGCTGGCCTTCACCCTGCTCGTCGGGCGCCCCTACTTCGCCGCCCGCGCCATCGGCGAGCTCATGCTCGCCATCCTCCACGATCCGCTCGTCCCCCCCTCGCAGCAGGCCCCCGAGCTGCCCGCCACCTTCGACGCCTGGTTCGCCCGCTCCTGCGACCGCGACCCCGCGCAGCGCTGGTCCTCGGCCGCCGAACAAGTGGAGGCCCTGGCCACCGCGCTCGGCGTGCCCGCATCCACCCCGACCTCCCTGTCGCTCTCCCTCCCCCTCCCGACCGAGAGCGCACAGGACACCCCGCCCGCGCCCCGCTCCACCAGCTCCAAGCAGTACTCCGGCAGCCTCGACGCCCGGCGCGGCATCACGCGCGAAGGCGAGCGGCGCCAGATCACCGTCCTCTACCTCAGCCTGCGCCCCACCCTGGAGACCGCCGAGGAGGTCGACCCCGAGGAGCTGGTCGAAGTCCTCCACACCTGCAAGGCCGCCTGCGAACCCCTCTTCGCCACCCTCGGCGCCCCCCTCACCCGCGCCTCCGGCGACGGCATCCTCGCCTACTTCGGCTACCCCGTCGCCTACGGCGACGACGCCCGGCGCGCCGTGAGCGCCGGCCTCAAGCTCGTCGAAGAGGTGGCCGCCCTCGCCGCCCGCCTCCACCACGAGCGGCGCGTCTCCATCGTCGCGCGCGTGAGCGTGCACACCGGCCTCGTCGCCATCCACGAAGGCACTCCCGAGGGCAGCAGCATCATCGGCCAGGCCATCGAAGTGCCGCGCGGGCTCGAGCACCTCGTCCCCGCCAACGCCGTCGTCATGAGCGGCGCCACCGAGCGCCTGGTGCGAGGCCGCTTCGACTACCGGCCCCTCGTCGCCCCCGGCCAGATCCCGGCCTTCCGCGTCCTCGGCCCCCACAGCGGCCCCCTCATCGACAGCCGCCCGGCCTCGCCCGTCCCCCTCGTGGGACGGGACACCGAGCTCGCGATCCTCCAGGAGCGCTGGGAGGAGGCCCAGTCCCGACAAGGGCAGGTCGTCCTCGTCCTCGGCGAGGCCGGCATGGGCAAGAGCAGCCTCCTCCGCGCCTTCCGGCGTCGCCTCGAAGCCACCTCCGGGCCCGGCCCCGGACGATGGCTCGAGTGCCACGGCTCATCGCTCTACCAGCACACCGCCCTCCAGCCCCTCATCGACCTGCTCCAGCGCGCCCTCGGCTCCGCCGCCGCCGAGACCAGCGACGAGCGGCGCGCGCGCCTCGCCCAGCTCGTCGAGCGCGCCCACCTGCCCGCCGACGCAGAGCCGCTCCTCGCCCGCCTCCTCTCCCTGCCGCAGCGCGCCCCGCTCAACCTGAGCCCGCAGCGCCAGAAACAGAAGACCTACGAGGCCCTCCTCGGCTGGCTCCACGCCCAGGCCGCCGAGCAGCCCCTGTGCCTGGTGATCGAAGACCTCCACTGGGCCGATCCTTCGACCCTCGAGCTCCTCGGCGCCCTCATCGTGCAGAGCGCCGCGTCCCGCCTCCTCCTCGTCCTCACCGCGCACCCCGAGTTCACCGTCCCGTGGCGCACCCACGCCCACCTCACCACCATCAACCTCCCGCGGCTGCCGCAGCGCCGCGTGGAGACCCTCATCCACGCCGTCACCGGCGGCAAGTCCCTCCCCCGCGAGCTCCTCGCCGAGCTCATCGACAAGACCGACGGCGTCCCGCTCTTCATCGAAGAGCTCACCCGCGCCGTCCTCGAATCGGGGCAGCTGCGCGACACCGGCGAGCGCTACGTCCTCGACAGCCCCTTGCCCACATTCACCATCCCCCCGACCCTGCGCGACTCCCTCAGCGCCCGCCTCGATCGGCTCGGCCCCGCCAAGCTCACCGCGCAGCTCGCCGCCGTCGTCGGCCGCGAGTTCGACCGCGAGCTGCTCGCCGCCATCACCCCCGGCGACGAGAGCGTCCTCGAACAAGATCTGCAGCGCCTCGTGGAGAGCGACCTCGCCTATCGCAAGGCGCCGACCGGCACCACCTACGCCTTCAAACACAACCTCATCCACGAAGCCGCCTACGACTCGCTCCTCAAACCCACGCGGCGTCAGGCCCATCAGCGCCTCGCCGAGGTCCTCACCGAGCGTCACCCCCAGCTCGCCGAGGCCCAGCCCGAGCTCCTCGCGCACCACCACGCCGCCGCCGGGCAGCCGTCCCAGGCCGTCCCCCTGTACCTCGCCGCCGGCCGACGCGCCCTCGCCCGTCAGGCGCACATCGAGGCCCGCGCCCAGCTCGAGCGCGGCCTCGCCCTCCTCGAATCCCTCCCAGAGAGCGAAGAGCGGACCCGACTCGAGCTCGAGCTCCGCACCACACTCGGCGTACCGCTCATGGTCACCCGCGGCTACGGCGCCCCCGAAGTCGAAGCCACCTACGTCCGCGCCCTCGAGCTCGGACGGGCGCTCGGCGCCACCCGCAACCTCCTCACCCCCCTCTGGGGCCTGTGGATCTTCTATCACGTGCGCGCCCGCTACCGCACCGCGCACGACCTCACCGACCAGCTCCTCCAGACCGTCGCCGACGAGACCGACCCCGGCAAGCTCCTGTGCGCGCAGATGGCGCGCGGCGCCACCACCGCCAAGATGGGGCACTTCCAGGAAGCCCGGCAGCGCCTCGAGCGGACCCTCGCCCTCTACGATCCCGCCCTCCACCGCGCCCACGCCCACCTCTACGGCCAGGACCCCGGCATGTTCGCGCGCGTCATGCTGTCGTGGGTGCTATGGCTCGTCGGCGAGCCGGATCGCGCCCTCGCCGTCGTCGAGGAGGCCGTCACCCTGGCCGCCGGCCTGTCCCACCCCAACAGCCTCGCCTTCGCCCTTTATATGACCGGCGTCGTGCACCAGTTCCGCGGCGAGCCCGAGCGCTCCCTCCAGCGCGCCGAGGAGCTCCTCGCGCTCGCCGGAGAGCAGGCCCTCGTGCACTGGATCGGCCTCGGACACGCGGTCCACGGCTGGTCCGTGGCGCGCCTCGGCGACGTCCAGCAAGGGCTCTCCGAGCTCTCCGAGGGCGTGCACGGCTGGCAGAGGACCGGGGCCCGCGCCTCCCGCTCCTACTGGTCCCTCGCGCTCGCCGAGACCTACGCCGCCGCCGGACGCTTCGACGAGGGCCTCGCCGCCGTGCGGGAGGCGCAGGCCTTCATCGAAGAGAGCGCCGAGCGCGAATTCGCCGCCGAGGCGCACCGCGTAGAGGGCGAGCTCCTCGCGCAGCTCGGAGACACTCGAGCCGCGCTCGCGTGCATCGAACGAGCCCGGCAGACCGCCGCCGACATGGGCGCCCGTTCCCTCGAACTCCGCGCCGCCCTGTCGTTGGCGATGCGGTCGCAGGAGCCCGCCCAGCGCGAGGCCGGCCGGGCGCTGCTCGAAGCGCTCTACCGCTCGTTCGTCACCACCAACGAGGGCCTCGAGACCGCCGACCTGCGCGCCGCCCGCGCCTTCCTGGGTGGGTGACGATATCAAAGAAGGACTATTCCACCGACAGCCCGAGCCGCTCGGTGCGCAACCCATGCTCGCCCCACGACCACCACACCGCGAGCCCCTTGCCCAGGATCAGCTCACCCGGAAGTGTGCCCCAGTAGCGCGAATCATGACTGTTGTCGCGATTGTCGCCGAGCACGAAGACATGACCCGGCGGCACCTGCACCGGCGCCCAGTCCCTGGACGATCGCTCCCCGGGCAGGTTCTGGATGATGCGATAGCGGCGCTCCCCCAATCGTTCCTCATAGGCCTGACAGGAGCGCTTCATCCAGGAGTCGGCGTCCCCCAGGAGGTCGCTATACTCGCACCCTCCCCGTAGGTCCTGCCGCGGCTGGGCGACGCCATTGAGCACCACCTGCTCCCCGCGGAGCTCCACGGTGTCACCGCCCACCGCGATGATCCGTTTGATGAACACCTTGTCGGGATCGCGAGGGTAGCGAAACACCACCACGTCGCCGCGCTCGAGCGTCCCCCGGATATGGATCGACTTGTCGATATAGATGTGATCGCCCACCTGGAGCGTCGGGATCATGGAACCGGCCGGAATGCGGTAGGCCTCCACCAGATAGGCCTTGGTGAGCGCGCTGGCCAGCGTCGCCGCCAGGAACATCCCCACCCACGCGAACGCCAGCTGTGTGCGACTGAGCAACGACCGCGCCGGCTGGAGCCGCACCACCTCACGGAGGGTCACAATCCGGAGACCGATCGCCCCCCCCAAGCTCAGCACAAGGAGCGCTTCGATCGCACCTCCCGAACCGAGCCCCACCATCCATACCGATATCATCAGCGATAGGAACAGCGACGCCCCGAACCACAGCAGGCCCTGTCTCACACAGCCATAGGATAGATGCCCTGCGCCAGGATAGATCAGCGTCGCGATCACCGCGACCGGCCGACTCGGGGCACCGGCCCGCGCGTCCGGCGAGATGGGACCCAGCTCCGATGGAACATACGACATGGCGGCCATCGTATCACTCAACGTCGCCGATCGCGGGCGGCGCTTGCGCTCGCTCCTTCGTCCGTCCTACGTTCGAACGCATGCGGCGACAGGACGTGATCCAGATCCTCGTTGGCATCGCCTTCACTCTCGTCGGCAGCTTCTTCGTCGTCGGTTTCGCCGGAGCCCTTCCAGCCGACCTCGCCATCTCGCTCCTCGGCAGCACCGTCGAGGGACGGGTGCAGTCCAGCGAGCTGAACTTGCACATGAAGGTCAACAAGCGCCATCCGACCACCATCCGATTCGAGTATGAGATCGGCGGCAGGCGCCACGTCGCGTCGTCGAGCACCCTCGACACTGGCATCGCCGCGTTGGCCCTCCCCGGCTCCGCCGTCCCCGTCGAAGTCTGGCCATCTCACCCCGACCTGGCGCGCGTCGCCGGCACCATGCGCTCCACCTCCGGCTGGCTCGGCTCCTTCACCATCGTCTTCCCCCTCGCCGGCGTCGGCCTCATCCTCGCTGTCTTCTTCAGCAAACGGGCGCGGTCGCTGCGCGCGCTGAAGAAGCTGCCCGCCACCTCCATCCGCGACGCCCAGGTCGGCCAGCGCGTCAAGATCGTCGGACGTCTCGTCCATGGTGAGAACACTCTCACTGCGCCGCTGAGCGGTCGGAGCTGCGCCTGCTACTGCGTAACCGTCAGGGTAGAGAGCGGAAAGAACAGCCGCCAGATCCTCGAAGAGATCAGGAGCACCGATTTCTTCGTCGAGGATGGGAGCGGCAAGGCGCTCGTCCGCCTCGCTGGCCGGGGAGCGCAGCTCCTCATCATGGAGGATGTGCATCGCCGTTCGGGCATCTTCAAGGACCCCACGCCCGAGCTCGAGGCGCTCCTCGCGCGTCACGGGGAGTCGAGCCGCGGCGGTCTCGGCATCTTCAATCGCGCGCTCAAGTACATGGAGGGTGTGCTCGAGCAGGGGGAGCGGGTCGCCGTAATGGGCGTCGCACACCTCGAACCCGACCCCGATCCCAACGCCGCGCATGGGTATCGCGAATCAGCATCTCGCCTGGTCCTGGTCCCCCCCGGCGGGGGAGACCTCATCGTCACCGACGAGCCGAACGCCTGCACGGAGAGCACCGCGAAGGCCGCCTGAGCCATGCGGCGCATGCGCGAGCGGCATGCGCATCCCTACTACTGGGCGCCCTTCATCCTGGTGGGAGACGGAGCCCCGCTACGCGGTCTCATATGACCTGTCGGAAACCACACCCCCGCTAGAGATCGTCCTTGTCGAAGGGACCGGGTGCCGACCGACTATTTGACCATCGCCGACGAAGTGAGCAGACCCGCCACGCTTGCCCGTCCCCACCATCCGCCCTACGCTCGGGGACGTCGCCAGCGCCCCCGCTCCCTTCCCATGCCCATGAACCTGGATGGACTCCGCGCCTTCCTCGCCGTCGCCGAGACCGGCTCGTTCTTCACCGCCGCGCGGCAACTCAAGCTCTCCCGCGCCACCCTCCGCCGCCGCATCGACGAGCTCGAAGTGCAAGCGGGCGTGCCGCTGCTCGAACGCACCCGCCTGGGCGCCTCGGTCACCGCCGCGGGCGCCCTGCTCGCCGCCCGCGGGCGCCTCATCGTCCAGGAAGCCAGCACCCTCCTCGCCACGGTCAGTGAGATCGGCGCCGCCCCCTCGGGCCTCGTCCGCGTCATGCTACCCGTCGGCCTGCCCCCGCACCTCCTGACCCCCCTCTTCGCCCTGGTGAGCGCCCGCTACCCTCGGCTCACCTTCCGCGTGCGCTTTGGCAACGATCCCGTGCACGGGCTCCTCGAAGACGTGGACCTCGCCGTGCACTTCGGCCCCCAGAGCCCCGCGGGGCCGTGGATCTCACACGAGCTCCTGCGGGTCCGCGTCTGGCTCATCGCCAGCAAGGACTACCTCGCGCGACGGGGGACGCCACGCGCCCTCGAGGACCTCGCCGGCCATGACCTCTTCGCCTGGGAGGTGCCGGGAGAGGACGGACACCAATGGCCGCTCAAGACCGGCGGCACCTTCACCGTGACCCCGAGGCTCCTCAGCCCCGAGATCCACTGGCTCCGGCAGTGCGTCATCGCCGGCCTCGGCGTGGCCCTCATCCCCGACGTCATGGTGCCCGATCCCGGGCTCTCGCCCGACACCCTGCTCCCCGTCCTCCCCGACCTCGTCGGGCGAGAGCTCGCCGTGCGCGTGGTCGTGCCCGCGGCCCTCGTCGAGATCCCGAAAATCAAGGCCGTGCTCGACATGCTCCAGCCCTTCCTCGCCGCCCGGGCTCCCGGCGCAGGCTGAACGGCCCTCGTCCTACTCCTGGGCCGGATAGATCTGGCCACGCACCTCGCCATAGAACGTGTGCGCCTTGGTGTGGAGGTTGAAATAGAGCACCCCCTTTCGGGCCAGCGCCTCCACGCCCGCGATCGTCTTGACCTGCCCCGGAAAACCGATCTCGACCGGACACCCCTCGGGGAGCGCGGGCTTGATCCCCTGCGGCATGTCCTTCACGTAGGTGATGTTCTTGTTGGCCAGCTCCACCGACATCGTGCCGTCGGCCAGCTTCTTCGACAGCGTCCCGAACTCACCGAGGTCCACGACGATCGGCCCGAGGACCCCCGGAGGCCCGCAGTGGATGTGAAACATCACGATGTCTTCGGGACGGACCCCGGTGATCTTCACGTCCACATAGGCGCGGCTGAGATCGCGCGTGAAGCGAACCTGTCCATACCCCATGGATTTGCGCTGCTCCCGGGGCACCGACGCCCCGGTCGACTCCAGCCCGAACGCCTTTTGCAGCCCCTTCGGCGCGTCGGTCTCCTCGCCGGGCTGCTGGGTCGGGCTCATGTAGGCCTCATAGACCGTGAAGGTCGTCTTGCCCGCGGCCGGGTCCTTGGTCTGGGCCTTCTGGGCCAGGACCGGCCCGGCGAATAGAACGAGCATCGCGCCTGCGAGAGCAGCTGGTGTCCTCATGGCGTTCCTCCTGTACACGTCGAGTCGAGGGCGTGGCGTCAGGCCACGATCCAGCTCTACAAGCGTGTATCCCCCCTCGACAAGGCCGTGCCATGGCCAAAGGCGAGCATGCCATGGCCAGATTTGGCCATCCGGCGCCCATCTACATGGGGCTAGGGGTGACGGTAGGAACAAACCCAAGTTGCCCCTGCAGGAGCTTGGGTTTGTTCATGCCGTCACCCCTCTGTCGATTGACACCCACCCCCAATGACCGGATCTTGAACGTACCACCCTCCTCCAGGCGAGCCATGGACAGCATCCCCGCGCGCACCGACGTGGTCGTGATCGGCGGCGGCCCGGCCGGCAGCATGACCGCCGGCCTCCTCGCCCGTAAGGGCATCGCCGTGGTCCTCCTCGAAAAGGAGCGCCACCCGCGCCCCAACGTCGGCGAGAGCCTCATCCCGCACGTGTGGCCCTACCTCGCCCGCCTCGGTGTCGACGAAGCCGTCCGCCAGGCGGGCTACATCCGCAAGAGCGGTGCCGTGGCCTTCTGGAACGGCGGCCTCCGGCGCCTGCGCTTCCGTGACTTCGGCTACACCCAGCCCGCGCTCCACGTCGAGCGCGACCACTTCGACCACCTCCTCCTCCGCCGCGCCGCGGCGCTCGGCGCCGACGTTCACGAGGAGACGAGTGCGGTGCGGGTGGACGGCCTCGAGACCGATGAGTGCACGGTGCACTACCGCCGGGCCAACGGCGCAGCCTCCGAGAACGGCGTTCTCCGCGCCCGTTACGTCGTGGACGCGAGCGGCCAGGCCGCCGTGGTGGCGCGCCAGCTCGGCCTCCGGCAGTTCGACGAGGGCCTCCGGTTCTCCTCGTTCTGGGGCTACTACCACGGCGGGCACTACCTCACCTACGACGGCGCCGTGCGCCCCTTTGCCGCCCGCCGCACCGACATGCCCACCACCCTCATCACCGCCATCGGCGACTGGGGCTGGATCTGGCACATCGTCCTGCGCGAGGAGGTGAGCGTCGGGATCATCCTGCCCCAGGCGCGCCTGCACGAGCTCCGCGCCGCCGATGCCGAGGCGCGCGAGGACCGCTTCCGCCAGTTCATCGCCCAGACCCCCCTCCTCGGCGACGTCATGCGCGGCGCCGAGTTCATCCCCGGCAGCCTGCGCGGCATCCGCGACTATGCCTACCGCCCCACCCGGCTCGCCATCGGCCGCTGCTACCTCGTCGGCGACGCCGCGGCCTTCGTCGATCCCATCAACTCCGTGGGCGTGGTCTTCGGCATGTATGCCGGCGCCCTGGCCGCGGCCTCCATCGAGCGGTCGCTCGCGAATGGCACCGCGGAAGAGCGTTGCCGCGCGCTCTTCGAGAACCAGTACGCGGCGCGCCTCGCCCTGTTCCGACTCCTCGCCGTCCCCCATAGCGAGCAGTACCTCTCGCCCGCCGAGATCGCGCGCGCGCGCCAGGTGCTCGCCATGAGCAACCCACGCGAGCGGCAGCTCATGCTCCTCCAGTCCACCATGACCCACCGCTCACAGAACCTGCGCCCCGTGCTCGCGCAACTCGGCGTCACCGAGGTGCCCGAGCACAGCACCCTGCCCCTGCCCGATCTTTCGCACCTGGCCCCCCCGGCCCCCTAGGCCGATCCCCCAAGCAGGCCGAGCAGGCGTGAACAGACCGATCCCGGGCTGATACGCAGCATCGGCAGCCTCCCGCCATCTACCTTGCTAAGCTAAGTCGCTCCCGGCAGAGGAGTGGAACAGCTCCCTCCGGATCACCCCACCCCGGATCAGGAAAGGAGGAGGAACATGGCGAAGGCATTGCAAAACAAGGTTGCCCTGGTGACCGGTGGCTCTCGTGGTATCGGACGCGCCATTTGCGAGCGGCTCGCGCGCGACGGCGCCACGGTGGTGGTCAACTACGTTCACAACAAGGCCAAGGCCGAAGAGACCGTGGCCAACATCCGCAACGCCGGCGGCCATGCCGTACCGGTGCAAGCGGACGTCGCCAAGCTCCCCGATATCCGCCGCCTGTTCGAGCAGACCGTGGCCGAGTACGGCCGCATCGACATCTTCGTCAACAACGCCGGGATCTTCACCAGCTTCCGGCCGATCATCGAGTGCACCGAAGAGGACTTCGATCGCACCTTCAGCGTCAACGCCCGGGGCGCGTTCTTCTGCCTGCAGCAGGCGGCGCGGCACATCACCGAAGGGGGCCGTATCGTCTGCATCTCGAGCTCGGGCACCAGGATGGCCGTCCCCACCGCCAGCTGCTACATGGGCAGCAAGTCGGCCCTCGAGCAGTTCGTCCGGATCTTGGCCCAGGAGATCGCCCCCCGCGGCGTCACGGTCAACACCGTGTCCCCCGGCTTCACCGAGACCGAGATGCTGACCAGCGCCGGCGACGTGCTTACGCAGCAAGGCATCGCGCTCTCGCCCTTCAAGCGGCTCGGCCATCCCGACGAGATCGCCGGTGCGGTCAGCTACCTCGTGAGCGCCGAGGGAGCCTGGATCACCGGTCAGAACATCCAGGCCTGCGGCGGCATCGTCATGCCCAGTTGATCCTCGCTCCGGCTCAGTGGTCTAGCCCGCAGAATAAAAAATTGATGATCAGGCTGCCGGTTTTTTTACAATGAAGGCGAAGTGGCGCACTATGGGAGCGCATAGACTATCGCATTGGGCGAGAGGTCAACCATGCGACGAATTGCTATCGTTGGTTCCGGTGTGGCAGGTCTTCTCGCTGCGCACGGGCTCGTTCGTGCCGGCTATGATGTAACGCTGTATTCGGATCGCACGCCGGAGCAGTGGCTCAACGAGTGCGCGCCGACAGGCACCGCGGCGCGCTTCGATCTCGCGCTCGAATACGAGCGCGAGCTCGGGCTCAATCACTGGGAGAAAGAGGCGCCCCAGGGCGGCGGGGTGCACATGACCGTCTCCCTATCGCAGGGGAACCGCCTGCTCACCCTGACCGGAAGGCTCGATCGGTACTTTCAGGCCCTCGACGTACGCCTGCAGAGCCACCGGTGGATGTACGACCTCCAGGAGCGGGGCGGCAAGCTGGTGTTCATGCAGGTGACCGTCGATCGGCTCGACAAGATCGCGGCCGCGCATGAGCTCACCATCGTGGCCACGGGCCGGGGCGGCATGTCCCACGTGTTCGAGCGCGATCATGTACGCACGATCGAGGGCCCGACGCGCAACCTCGCCCTGGTGATCGTGCGCGGGGTCCCCATGGACTTCGAGGGCGTGCCCTTCCTGCCGATCAAGGTCAACATCCTGCCCGACCGCGGCGAGGCCTACTGGATCCCCTACTATCACAAGGATCTCGGCCCGACGTGGAACCTGCTCTTCGAGGCCTGTCCGGGCGGCCCCTTCGACCGCTTCCGCGAAGTGCGCAGCGCCGAGGAGACCCTGGCCGTCGCCAAGCAGCTCGTGCGCGAGCACGTGCCCTGGGAGTGGTCGTGGCTCAAGGGCGCCGAGGTGACCGATCCGCATGGCTGGCTGGCCGGGCACATCACGACGACGGTGCGCATGCCGGTCGGACGGCTGCCCTCGGGGCGGCCGGTGATGGCGCTCGGCGACACCGCCATGACGCTCGATCCGGTGGCCGGGCAGGGAGCGAACAACGGCGTCAAGATGGCGCGCCATCTCGTGGACGCGATCGTGGCGCGCGGCGGGCATCCCTTCGACGCCCAGTGGATGAACGCCATCTTCGACGACTTCTACCGGCGTCATGGTGAGATGAGCCAGCGCTTCAGCAACCTCCTGCTCGGCCCCTTGCCTCCCGGCATGCGGGAGCTGTTCATCGCGCAGTACGGGAGCGATGGCACCGGCAACAGCGGCAAGCAGCGCATGGCCGACGCCTTCATGAACAACTTCAACGACCCCAACATGCTCACGCCGATCCTGGAGGACCTCGGCCTATCGCGGCGCTTCATCAGCGAGACCACCGGCAAGTCCTGGATCCGGCCGGCGATCGCCGGCCGATTGGGGATCGCGCGGGGCCAGCTGCGACAGAAGCTCGGCCTCGAGCCGCGGTTTCCGAGCACGCCGATCATGCTGCCCCGGCCGCTGCAGCTGGTGGGTGCCGAGAGCATCCAGGGCTCGGCGGATCAAAGAGCCTAACCCTCGCCACCACACCCAGGGGTTCCTCTCATGCGACGGATCGCCATCGTGGGCTCCGGCGTGGCCGGCCTGCTCGCCGCACACGGCCTGCGACGCGCCGGTTACGACGTCACCCTGTATTCGGATCGCACGCCTGAACAATGGCTCCACGAGAGCACGCCCACGGGCACGGCGGCGCGCTTCGACATGGCGCTCGAATACGAGCGCCAGCTCGGGCTCAACCACTGGGAGAAGCAAGCGCCCGAGGGCCGGGGGGTCCACCTCACCTTCTGCCCGACCGCGGGCAACCGCCTCCTCACCCTGACGGGGCGCTTCGATCGCTACTTCCAGGCCGTGGATCTACGGCTGCAGAGCCACCGCTGGATGCGGGACCTCGAAGCACAGGGCGGCCGCCTCGTGATCGAGAAGATCGGCGTCGAGCGGCTCGATGCGATCGCGGCGGACCACGAGCTCACGATCGTGGCCGCGGGCCGGGCCGATCTGGCCGGGCTGTTCGAGCGCGACGCGGCCCGCAGCCGCTACACCCAGCCGCAGCGCCACCTGGCCATGTTGATCGTACGCGGCGCGCCCCTCGCCTTCGACGGCGTCCCCCTCCTGTCCGTCAAGTTCAACTTCTTCGCCACGATGGGGGAGGCGTTCTGGGTCCCCTACTACCACCGGGATCACGGCCCCGCCTGGAACCTGCTCTTCGAGGCGCGCCCGGGTGGTCCCTTCGATCGCTTCCAGGGCGCGCGCAGCGGCGAAGAGGTCGTGACCATCGCCAAGCAGGTGATCCGCGAGCACATCCCCTGGGACTGGCCGTGGGCCAGGGACATGGAGCTGGCCGACCCGCGCGGCTGGTTGCTCGGGCGGATCACCCCGACGGTCCGGCATCCGGTGGGGCGGCTCCCCTCGGGGCGCATCGTCACCCCGCTCGGCGACACCGCCATGTCCCTCGATCCCGTCGCCGGCCAGGGCGCCAACAGCGGCAGCAAGATGGCGCGCAACCTGGTCGAATCGGTCATCGCCCATGGCGACCGCCCCTTTGACGCGGCCTGGATGCAGGCCACCTTCGAGAAGTTCTATCGCCGCCACGGCCGGGCGATCTACCGCTTCAGCCACATGCTGCTCGAGCCCATCACCCCGGCGGCCCGCGAATTCCTCATCGCCCAGTACGGCAGCGATGGCACAGGCGACAACGCCCAGCAACGCCTGGCCAACGACTTCGTCCTCAACTTCAACGATCCGGCCTACCTCACCCCCGTGCTGGATGATCTCGACGCAGCGCGCCGGCACATCACCCGCGCCACGGGCCGCTCGTGGTTCCACGCGGCGCTCACCGGACGACTCGCCATTGCGCGCCGCCAGCTGCGCCAGAAGCTCGGCCTTGCGCCACTGCATCCCGCGGCGGCGACACAGGCGTGATCGAGCGATTCGAAGGGGAGGTTCGGGGCGTCGGAGGGACGTCGGGGCCGTAGAAAATGAAAAGGGCCGGCAGCGCCTGCCGGCCCCTTCCACCGTTGAAACAACTACTTGGCGACGGTGCCGCCCTTGGCCTTACAGTCCTTCTCGGCCATCGAGACGACGCCCTTGCCCTTGCACTCGTTCTTGCCGGCGCAGGCGTTGTTGGCGCCAGCGCAGGCGCCCTTGCCCTTGCACTCGTTGACGCCAGCGCACTTGACGCCTTTGCCCTCGGCCTTGGCATCGCCCTTGGCCAGGGCCACGCCGCCCGAGAACATCGAGGCCACCATACCGACGATCACTGCACCCTTGATGGTTTCCTTCAACATGTGCCGCTCCTTTTGTTTTTGTCGAACGAGGTTCCTGGGGTTTGCCCCCTCTAGGACGGAAGCGGACGCCGAATATTTCGCGCCCCCCTCATTTTTTTTCCGGCCGGCTGGCCGCGGGGTCCCATCCTTCTGAAATCTCCCGGGGATCTTCCGAGAGAGCAGGACCTCGGAGCGGCCTTGGGGACCACCCGGGCGCCACCAGGCGGCGCCGCCCGCTCACGTCCAGCCGGATCCCGGGCTCACCCAGCCCCACCCGGTCCCACAGCTTGCAGGTGACCTGCTTGTGCCGCTGGTCGAGCGCCTCGCAGTAGTTCGTGAACTCGCAGCGCCGCACCTCTTCGCCCCGCCCGCTGCGGATCTTGAGGAACCAATCGGGATCGGCCAGCGTTTGCCGCGCCGCAGCAACGATATCGGCATCCCCGCGCGCAAGGATGCCCTCGGCCTGATCGAAGCTATAGATCCCTCCGGCCGTGACCACCGGCGTGTCATGGCCAGCGGCCCGCACCGCGCGCCGGATGGCCGCCGCCAGCGCGACGTTGCGCCCAAACGGCCCCTGCGCATCGGAGATCACCGTGGGCATGCACTCATAGCCGCTCTGCCCCGTGTAGGGATAGGCAGCCTCCCCGACCTTGGGCTGGCCCGCGTCCTCGAACTTCCCCCCCTTGGAGACCGACAGGTAATCAACGCCGGCGCGGGCAAAGGCCACGCCGAAGTAGACGGCGTCATCGAGGTGGCTGCCGCCGGCGATGACCTCGTCCCCGAGGAAACGCAGCCCGACCACGCGATCGTGGCCCACACGCCGCCGCACCGCGGCCAGGACCTCGAGCGGCAGGCGCACGCGCTGTTCGCGCGGCCCCCCATAGCCATCCGGCCTCGTGTTGAGCGCCGAGAGGAAGGACGCCATCGTGTAGGCGTGGGCGTAATGCAGCTCCACCCCATCGAAGCCCGCGACCAACGCGCGCTCGGCCGCGGCGGCAAAGAGCCCCGGCAGGACCTCGGGCAGGGCGCGGATGTGCTCGAGGTGCAGGTCGGTCACCCGCTCGCGATAGCCGAAATCGAGCGCCTCCCGCTCGCGGGGTTCCAGGATCTCGGCGAGCTCGGCATCGCTCAGGTTCATGAGGGCCGCGCGCACCTCGGCCTCGGGCGCCTCGAGCCAGCGTGCCTCACCGCGAAGGCGCACGAGCGCCTGCCGATGCCGCTCACCGAGGACGAGGTGCCTGCCGAAGAACTTGCTCCGTTCAGGGCGACGCTTGATGGCGAGAAAATCGATGATCTGCAAGAACAGGAGCGTCTCGCCCCCTGACGCCTCGCGCACCGCCTCCACCAGACGGCGTAGCCCGGGCAAGAAACGGTCGTGGCCCACGCGCAGGAGCGGCCCGCTCGGGACGTCGCGGATGCCCGTCGCCTCGACCACGATCACGCCCGGCCGCCCCGCGGCGAAGCGGCGATACCAATCGATCACATCGGGGGTCGCCTCACCGTCCTCGCTCGCGCGCCAGGGCACCATGGCCGGCACCCAGGTACGGCTGCGCGCCGTGAGCGGCCCGATGCGCACCGGACTGAACCAGCGCGAGGCCGCCGCCTCCTCGGCCGTGGGCCAACGTATCTGGAGGAGCGTGTGTTTGATGCGCTCTGGGGGGGTCCACATCGGGCCCAGAGGCTAGCACTTTTGTCCGGACGGACAGAAGCGAGCGAGCCGCGAGCCTACTGCCGCGTCATGCGTCGGCGGCGCCAGATCAGGGCCAGGAGCAATCCAGCGGCACCGAGCAGTCCGGCGTTGTCGCTGCGCCCCGCACCGACATGACAGCTGCATCCGCCGCTCGCGACGAGCACGCCGCCCCCGTCGCCATTCCCGCGGCCGAGATCCGTATTGCCGCCTCCCGCGCCATCACTGGAGCTGCTCAGGTCACGCGGGACCGTCATGTCGGGCACGCCGCCATCGATGGTGCTGATGTCCACGCAGTCTCCGGACCGGCAGAGCTGATTCGGCGGGCAGGAGGCGCCGGTGCAGTTGTCGACGCAGGTGCCGCCCTGGCAGGTGGTACCGGGCCCGCAGGTCACAGTGGAGCAGGCCGGCTCGACGCATTGTCCGCTGGTCCCGTTGCACGCCAGGCCCGTCGTACAGGGCTGGCAATCACAGGTGTTCACGCAGACGCCGCGCTGACAGATCTGGCCCGCGCCGCAGGTGATGCCCTGGCACGGATCGACGCAGCGGTCGAGGCGGCATTCCTGACCCAGCGGGCAGACCACGCCTTCGCACGCAGCACGGCAGATCCCGTTGCGGCAGACCTGCCCCGCGGCACAGATCTTCCCGACGCAGCTCGGTTCCACGCAGAAACCGTTGTCGCACTGCGTGTTCCCGGCGCACGGAAACTCGCCCGGGGCGCAGCGCCGCACGCAGGTCCCACGGTCGCAGATGAAGCTCGTGGGGCAGGTCGCGTTGTCGTCGATCTGGCCGTTGCAGTCGTTGTCGAGGCCATCACAGGTCTCGGCGCTCGATGGGATGCTCTGCTTGCAGGTGAGGTTCCCCGTGGAGTCACAGTCCGTCACGCCGGCGTTGCAGATCCCCGGCTGCCCGGTTTGGCAGGCGGCGCCGGCGCCGCTGCACACGAGGCCGGTGAGGAGGAAGACATCGTCATTGAAATCGCCGTCGTTGTTGAAGCCGTTCGTCGCGTTCGTGACGTTGCCGTCCTCGAAGGCGAGGTAGTAGGCATTGGGGGTCTTGGTCGACTGATAGACGAGGGCGGTCGCCCACGGCCCGGGCGTCTGGCACGCGGTACAGTTCACGTTCCACTTCTGCTCGGAGTAATGGATCTGCCCACCGAGCAGCGCAAAGCCGATGAGGCCGCCGCGGTAGTTCGGGCTGGTGCGGATATTGGCGCTCGTCACCGTCGTGCCGACCGGAGCGCCGGCATTGATGATCGTATAGATCTCGCTGGCCGCGGGCGGCTGCGTGGCGCTGGGATCCACGTTGTACCAGCCCACACCGAAGTGGTTGCCGGCCTGGTTCAATACGAACTTGGCGGTGAAGCTGCAAAGAGGCGAGAACACCGCCGGCATCGTGCGCGCGTCGGTGATCCAATTGATGCTCTCCCCCTGGTTCCTGAAGTATGTGTCCAGAGATGTTTCGGTATAGGTCCCCCCGGGGAGGCGGGGGACCACCGTACCATCCGGTTCGGTGACCGACGCGAGGCTTGTGCTGGAGATCAACGTTCCAAAGACGAGGCCAGTTAAGAGGAGTCGCTGTTTCATGCATCCATGCTAGCACTGCCACCGGCCGGATGCCCAGCGCCCCCTTCTCTAAGAACATAAGACGGAGGCGCCCTTACAAATACAATCGCTCGGGTACCTGCAGCGCCAGCCAGCCCGCGAACTCATCGATCGCCGGCGGCCGGTCACATAGCCGCACCAGCGCCCGCTCCACGATGGCCCGTGACCCTGCCGCGTGTTGCGCCTCGATGCGGTCGAGGATCGTCTCCTCCCCGCCCAGCGACCGCGCCGCCGCCATCAGCCCGCCCCTCACCCCCGCCATGCGCGGCCGTCCCAATCCCTCCTCGGGCGTCCAGGCCACCGTCGCCTCCCCCACATGCTCGAGCGAGATCAGCGCCCCTCCTTCGAACCACGCCACCGCCGCGGCGGCGCGCGCCCCATCGAAGGCCACGGCAAAGGCCGGCACCCCCAGCGCGGACAGCTGCTGCGCGAGGGCCGGCGTCGCCTCCCCCGGATACGGCCGCGTTTCGTGGATCTCGCTCCAGTCCGCCAAGAGCTCCGGCCACCCCAACGCCCGCCGCGCCCGTGCTCCTTCGACCTGCGCCACCGTCACCACCCGCCCCGGCGCCAACTCCCCTGCCCACAAGAGCAGCTGTCCCCCCACGAGCGTCCGCTTCGCCGCCTCGCGCACCCGCGACCGTTCATCTCCCTGGGCCATCACACAATCGAGCATGGCCCCATCGTAACGCAGCCCCCTTCCCCTCTAACTCCTCTAACTATGCTGCCCCTCCCTGACGCGGCCCCCGCTCGCCCGCGCCGCCTCGTGCCGGAGCAAGTTGCGCAAGAGATAGATCACCACCGCCAGGTTGACGAGGAACACGCCGAGCCGCCCCGGCCGCCTGTGTATCACCAGCGCCACAACCTCGATCGGTAAGAGCGCGGCCAGCACGATCGCCACCAGCCACTCCCCCCAGCGCTCTCGCGAGCGTACGTACCGTTGACTCGTACAGTCGATGATATCGTGCGAGCGTGGCCGGCGCGCGCGTAAAAAAGGGCAGCTTCGACGATCGCCTCGGTGCTGACTTCCTCGAGCGCATTCCCCGGCAGCCCGGCGTCTATGAGTGGCTCGACGCCGACGGCGCGACCGTGTACGTCGGCAAAGCGAAGGACCTCCGCCTCCGGCTCAGCCAGTACCGCACCGCCACCCGCCGCAAGGTCACGCGCAAGCGTTGGGAGATCGTGCGCGCGTCCACCTCGATTCGCTTTCGGACGTGCGACACCGAACTCGAAGCACTGCTACTCGAGAACGAGCTTATCCAGCAGCTGCGCCCGCCCCTCAACGTCTCTGGCGCTTTCGAGTTCCTCTACCCCTGCGTCGGCCTGCGGCGCGGCGCGCTCGACCTCGATCTCGTCTGCACCACCACGCCCGATGCCTTCACCGGCTTCACCTTCACCGGGGCGTTCCGCTCCCCTGCACTGACGCGCGCCGCCTTCGCGTCGCTCGTCGAGTTGCTCACTCACCTCGGCCACCGCGAGCCCTCGCGGCGCGTGAAGGACCTCCCGAAGGTTCCGTTCTCGCGCGTAGCGCGCTTTCGCCGCCTCGCCGCCACGTGGGACGTGGTGCTCCTGCGCTTCCTGCGAGGCGAGGGCCGCGGCGCGCTGCGCCCACTCTTGGTCGCCCTCCTCGAGCGCCCCACCGCGAGGAGACATGCCGACCAGACGCAAGAGCACCTCACGTTGCTCCAGCGCTTCTCCGAGGAAGAGTGCGAGCCGCTGCGCGCGGTGCTGGTGAGCACCGGCCGTCCCGACACATTTCTCCCGCAACGAGATCGGGACCGGGCGTTTCTCGTCGCGCGCGCGGGCTAGATGCAGAACGAGGGGCGAATGGCGCGTCGGAGGCTCCTGAGATCTTCGGGGAGGTTCCTTCTTCGAGAGGGGCTGGCCCAAGGGCCGAGCGCTCCGAGCTGGTGAGGGCGAGGGCTGGATCAGGGGTCTGGCCTGGTCGATCACGTGGCGCCAAGCCGGTGGCATCGAGCTAGACGGGGACCGCTTCGATCGTGTTCTGCACATGCTCGCCGAGCTCGTCGAGGATAAGGCCGAGGAACGCGGCCGCATCCGCGGTCGGCCGCCCGACACCAGTCGGGCATGCTCCCCTTTGCGATCTTCTCGAGCTTGGCGAGCTCTTTCTCGGAGAGCGGGGCCGGAGCGCCGACGAGAGGGATCGAAAGGCAGGGCGGAATCATCGTCCCTAGCGCGGATGAGTATGAAGACTGGCGGCTTGTCAAGGGAAGCTGCTAAGACCAGTTATTCGAGAGAGTGACCTGGAAACGGGCGGACTCTCACCCTGTCTGGGGGGCGATGTGCCGCTCCTGCCACGCCGTGCAAGCTGCGCGACATGGCCAAGGATGCTCGTGATCTTCGATAGATAGTCGCTAGTCTCTGGTACCATCGCCCATCGCCCGACCCGTGCCGATGTGCACAATCACCGCGTCGTCCAATGGAGGCAGAATGAAAGAACATGTCCTGAAAACCTGCATGCTGGTCCTGCTCGGCGGCACCGCCCTCATCGCCTGCAGCCCCAGCGAGGACCTCTCCGTGGAGAGCCTTTCGCAGGGAATCTCATACACCGACGTCGGCTCAATCGTTGGCACCGCCGTGTCCAACGGCTACACATGTGGCGCGGCCAATGAGGTGACGCCTTCCTGCGCCGCGGGCAGCACGGCCTCAGATTTGAACTACTCCTGGACCGCGCCCTACACCGGGCGCTACACCATCACCGCCACCGGGTCCCGCTTCAATCCGGTTCTGGTGGTCACCAACGTCGCCACCGGCGCCGTGCTCGCCTGCGCCAACAGCGGAAGCACCGCCTCCAGCGCCACGGTCAGCCTCTCCGCCGGCCAGAAGGTCTACCTCACCGTGGACGGCAATGCCTCCGACTGCGGCAGCTTTCAGCTCACCATCAACTACGCGACCTGCGGCGTCTGCACCCCGCGCTCAGGCTGCTACGACAGTGACTGCGTCCACGGCCTGTGCCAGCAGATCTACGCCTGCACGCCGAACCAATACTGCAGCAGCGGCACATGCACGTGCCGTCTCGGGTATACCTGTTGAGGGGTCCCAGAGAGTGTTGAGTCTGCTGCCCGTCGGGCTGCCCGAACTCAAGGATCGCCTGCGCCTGCATCAGCACCGGGCTCTGTGGACCCGCCTTGCCGAGCGTGTGCACCTGGGGCCCTTTGGCCCAGAGGGCGCCGCCGCTTGCGTCTGCCACCGCCTCGCCAAGGCCGCTCGAAGAGTCCAGACGGTACCTGGCCGCCCGCCGAACTGTAGTCGGGCGTGGACTGTTCCAAAACGGAGCGCGGGGTCTCTCATCGGAGCGCGGCCTTCCTGAATCGGAGCGCGGGCTCTGAAAACGGTCGAATGACCCTCTGCGCCCGTTGGAGGGCACCATCTGGAACGGGAGCGCGGCTCTCTCGATCGGAGCGCGGCCCCAGCGACCGGAGCGCGGCCCCAGGAAACGGAGCGCGGCATTCTGTTTCGGATGGGAGGGGGCCACCTGAAACGGAGCGCGGGGTCCCTCGATCGGAGCGTGGCCTCCCCAATCGGAGCGCGGCCTCCCCAACCGGAGCGCGGCCTCCCCCCATTGGAGCGCGGCCTCCCCCCATTGGAGCATGGCCTGCCATTCCGTGAAGATGCCCAGCATCTCAAGGAAATCGCCCTGCCGTCCGAGGAGCGCGGCGTGAGGTTCCCCGGCAGGGTCGAGCATGCTGGCCGCCAGGGGATGCGCCTTGCCGCCGAAGATTGCGTGCTCGCGAGCGGGCTGGCCCTGGGCTCTTCCCCTGGCCAGCCCACTCCGGCTAGCTCAGCCCTTGGCCTTGGGCTCCTCGATGAGTGGCAGGTCCGACAGGTTCGGCTGCAGCACGATCTCGATGCGCCGGTTCTGCGCCCGATGATCCGGCGAGTCGTTCGGCGCCACCGGATCGAACTCCCCATACCCCGCCGCCGACAGGAGCTGCGCCCGCACCCCGCTCGTGATGAGCAGGTTGGTCACCTCGATGGCGCGGGCCGTCGACAGCTCCCAGTTCGAAGGGAACCGCGGCGTCTTGATGGGCACGTCATCCGTGTGACCCGCCACCTGGAAATGGCGATCATTGATCGTCGCCAGCACGTCCGCGACCCGCCGCAGCGCCGCCTGCCCGTCCGGCTTGAGGCTGGTCTTGCCCGAATCGAAGAGCACGTCGTTGGGCAGCGCGATCAGCATGCGCCCCTCACGAATCACCACCTTCAGCTGGCCCGCATCGATCATCGAGCGCAGCTTCTCCACCAGCTTGCGGAACGTCGCCGCCCGCGCCTCGGCCGCCGCCTGCTGGCGGCGCAGCTCCTCGAGCCGTTCCTTCGCGTCGTCCAGCCCCTTGGCCAGCTCGCCCTTCTCACTCGTGAGCTTGTCGACGTTCTGTCCGAGCTTCTCCAGACGCTTCTTCAGCTCCCCCACCAGCGCCGTCGAATCATCGAGCTGCTTCTTCAGGTCGTCGCGCTCCTTGCCCGTGTCCGTGAGCTGCGTCTTCAGGTCCCCGAGCTGCGCCTTCAGGTCCCCGAGCTGCTTCTCCAGATCCGCGATCTGATCCTTCAGCTGCTTCTCCCGGCTGGCGCCTTCCTTCTTGAGCTGATCCTGCTGCGACGTGAGGTCCGCGACCTTTCGATTGTAGGCCCCGGTGCTGACGCAACCGGCGGCGAGCGGAACGAGTGAAAACAGGGCGATCCGGACGTGGTTCATGGTCCTCCTGGCCTCCTCGTGCCCCTTTTACCACAGGGACGACACCCTCCCTCCCCGCGCCTCCCCCGGCCCATCTCTCAGCGCCCCAGACACCAATTGCTGCCCATGCCCCAGGACTCTGAGCTACATTCACTCTAGAACTTCACACAACGGTGCCTCATGAAGCGGATCGTATTCCTCCTCTGTGCGTTCGTGGCATTCCCGATCTCTTCGGCCTGGGCCGACGCTGCAGGGGGCGCCGCAGGGCACCTCAAGCGGGTGGAGGGGTCCGTCTGGATCGTGCGCGGCACGAGCCGCACGGCCGCGCAGCTCGGCGCCGCCGTCCTCGAGCACGACGTCATCGAGACCGATGCCAGTGGCCAGGCCGGCATCACCTTCAATGACAACACCCAGGTGTCCCTCGGACCGAAGAGCCACTTCACGGTCGAGGGCTACAAGTACGACGCCAACACCACCAAGGGGAACTTCCTCGCCAAGCTCAAGCGCGGCACGCTCTTCGTTGCCTCGGGAGACATCACCCACAACAATCCGGGCGCCATGCAGGTCCAGACGCCGCGCGCCGTGGCCGCAGTCCGTGGCACGCACTTCCTGGTCAAGGTCCCCGAGAACGAATGACCATCCCTCCCCTCGCGGGATCACCCATACTCCATCGCCTTGTCTGCATCCGACCGCTCGCCCGAGCGTGAGCCATTCCCTGAGGGCAGCCCTACCAGAGGCCAGGTGGCCGTGATCGACGCCTGCCGCCAACCGGAGGGGTATCTCCGACCTCCCGCTTAGTTGAACCGTCAGGAGGATACAGTGCTGCATCGTCGTCACCTCATCGTCCTCTGCGCCGCTGCCTGGGCCGGGGCGATGCTGGCTGGAGCGCCCGAGGCTCATGCCCAGCCGTCCGGCTTCGCCATCAACCGCTACGAGCCGACCGCCGCCGGCGAGTGGTCGTTCCTCGTCGAACACCCGTGGTACTCCGACGTGCGCTCCTTTGCCGGCGGCATCACGTTCAATTACGCCCACAACCCCCTCGTCCTCGGCGAGCGCCAGGGCGGCGGCTTCACCCGTCGCGTCGACGTCATCGGCCATCAATTCCTCCTCCACGTGGATCTGGCCGTCGCCTTTGCCGGGCGCGTCCTGGTCTCGGCCAGCTTCCCCGTGGTCCTGCTCGAACGCGGCACCCCCACGCTCGGCATCGGCCCGATCACCGGCGGCACCATCGGCGACCCGCGCCTGGGCGCCATGGTCCGCCTCTACGGTTACCCCGACCGGAACCCGTTCTCCGTGAGCGTCGGCTTCTCGCTCTGGGCGCCGCTCGGCGTGAGCGACCATGCCGGCGATCGCACCCTGCGATTCCTACCCCAGGTCGTGTTCGCCGGTCTCAGCCACTCCGTGCGCTGGTCGGCCACCGCCGGCTACTACTGGCGGTCCGCGGGTCGCATCGGCCTCTCCCCGCGCATGCCCGGCAACTCCTCGGGCCCCGAGCTCCAGTTCGGCGCGCTCCTCCAGTACGCCAACCAGCCCCTCCGCCTCTCCATCGGGCCCGAGGCCACGCTCACCACCATCGTACCGAGCGCCGTCCGGATCTACTGCCGCTACTGCACGAGCGCCGAGCTGCTCCTCGGCATCCAGCACAACATCCGCCAGCAGGTCATGATCGGCGTCGCGGGCGGCGTCGGGTTCCTGCTCCAGCCCGGCACGCCCGACTTCCGCCTGCTCCTGCGTCTCGCCTACGCCCCCACCGGGCAGAAAAAGGCCCTCCCACCCGACCGCGACCATGACGGCGTCGTCGACGCCGAGGATGCCTGCCCTGACGACGCGGGCGTGCGCTCCACGGAGCCCGAGCGCAACGGCTGTCGGGCCGGCGAGCCCGAGACGTTCGTGGTCCTGCCCGAAGAAGGTGGCAGGGTTGGTGCCATCACCGTCGAGTCCCACGGCCAGCAAGAGACCCTCGACCGCGCCTACAGCGCCGTCCGCGTGGGGCCCGATGGCAAGGTCGAGCAAGCCACCATGTCGCGCGAGGAGGTCCGGCGCGCGTTCGGTTCGCTCGCCGACCAGGGCACCGACAACAACGAGGTCTTCGTCGTCCTGCCCGAGGAGGGCGGCCAGGTCGGCGCCATCACCGTCGACGCCCAGGGCCAGCAAGCCCCCCTCGACCACGCCTACAGCGCCGCGCGCGTCGGCCCCGACGGCCACATGGAGCAGACCACGATGACGCGCGAAGAGGTCCGGCGCATCTTTGGTTCGCTCGCCGACCAGGGGACCGATAAGAACGAGGTCTTCGTGGTCCTGCCCGAAGAGGGCGGCAAGGTCGGCGCCATCACCGTCGACGCCCACGGCCAGCAGCAGACCCTCGATCGCGCCTACAGCGCCGTCCGCGTCGGCCCCGAGGGCCAGGTCGAGCAAGCCACCATGTCCCGCGAGGAGGTCGAGCGCCTCTTCGGGCCCGTGGCGAACCAGACCGGCGACACCGACGAGGTCTTCGTCGTCGTGCCCGAAGCCGGTGGCAAGGTCGGCGCCATCACCGTCGATGCCCAGGGCCAGCAAGAGACCCTCGACCGCGCCTACAGCGCCGTCCGCGTCGGCCCCGGCGGCAAGGTCCAGCGCGCCACCATGACCCCCGAGGAGGTGTCGCGCCTCTTCGGCTCACTCCCCGCGACCGCGCCCACCGGCGGCAAACCCGAGCTGTTCGTGGTCCTGCCCGAAGAAGGCGGCAAGGTCGGCGCCATCACCGTCGAGAGCGGTGACACCAAGCAGACCCTCGACAGCGCCTACGACGCGCTCCGCCTGTCCCCCGATGGCCAGGCCCAGCACACCACCCTGTCGGCCGACGAAGTCCAGCGCTTGTTCGGCGACGCCATGGCCGCCCGTCCCATCCCACCGAGCCACTTCACCTACTACTTCGATCTCAGCCAGCAACAGCCCACCAACGCCGACGCCGAACTGGCCAAGATGCGCGCCGACATCGCGCGCCGCCGCACCTACAACATCCAGGTCATCGGTCACTCCGATCGCGCCGGCGCCGAGCAGAGGAACCTGGAGCTCTCGCTCCAGCGCGCCCAGGGCATCCGGAAGTTCCTCATCAAGTCCGGCGTCCCCGCAGCCGCCATCACCGTCTTCGGCCGCGGCGAGCTCCAGCCCCTCATCCCCACCCCCGACGGCGTGGCCGAGCCCCGCAACCGCCGGGTGGAAGTCCTCGTCCAGTAGCCCCGAGAAGCAGATCACGTCGTTTTGCGACGTGCGCACGTCGTTCTGCGACTTGCGCACGTCGTCTTCGCCGACGCCGCCACTTCCGATGGACCCGACCTATTTGTTGTGCACCTGGAACACGCCGTCCCAGTCCGCCGGCGGCGGCTGATCCTTGAAGATCCGCGCCCGCTCGATGTAGATGGAGCAGACCCTGTCCTCGCCCCCGAACAGGACCGCCGCGTCGGCGAACCACTTCTCGGCCTCGGCGAACCGGCGGGAGGTGAACAGCGTCACCGCCTCGTCATACACCGTGAGCCCCTTCTTCTGCTCCGGCGACAGCTGCCCCTTCTCGCACAGGAGCTCGTAGGTCTTGATGGGCTGCGACTTGCCCGGCACGCGGATGCAGTCGAGGTAGCGCGTCTCGAAGTGGTCGCTCACCTTGGCGTGGGTGAACTCGCTGATCATGATGGACGTGCCAAACGGCTTGTTCGCCGCCTCGAGCCGCGCCGCCAGGTTCACCGGATCCCCCATCACCGTATAGTCCATCTTGCGCGCCGAGCCGACGTTGCCCACCACCACGATGCCCGTGTTCAGGCCGATGCGCACCTTGAGCGCTTGCCGTCCCTTGGCCTCGAACTCCTGATTGAGCTCCTTGAGGCGCGCCATGCTCTGCAGCGCGCAGCGGCAGGCGAGCACCGCGTGATCCGGCTGCTCGATGGGCGCGTTCCAGAACGACATGATGCCATCGCCGATGTACTTGTTGAGGTAGCCATCGCACTGGAACACCACGTCGCTCATGGCCGACAGGTACTGGTTGATGAACGCCACCAGCTCGTCGGGCTTGAGGCCCTCGGAGATGGTGGTGAAGCCGGCCACGTCGGAGAAGAAGATGGTCGCCTCCCGGCGATCCCCGGTGGTGCTGAGCTTCTCCGGGTTGTTCATGAGCAGCTCGAGCACCTTGGGCGAGACGTACTGGCCGAACACGCCGCGGATCCAGCGCTTCTCCTTCTCCTCGGTGAACAGGCGATGGATCGTCACCCCGGCGTGCACGAGCGCCAGGCCGAGGAGCGGCCCCGCCACGTCCAGCATCATCCCGCCCGAAGAGAAGGTGAGCTGCGCGATGATGAAGTAGATCACCATCGAACCGAGCGCGCCCACGATCCCGAGCACGATCGACAGCCGGCTGAGCAGCGCCCCCGAGAGCAGGATCATCACTAGCAGGGCGATATCGGTGAGCCACACGCTCGCCGCCCGCAGCCGCCGTCCCGAGATCAGGTTGTCGACCACCGCGGCATGGAACTCCACGCCCGGCATGAGGCTCGAGGTGGCCGTGGGATAGTGATCGAACACGCCGGTCGCCTCCGACCCGAGGAGCACGACCTTGTCCTGGAACGTCTCGGGCGTCACCTGGCCGCCCAGCACCGCGGCGTAGGGGTAGGTCGGGAAGGTGCCCTCGGGCCCGGGGAAGTCCACCAGCATGCGCCCCTGGGCATCGAGGGGCGCCTCGGCGTCGACCTCGTTGAAGGCCCGGCCGCGTTTGAGGTTGGCCCCGGCCAGCGAGATGAGCGGGATGGGCTCGCCCTCGACGCGGAGATACAGCTGGGCCCGCCGGAGCGCGCCGTCGGCGTCGGGGTAGGCGTTCACCGCCGCCGCGGCCGACATCGACTCGAGCAGCGCCGGGTACGGGGTGTCCACGTTGAAGGCCTGGCCATCCGGGGAGGTGTAGAAGGAGAGGGCATGCACCACCCAGGGTTTGCCCTGCGTGGCCTGCGCCAGCGCCTGATCCCCGGCCGGGTCGTTCGAGGAGGGGTTCGCGAAGAACTCGTCGAAGACGAGCGCCTTGGGCGGCTTCTCGGCCAGCTTCTCGATGAGCTGGGCGTGGACCTTGCGGCTCCACGGCCAGGCCCCGAGCTTGTTGATGGACGTGTCGTCGATGGCGATGATGACGACGTCGGGGTGCGGCGCCCGCCGGCCGCGCAGTCTGAAGCGCATGTCATAGAAGAGCCATTCGGCGCCCTGCATCATCCGGCCCACCGCGACCCCGGTGCGCACCGGGGCAGAGAGCTTCTCCAGCGCCGCGCCCGATAGCTCGGGCTGATTGGCCAGCCAGTGCCGTAGGTGACTGGCGAACCCGAGCAGAAGAGCACACCCGAGGCCGATGGCGGCGTTGATGAGATGGCTTTTCTTCATCGGAACGGTGTACTACGTGCCGCCCCGGCGGGAAAGCTGGCGGGCGCATGCTGACCGGCGCTATGAAACGTCGCGAGCGCAGCGCCCCGGTCCAGGCTTAGACTACTGTACCGGGACTTCTTTCATCCCCCTCTCCGAGGAGACCTCATGGCAACGCTACCTCCCGGCCCTTCGGTCCCTTCGCTGTGGCAGCTCCTCCAGTGGGCGTATCGCCCGATCCCGTGGATGGAGACCTGCGCGCGCCGCTACGGCGAGACCTTCACCCTGCGGTCCCCGGGCTCGCCGCCCATGGTGTTCACCAGCGACCCGACGGTGATCAAGCAGGTCTTCAGCGGCGATCCGCGGCAGTTCCACGCCGGCAAGGCCAACATCTTCCTGAAACCCTTCCTGGGCGACAACTCGCTCCTCGTCCTCGACGAGAAGCCGCACCTGCGGCAGCGCAAGCTCCTCCTCGGGCCGCTCCATGGCGAGCGCATGCAGGCTTATGGCGAGACCATGCGCCGCATCACCGATCGGGTGATCGATGGCTGGCCGCTCGGCCGTCCCTTCCCGCTCCAAGACGAGACGCAGGCCATCACGCTCGACGTCATCCTGGAGACCGTGTTCGGCATGGGGAGCGGGGCCGAGCAGAGACAGCTGCGCGAGCTGCTCAAGCGCTTCATCAACTTCGGCACCGGCACGCCGCTCGCGATCTTGATGGTCCGCGCCGACGGCGAGATCCGCGGGCGGCGGCTGCAGCGGGCGCTCGGTCCCCTGTCGCCCATCAGCGCGTTCGAGCGGCTGCTCGCGGAGCTCGACGAGGCGCTCTACGGAGAGATCCACCGCCGCCGCGGCGTGGGCCTCGAGACGCACGAGGACGTGCTCGCCCTGCTCCTCGGCGCCCGCGACGAGGCGGGCCAGCCCATGTCGGACGCCGAGATCCGCGACCAGCTCCTGACCCTCCTGTCGGCGGGCCACGAGACCACGGCCACGGCGCTCACCTTCGTCGTGCAATCGTTCCTCGAGCACCCCGAGGTCCTCGCCGAGGTGCGCGCCGAGATCGAGCGCGTCGTGGGCGCGGGCGACCTCGTGCCGCGCATCGGCCAGCTCGAGTACCTGGACGCCACGATCAAGGAGGCGCTGCGGCTGCGGCCGGTGGCGCCGGTGGTCGGGCGGGTGTTGGCCGAGCCCATGGAGCTCGGCCCCTGGCGATTGCCGGCGGGGGTCATGGTGGTGCCGACCATCTATCTCGCGCACCGGCGGCCCGAGGCGTGGAAGGATCCGGAGCGCTTCGATCCGCGCCGCTTCCTCGACGGCAAGCCCACGCCGGCAGAGTACTTCCCCTTCGGCGGCGGGGTGCGTCGCTGCATCGGCGCGGCCTTCGCGACCTACGAGATGAAGGTCGTGCTCGGCCAGCTGGTACGGCGCACGCGGCTCGAGGCCGTGCCGGGCTACCGTCCGCGCATGATCCGCCGCAGCTTCACCTTGGCCCTCGACAAGGGACTGCCGCTCATCCTCGCCGCGCGCGACGCCGCACCCCCGGCGCACGCCGCCGCCTCGTGAGCCATTGAACTACGAGCCCGTCGACGTGTAGTGCCGGATCCCGAAGCGCCACGCCCGCAGCGCCACCCCCAGGAACAAGAAGCCCGCGAATGGCCCGGCCCAGCCGAGCCACGCCGGGGCCCCGAGCGGATCCGTCCTCCCCAGGAGCCGCACCACCGGGAAATAGGCCACGCACCCGAGCGGCACCACGAGGAGAAAAAACCGCCGCAGCCAGCCGGGATAGATGGCCAGGGGATACTGCACCGTCTGCACCCCGCCGTAGGTGAGCGTGTTCATGACCTCGAGCGACTCGATGGTCCAGAACGCGAGCGTGGCCTGCAGGATGAGGATCCCTTCGAAGAGCGCCACCCCGCCGGCCACGGCCAGGAGCCAGAGGCCGAGCCGGGCCGCATCCCAGCCGAGCCCGAGCGACCTCCAGCCCCAGGCCAGCACCGCCGCGCCCTGCCCGATCCGGCCGATGCGGCGCAGCGTGAACTCGCGGCCGAGGAGCTGCAGCACGGTCGAGCGCGGCCGGAGGAGCAGGCGGTCGAAGTCGCCGCGCTTGACGACGCTGCCGAAGTCGTCGAACCCGCGGCCGATGCCCTCGGCGAGCGACCAGGCGATGTTGGCCGTGCCGTAGAACACCGCCACCTCGGCCAGCGACCAGCCGGCGATGCGCTTGAAGCGATCGAAGAGCACCCAGATGGCCAGGAAGTCCACCACCGAGAGCAGGGCCGTGCCGAGCGTCTGCAGGGCGAACGAGGCGCGATACTGCAGCTGCGCGCGCCAGGAGAGGCCGACGTAGCGAGCATAGAGTCGGAGCGCGTTCACGATCCCTCACCCTCCTTGAATCACCACCCGCCTGAGCCCGCGGGCGAGGAGGTGGCGCCCGAGCGCGATCAGCGCGACCAGCCACAGCCACTGGTGCGCGAGGGCGTATGCCGCCGCGGCGCCTGAGAGGTCACCGAGCCAGACGCGGTGCGGCGTGTCCATCAGGCCGCGGAACGGCAGCACCAGGAGCACCGGCTTGAACCACTCGGGGAACAAGGGCAGCGGCAGGAGCTGCCCCGAGAGCAGCATCACCAGCACCGGGACCAGGTAGTGGATGCCGTCGGCGCTCACGCTCCACAGGAGCGAGAGGTTCATCAGCACCATGAACGCGCTCGACAGGGCCACGGCGCCGGCCACCGCCAGCGGCCAGAGCAGCGCCGCCTCGAGCGAGGCCGGCCGCCGGAGGCCGAGGAACAGCCCCGCGACGACGAACAAGGGCAGCGCGCGGAGGAGCACGGGCGCGGTCTTGAGCGCGAGCGCGCGGGCGAACCAGAGCGCGTAGAGATCGACGGGCCGGAGGAGCTCATAGGCGAGGCCGCCCGAGACGACCTGCTCGCGCACCTCGGGGTCGGTGCGCCAGGGCAAGAGCGAGAAGAACGCCTGCCCGAGCCAGACATAGGTGACGACCTGCGAGAGCAAGAGCGGCTGCCGTGCGTCGCCGGCGCCGGCGTAGAACGCCGACAGCGCCGCCGTGATCACCGCCCCGAAGAAGACCTGCGTGACCACGCCCGCCCACGCCGCCGCGCGGTATTGCAGGAGCAGCCGGAAGCGGGCGCCGAAGATCGCCAGGAGGGGTTTCATCGCCGGGTCATCGCCGGGGCCGGGGCCGGGGCCAGGACAGGGTGGCGGCGCCGTGTCATCGGCGCCTCATGGAGGAGGGCTCCCGGGGCCCCCGGGAAAAATACGCCCGTCCTCGCCGTAGATCTTAGCCACGATCTCCTCGATCGGGGGCTCCTCGACGAACAGATCCTGCACCGCGTGGCGCGCCGTCACGCGCGCGATGAGCTCCGCCGGCTTCACGCGCTCGGGATCGAACGCCAGGCACACGCGTCCGCCGTCGCGGCGCACGAGCCGCGCGCCGAACTCCTCGGCCCGGAAGGCCTGCCCCGGATCCACCTGCTCGGGGTCCGCCTGGCCCGGGTCCGACAGATCCACCGTGAGCCAGCGCTCGCGGCCGAAGCGCTGCCGCAGGTGCCCGAGCGGGCCGTCGCTCAGGAGCTGGCCCCCGGCGATCACGATCACGCGCGTGCACAGCGCCTCGATGTCGTCCATGTCGTGCGTCGTGAGGATGACGGTCACGCCGCGCTCGCGGTTGAGCCGCCGCACGAACTCGCGCACCGCGAGCTTCGAGGGCGCGTCGAGCCCGATCGTGGGTTCGTCGAGGAACAGGATGGGCGGCGCGTGGAGGAGCGCCGCCGCGAGATCGCAGCGCATGCGCTGGCCGAGCGAGAGCTGGCGCACCGGCACGTCGAGCAGCGGCTCGAGCCCGAGCAGCGCCACGAGCTCGTCGCGTGCCCGGGCATAGGCCGGCGGCGGCACACGGTAGATGTCGCGCAGGAGCTCGAAGCTCTCGACCACCGGCAGGTCCCACCAGAGCTGCGTGCGCTGCCCGAAGACGACGCCGATCTCGGCCACGTGGGCCGTGCGGTCGCGCCACGGCACGCGGCCGCGCACGAGGCACGTGCCGTGGTCGGGCACGAGGATGCCGGACATGATCTTCACGGTCGTCGACTTGCCCGCCCCGTTGGGCCCGATGTAGCCCACGAGCTCGCCCGCCTCGAGGGTGAAGGACACGCCGGCGAGCGCGTGCACCTCGCGCCACTCGCGCCGCACCACGCCGCGCAGCGCGCCCCACAGCCCCGGCGCCCGGGCCGACACCTGGAACGTCTTGCGCAGGTCCCGCACCTCGATCTGGGCCATGCGTAGAGAAACCGGTGAGGGGGGCGCCGTGTCAAGGCGCGTGGTGGTGCGGCCGCCGGAGGCGGCCAGGAGAGGCGAGTGGCCGTGGCGTCCGAAAATGGCCAGACACTCGGGTGGCGCCGCGGTATGCAGCCCACATCACGCCAACGGAGAGGGAACGACGATGACGAGGACCTCGTGTCCTCACGCAGCTCAAGCTAGGCGAACGCGTCCGGCGGCGCCCCGGTTTTGCGGCGAGCCGCGCGGCGCTTGCAGCCAAACGGCCGCGGGTCGCGTCGAGCCGCACACGGCCTGCCACCAGCCCAGCGACTGGCGACTAGCGCGCGCCGAGCAGCCGGTCGAGCTGGTCCTTGAAGGTGCGGCTCAGCTTGAGCTGCGTCCCGTCGTACAGCCGGACCTCGTACTCGCCGTGGAACAGCGGCTCGAGCTCCTTGACGCGGCGTACGTTGACGATGGTGGACCGGTGGATGCGCACGAACTGCCGCGGATCGAGGCGCGCCTGGAGCTCGCGCAGCGACATGCGCACGAGGTCGGTCCGCCCCATGGCGTGCACCTCGGCGTAGTAATCCTGCGCCTCGATCCAGTCGATGTCCTCCACGGGGAGCGACGACAGCCGCCCGCCCCGTTTGATGACGAGGCGCTCCAGGTAGGCGGGCTCGGGTTCGGCCACGGGCGGGGCGGGAGGCGCGGCCTCGTGCGTGACGCCCACCGCCTCGGCGATCTGGCGCGCCAGCCGGCGCACGCGCAGGTGGGCCTTGGCGCGCTCGAGCGCCCGGCGGAACCGCTCGTCGTCGAAGGGTTTGAGGAGGTAGTCGACGGCCTGCACCTCGAAGGCGCGCACCGCGTGATCCGCGAACGCGGTCACGAAGATCACCGCCGGCGCGGGCTGCGCCTCGGCGGCCTGCGCGAGCGCGGCGAAGCCGTCGAGGCCGGGCATCTGGATGTCGAGGAAGACGAGGTCCACCGGCTGCCGCTTGAGCGCCGTCACGGCCGCGGTGCCGCTCGCGCACTCCCCCACCACGCGCACCTCGGGATCGCGCTCGGCGAGCATCCGGATGCCTTGGCGGGCGAGCGCCTCATCGTCGACGATGAGCACGGAGAGGGTCGGGGCGGGCGGCGGGCTCACGACGCGGCTCGCACCGGGGCGGGGACGCAGTCCACCTCGGCCGGGACCTCGCCCCGTCGCAGCGGGATCTCGAGGCGCGCCTCGGTGCCGCCCGGCGTGGAGCGCAGCTCGAAGCGCTGCTGCTCGCCGTAGAGCGCCTGGAGGCGCGCGCGCGTGTTGCGGAGGCCGATGCCCGGGCCCTCGCCCTCGCCCGCCGGCCCCTCACCCGAGTCGCGCACCGCCAGGAGCAGCCGGCCGCCGCCGCCGCGCGCGGAGATCTCGATGGTGACGGGCTCGGTGCTCCTCTCCACGCCGTGTCGGATCGCGTTCTCGACCAGCGGCTGCAGGATGAGGCGGGGGACGAGGGCGTCTGCGAGCTCGGGATCCACCGCGTCCACGACGCGCAGGCGATCGTCGAACCGGAGCCGCTGGATCTCGAGGTAGCGGTGGGTGAAGCGCAGCTCCTCGGCGAGCGTCACCTCGGGCACCCCGTCGCGCTCGAGCGTGGCGCGCAGGAGGTCACCGAGCGCGGCGATGGCCCGCACGGCGTCGTCGTTGCGCCAGATGCGGACGAGCGACGCGACCGAGTTCAGGGTGTTGAAGAGGAAGTGGGGATGGAGCTGCATCTCCAGGGCCTGCAGCTGCGCGCGGGCGAGCTGGCCCTCGAGCTCCGAGGTGCGGAGCACCCGTTCGAGGTAGAGCGTGTGGCTGCGCTTGGCATGCGCGAGCGAGGCCACGGCGGCGTAGACGAAGCCGTCCAGGATGAGCTGGCTGCAGTAGCGCGCACCGAAGGACATCGAGTGATCGCCGCCCAAGGCGGACTCGACCCCGAACAGCAGGGTGCTATCGACCACCGTCATGAGGAGCGAGATGAGGACGTGGACCGGGAGGTGGCGGCGCCACGTGGCGCGTAGGATGGGGTAACGGAAGGTCAGCCAGAACAGGAGCGGCGTGAGGACGGCCCACAGCTCGTTGCTGGCGAGCGCCATCGCCATCCAGCTGACCCGTGGCGGCAAGCTGCGCACCCAGTGCAAGAAGATGACGCCGCGCGCGATATCGCACAGCCCGACCAGGGTCCAGACGCCGAAGATGACCGGCCAGCGGGCCCTGCGGAAGCTGTCGACGAGTCTGGGCGAAGCCATGGGCTTCCTTCAGGGGTACACGGCGTCTCCATCGAGCGTCAATCCCGGCGAGCGTCACCGCGGTTCTGGCCACACGTGCGCAGTATCGCAGGGCGATCGGCGACGACCGGACACCCCCAGTACACGGACTGGATAGTTGAGCCCGAGCGCCGTCACCCCGCCGCGGATGTAGCCGCGACGACCGGACACCCCCAGTACACGGACTGGATAGGCCTGCGCAGGGACTGGATAGGGCCTTGTAGGGACTGAAAGAGGGCCTTGTAGGGACCAATTGGGGTTCTCATAGGGACTGGATAGGGCCTTATGGCGACTCGATAGCAGCCTGCAGGGACTTCATGGGGCCTTTCAGGGATCGGATAGGGGCCTTGTAGAGACCAGGCAGGGCCGCCGTAGGGACTGGATAGGGTCTCTGTAGGGACTAGATAGGGCCTTTCAGGGACCAGACAGGGCCCCTACAGGGATTGGATAGGGCCCCTGTAGGGATTGGATAGGGCCCCTGTAGGGATTGGATAGAGGCCTCACAGGGACGAGGCACGTCTGCACAGGGATGCCACGGCGTCGACCTGTCAGCGTTGATGCGTCCCCTGCGGCCTATCCCCTGCGGCTTGTTCGGCCCCTCCCTGCCTGGCGATTGCAACGCAGAATCGATCGCGCCTCCCCCTCTCAAGATCGGGCTCAAGACCGGGGCCGGCCGTGGTAGCTTGCCGGCCATGACGCAGGCGACCTCGGATCTGGTGCTCGGGATCGACGAGGCGGGGCGGGGGCCGATCCTCGGCCCCCTGGTGATGGCGTGCGTGGGCCTGCGTCCACGGCAGGCGGCGTCGCTCACCCGCGCGGGGGTGATGGACTCCAAGCGCTTCGGCGCCGGCGAAGACGCGCACGAGGCGCGCAGGCAGCTGGCCGAACGCATCCGCGCCGTCGCCGCCCACGCGGTGGTCGCGGTGATTGACGTGGACGAGATCGACCGCCGCACGGTGCGCGGTGAGCTCAATCGCCTGGAGCAGGAGCGCGCCCGTGCCCTCCTCGAGGCGGCGCCGGCGGCGCGCCGCATCGTGTGCGACGGCGCCCGTATGTTCCAGCCGCTCACGGCCGACTGGCCGATGCTCGAGGCGCGGGACCGCGGCGAGGAGCATCACGTGGCCGTGGCGGCCGCCTCCATCCTGGCCAAGGTGCGGAGGGACGAGCTGTTCCTCAAGATCGCCGCCCGCTACGCCGCGGAGTTCGGCCCTCTCGGCGGCTGGGGGTACATGAACGCGCCGACCCGGCAGTTCCTGCGCGCCTACATCGAGCAGCGCCGGGACCTGCCGCCCGAGGGCCGGCGCAGCTGGCCCTGGGACTTCGCGAGCGACCTCCTCGGCCCCGGGTTCGACCCGCTGGCCGGCTTCCACGAACTTCTGGCCGGACGCACAGTGGCGCGCCCCCAGCTCGCGCTCGCCCTGTGAAGCGGCCCACGGTCACTGGCGAAAGGAGATCTTCCGTATGCCCATGAAGTCCAAGCTGTCCTTCTGGCTCCCTGCGCTCGCCCTCTTCGCCGCGCCGGCCACGCACGCCGAGGATCTGGCGGCGCGCGCCCGGCGCCTGCACCAGTCGGCGATCGTGGTCGACAGCCACATCGATGCCCCGGACCAGCTCATCACCAAGTGGGCCGACGTGGGCACGCGCGGCGCCACCACCCACTTCGACATCCCGCGGGCGCGCGAGGGTGGCCTCACGGCGCCGTTCTTCTCGATCTACGTGCCGGGCTCGTTCGCCGAGACCGGCGGCGCGGCGCGGCGCGCGCTCGAGCTCATCGACCTCACGTACCGCGTGGTGGAGGAGCATCCGCGCGACATGCTCCTCGCCACCTCGGTGGCCGACATCCGCCGCGCCAAGCAGGCGGGCAAGATCGCGGTGCTCATGGGCATCGAGGGCGGCCACGCCATCGAGGACTCGCTCGGCGCGCTGCGCGCCTTCCACCGCGCGGGCGTGCGCTACATGACCCTGACCCACACGAACACCAACAACTGGGCCGACTCCTCGGGGCCGTTCTACCTGCCCGACTTCGACCCCGCGGCCTCGGCCGTGCACCACGGCCTCACCGACTTCGGCCGCGAGGTGGTGCGCGAGATGAACCGCCTCGGCATGATCGTCGACATCTCGCACGTCGGCGACGCCACGCTCGATCAGGTGCTCGCGGTCTCGCGCGCGCCGGTGCTGGCCTCGCACTCCTCGTGCAAGGTCTTCTCGGACATCCCGCGCAACCTCACCGATGACCAGATCCGCCGCATCGCCGCCAAGGGCGGGGTGGTGATGATCAACTTCGGCACGCTCTTCCTCGACCAGGCGGCCACGGATGAGTGGCGCAAGGACCTGGCGGCGAGGAAGCCCGAGTACCTCAAGCTCAAGCAGCAGTACGCCAAGGATCCCAAGAAGCTGCAGGAGGCGCTGCGCGCGCTGCTCGGCGGCGACCAGCGCACCTACAAGCTCGCGTCCTGGACTAAGGCGATCGACCACATCGAGCACGTCATCCAGGTCGCCGGCCCCGACGCCGTGGGCATCGGCAGCGACTTCGATGGCATCTCCGACCCGCCCGAGGGACTCGAGGATGTGTCGCTCCTGCCGCGCATCACCGAGGAGCTGCTCCGCCGCGGTCACTCCGAGGCCGAGGTGCGCAAGGTGCTGGGCGAGAATTTTCTCCATCTCTTTGCCCGGGTCGAGGCGGTGGCCAAGTCGCTGGCCAACGAGCCGCCCCACTGAGCTCCGCGGCCCGGTCCGGTGCCCCCTCTATCCTCTCCAGGAAACCCCATGCCCCGTACCTCCCCTCCCCATCGCTACCCGCATCTCCGCCTGTGCTCGGCCCTCTCCTTGATGATGGCCTGGGCCTCCGTGGACCCGCGCGCCGCCGCGGCGCCCACGGCCCGCCCGGCCGCGCCCTCACCGGCGACGGCCCCATTGTCACGGCCGGGCTCCCGCCTACCAGGCACCATCCGCCCGCTCCGCTATGAGCTCGAGCTGACGATCGTCCCGAGCCAAGAAGAGTATCAAGGCACGGTCACGATCCCGCTCCAGATCGACGCGCCGACCCGGGTGGTGTGGCTCGAGGCGAGCGACCTGCGCATCGACGGCGCCGAGATGGTGGTGGCCCGGGATCGGCGGTCGCTCCCGGTCCGCCTGATGCCGGGCACCGAGGATCTCGTGGGCTTGGCCACCGATGGCGCGCTCGGCCCGGGGCGAGCCACGTTGAAGGTGCGCTTCACCGGCCGCATGGAGAGCTCGCGCACGCGCGGGATCTACCGTCAGAGTGACGTGCGCCAGGACGCGCAGAGCGACTGGTACGCCTACACCTCCTTCGATCCGCAGGGGGCGCGGCGTGCCTTCCCCTGCTTCGACGAGCCCGAGTTCAAGGCCCCCTGGCACCTCGTCCTCCACGTGCGCAAGGACGACACGGCCGTCGCCAACGCGCCCCTGGAGTCGGAGGAGGACGAGCCCGCGGGCATGAAGGTCGTGCGCTTCGCCGAGACGCCGCCCTTGCCGAGCGATCTCGTGGCGTTCGCCGTGGGACCGTTCGAGCTCGTGCAGGGACAGGTGGTGGGACACCACGAGACGCCCTTCCGCATGGTGGTGCCGCGCGGCCATCAGCCCGAGCGCGCGGCCGCCTATGCGCTCGGCGCGACCCCGCGCCTGCTCGCGCTGCTCGAGGACAGCGTCGACATCGCGTATCCCTACCGGAAGCTCGACGTGGTGGTGACGCCCCGCGCCCCCGGTGCCGCGGGGCACCCCGGACTGGTGGTGGTGGGCCCGATGCTCGCGCTCACGCCTCTTCCCGCGGGCGAGGATGAGCTCGAGCGCCACCAGGGGTACGCCGACACCGCCGCCCGCGCGCTGGCACGCGCCTGGTTCGGCGGCCTCGTGACCCTGCGCTCCCGCGACGAGGCCTGGCTCGATGAGTCGCTCGCGCGCTGGCTCTCGCTCGCGGTCCTCGACCGCCTCGAACCCTCGTGGCGTTTCTCGCTCGGTGCGCGGGCGGACCTGCACCGGAGCGTGATGACGCTCGACAGCGGGGCGACGGCGCAGCCCCTCAGGGGGGCCGGCTCCGAGCGTGGGCTCACCGCCCTCTTCGGCGCCGAGAGCCGCCCTGCCAAGGGCGCGGCCATCCTGGACATGATCGAGGCCCGGATCGGGGGGGACAAGTTCCAGCGGTTCCTCCATGACCACCTCACGGTGCATGCCTACGGGCACGCGACGGTAGAGGAGGTGCTCCGGCAGCTCGGCGAGCAGGCCGGGGCGGAGGTGGCGGGGGTCTTCGGCTCCTTCATCGATCTGCCGGGGGTGCCGCTCGTGTCGGTCGAGGCGCGCTGCGCGGCCCCGAACCAGAACGCGCCGGCCGAGGCGCCGCGCCTCGTCGTGTCGCAGGAGCCGCAGCTGCCGCCCGAGCTGACGGGGACGTCGCCCGCGGGCGAGAAGCCGACGTGGCGCATCCCGCTCTGTCTCAAGTACGGCGCGGGCGGCGAGGTGCGGCGGACGTGCACGCTGCTCGACGCGCAGAAGGCCGAGCTGCCGATAGAAGCGCTCGGAAGTGACGGGTGCCCCGAGTGGGTGATGGCCCAGGAGAATGGGCACGGCTACTACCGCGTGCGCTATGCGCCGGCGATGCTGCCGCGCCTGGCGGCGGCGAGCGCGCAGCTGACCCTGCCCGAGCGCGTGGCCCTCCTGGGCGACGTGGAGGCGGGCCTGGCGCGAGGGGAGCTCAAGCAGGGCGACGCGCTCGCGCTCGTGTCCAGCTTCCTCGGGCCCGACGCCGAGCTCCAGGTCATCGGCAGCACGCTCGGGCTCGTGGAGGTGCGGCCCGAGCTCGTGCCGCCCGAGCTCGCGCCGCGGCTCGTGCGTTTCTTCCAGGAGGCCTACGGCCCGCGGGCGCGGGCGCTCGGGTGGCAGCCGAGGCCGGGCGAGTCGGAGGTGGAGACCCAGGCCCGACCCCGGCTCCTCAGGCTGGCGGCCCTGATGGGGGATGATCCCCAGCTCCGCGCCGAGGCGACCAGGCTCGTGAAGCGCTGGCTCGATGACCATCGTGTTCTTGAGGGGGACCTCGTGCCGCTGGCGCTGGCCGTGGCGGCGCGGCACGGCGATCGTGCGCTGCAGGAGCGGTACCTGGCCGTGGCCCAAGCGACGCCTGGGGCCGCGTCCAAGGACCCGGCGGCCGCCGGGAACAACTCGCGGGTGCGCCATCAGCTCCTGGCGGCGCTCGGCGCCTTCGACGATCCTGCGCTGGTGCGCGGCGCGCTCGCCCGGATGCTCTCCAAGGAGCTCACGGGCCACGACGCGGGCTACATCCTCATCGGCGTGAGCGACAACTGGAAGACCCGTGGGCTGGCCTATGACTTCGTCCACCAGAACCTGGACGCGCTCGCCGAGCGCCTGGGGCCGGCCGACGCCTTGCCCGTGCTCGAATTGCCGGGCCGCCTCTGTGACGAAGGGCATCGCGCCGAGGTGGTGTCGTTCTTCACCCCACGGGCCGCGCGCATCGAAGGCGGCGCGCGCGCGCTGGCGCAGTCCCTCGAGTCCCTCGACCGGTGCATCGCGTACCAGAAGCAGCACCTGCCGAGCGTGATCGAGTTCTTGAAGAGACGATGAATGCGGCCCTCTGCTCGTCCCGAGGCGGTATAGGAGACTCCATGCATCGCAACCTGGCTCTCATCTTCCTGGCCGCCGTGGCGTACGGGGGCGCTGCAGCTGCGGCCCCCCGCGGCCCTCGTGGTACCAAGACGCCTCCGGCCGCTGCGCAGGCGCCGAAGGCGGGGGCCGCTGCCGCCGCCGCCGAGCTCACGCCGCCCGAGCTGCGCCTGCCGGCCACCATCCGGCCCCTCGGCTACACGCTGGAATTCACCATCGTGCCCGAGCGCGAGGACTACCAGGGCACGGCCACGATCCCGCTCCAGCTCGACGCGCCGACCCGGGTGATCTGGCTCAACGCGACCGACCTGCGCATCGAGTCGGCCGAGGTCCTGACCGAAGCCGCGGCGGGGTCTGCGACCGCCCGGAAGGGCCAGGCGGTGCGGCCGCTCGCGGCGCGGGTGGTGCCGGGCGGCGAGGACTTTGTCGGCTTCGCCCTGCCCGAGACGCTCGGGCCGGGACGGGCCACCCTGACCGTGCACTTCGCCGGCCACATGGACAGCATGCGCAGCCGCGGCCTCTACCGTCAGAGCGAGGGGGGCGAGGGCGACACCTGGTACGCCTACACCTTCTTCGAGCCCACCGACGCGCGGCGCGCCTTCCCCTGCTTCGATGAGCCGAGCTTCAAGGTGCCCTGGCGCCTGGTGTTCCACGTGCGCAAGGACCACGTGGCGCTCGGCAACGCCAAGGAGGAGTCGCACGCCGACGAGCCGGGCGGCATGAAGGTGGTGCGCCTCGCCGAGACGCGGCCCCTGCCGAGCTACCTCGTGGCCTTCATCGTCGGCCCCTTCGACCTGGTCGAGGGCCCGGTCGCGGGGCGGCACGGCACGCCCTTCCGCATCGCCGTGCCGCGCGGACGGCGGGAGGAAGCCGCCTACGCGCTCGCGGTGACCCCGCGCATCGTCGGCCTGCTCGAGGACTACACCGGCATCCCCTACCCCTACGGCAAGCTCGATGTAGCGGTGGTGCCGCGCTTCTGGGGGACGATGGAGCACCCGGGGCTGGTGGCGCTCGGGCAGCCGCTCACCCTCATCAAGAAGACCGAGGAGACGCTGCAGCGCCACCAGCGGTACGCCAACATCGCCATCCACGAGCTCGCGCATTACTGGTTCGGCGACCTCGTGACCATGCGCTGGTGGGACGACACCTGGCTCAACGAGTCCCTGGCCAGCTGGTTCGACGCCAAGATCACCGATCGCCTGGAGCCGTCGTGGCGCTACCCGCTCGACCGGTTGTCGCTGATCCGGGCGGGCAGCATGACGGCCGACAGCCTGGTCACGGCGCAGCCCATCCGCCTGCCGGTGGCGACCAGGCACGCCATCGCCGCCTCGTTCGACAACAACATCACCTATGGCAAGGGCAACGCCATCCTCACCATGTTCGAGGCCTGGCTCGGCGAGGAGAAGTTCCAGAAGTTCATCCACGACTACCTCGCGGCGCACGCGCACGGCAACGCCACGGCCGAGGACTTCTTGCAGAAGCTCGGGGAGCACGCGGGGTCGGAGGTGACGGCGGCGTATCGCTCCTTCCTGGAGCAGCCCGGGGTGCCGCTGGTCTCGGTCGCGGTGCGCTGCGGCGGGGGCGCGACGCCGCGCCTGATCCTGTCGCAGGAGCGGTATCTCCCGCTCGGCTCGCGCGGCAGCGGGGAGCAGCTGTGGCGCGTCCCGGTGTGCGTGAAGTACAGCGCGAGCGGGAAGGTGCGCCGCTCGTGCACACTCCTCAGCGAGCGCCAGACGGAGCTGACGCTCGACGAGGCGGGCGGGCGCTGCCCGGAGTGGATCATGGCCAACGCGGACGCGGCCGGGTATTACCGCGTGGGGTACGCGTCGGCCCTGCTCGGGCAGCTGGTGGCGGCGGCCAAGGAGCTCACGTTGGCCGAGCGCGTGGGGCTCATCTCGGACGTGGCGGCGCGTGTGGCGCGGGGGGACCTCCTGCAGGGCGAGGCGCTCGGGCTCGTGCCCGGCTTCCTGGCGGCGGATCCGGACCGCCACGTGCTGAGCAGCACGTTCGAGCTCACGGGGGTGCGGCGCGAGCTCCTGCCGGCGGACATCGGGGCCCGGTTCGATCGTTTCCTCCTCAAGACGTATGGGGCCCGCGCCCGTGCGCTCGGGTGGCAGCCGGCGCAGGGTGAGCCCGAGGACGCGACGCTGATCCGGCCGAGGCTCCTCGGGCTCGTCACGCTGGGGGCCGGGGACCCGCAGCTCGTGGCCCAGGCGGAGATGCTGGCGCGGCGCTGGCTCGACGGCCATGACGCGGGGGCGGTGGCGGTGAGTGACGAGCTGGTGAACCTCGTCTTGACGGTGGCGGCGCGGCGCGGTGACCGTGCGCTGCAGGAGCGGTATCTGGCCGCGGCCAAGGCGGCGACCGACCGCCGGGTGCGCAGCCAGATCCTGGGGGCGGTGGGGGCGTTCGACGATCCGGCGCTCGTGCGGGCGGCGCTCTCGAAGGTGCTATCGGGGGAGTTCGACCTGCGCGAGTCGATCTCGATCTTGACCGGCGTGCTCGGCAACTGGAAGACGCGGGAGCAGGCGTACGCCTTCGTGAAGGAGAACTACGACGTGCTGGCGGCGCGCATGCGCTCGGATGAGTTCCAGCTCGTGCTCCACCTGCCCGGCGCCTTCTGCGATGCGGCGCACCGGGCCGACGCGGCGTCGTTCTTCACCGAGCGGGCGACGCGGATCGACGGCGGCCCGCGCACGCTCGAGCAGACGCTGGAGATGGTGGACCTGTGCATCGCCCGCCAGGCGCGGCACCAGCCGAGCGTGATCGAGTTCCTGAAGAAGCAGTGAGGCCGGAGGAGGCGCTCCCTCACCTCCCTCGGCAGCAGTGGCCTGGACATCCCGCCGTCCCTCTTCCATCATCCGCGCACTTCACCAACCCGTCCCACCAACCAGCGGAGTCACGCAGCCATGAAACTTTCAGACCTCAAGATCGTCGTCACCGGGGGAGCGCAGGGCATGGGGGCGCATTTCGCGCAGCGGCTGGCCGAGGCCGGCGCGCAGGTCGCCGTGGGCGACGTCAAGGAGGAGGGCCTGCGCGCGCTCACGAGCTCGCTCACCGGCACGGCCGGCAAGGTCCACACCCGCCGCCTCAACGTCGCCGACCCGGCCGACTGCGAGGCGTTCGTCGCCTGGGCCCACGAGGCCATGGGGGGCCTCAACGGCCTCATCAACAACGCGGGCATCCTGCGCGACGGCCTCCTCGTCAAGAAGGACCGCGAGACCGGTCAGGTGCGCAAGCTCACGAACGAGGACTGGAAGGCCGTCATCGACATCAACCTCTCGGGCGCCACCTTCATGGCACGCGAGGTAGCGGCCAAGATGCTCGAGACCGGCAGCCGCCCGGGCGTCATCGTCAACATGTCGTCCATCGCCCGCTACGGCAACCGCGGCCAGAGCAACTACGTGGCCGCCAAGGCGGCGCTCGCGGCCAACACCCTCACCTGGGCGCGTGAGTTCGGCGCCTTCGGCATCCGCGTCGGCGCCATCGCCCCGGGCATGATCGAGACCCCCATGACCCAGGGCATGAACCAGAAGGCGCGCGACGCCCTGGTGGCCGCCATCCCGGTCGGCCGCATCGGCGTGCCCGAGGACATCTGGCTGGCGGTGCGGTTCATCCTCGAATGCGATTACTTCAACGCCCGCACCATCGACGTCGATGGCGGTCTCATGATGTAGCCGCCCCGCCGGCCGGCCCCCCATGCTCCCGGCCGGCCGACGCCCCTCCAGACTTCCTCACACGCTCTCCACCGGCACACGGCGCCCGCCAGGCGGGGTCCATGACGGCACGGCCGACGGCGTGAGCCCCGCCAGCTCGAAGATCCGCAGCACCCCCTCGGGGGTCAGGATGCCGACCAGACGGCCCCCCACGTCACACACGGCGGCCAGGGCGGCATGCTCGCTCTGGAGCCGCATCACCGCCTCCTCGGCCGGCATGTCCGGGTCCATGAGCGGGAGCTCCCGCGCCACCTCGACCGCGCGTAGCCGGGGCCGCACCTCGGGCGCGAGGCGCCGGATGTCCGCCGTCTCGATCACGCCCAACGCCCGCTCACCACTGCACACGAGGGCGAGCACGCGGCGGGCCCGGCTCATCTCCTGCGCCACCGCATCGATCGGTGTCGCGGCGTCCACGCACAGGGGCAGATCCGGCTCCATGAGATCCCGCGCCCGCAGGCCGCGCAACGTGATGCGCATCCGCTCGGCGCGCAGCTCGGCGTCGGCCATCATCCAGATGAGGAAGGCGATGACCAGGAGATACAGGTTGCCGAAGACGGCCAGGAGCCCGAGCAGGACGGCCAGCCCCTGCCCCACCCGCGCGGCGATCTCCGTGGCCCGCAGCCGGCCCACACTGCGCGTGAGCAGCGACCGCAGCACCCGGCCGCCATCGAGCGGGAAGGCGGGCAGGAGGTTGAAGGCCGCGAGCATGAGGTTGATGCCCGCGAGGAGCCGCAACGCCAGGTCGAGCTCGGGATGGATGAGGCCATTGACGAGCCGGTTCGCGACATAGGCCAGGGCCGCCAGCACCAGGCTCACGCCCGGTCCCATCCCCGCCACCAGCGCCTCCTTCCACCCGGGTCGCGGCATCGAAGGGATCTCCGAGATGCCGCCAAAGAAGGTCAGCGTGATGCTGCTCACGCGTGCGCCAAAGGCGCGGGCCGTGAACGCATGTCCGAGCTCGTGGAGCAGCACCCCCAAAAACAGGCCGAGCGCCACCAAGAGCCCCCAGGCAAACGGCGCGGTCACGGGCAGCCCCCGGTACAACTCGAGCACACCGAACCGCATGGAGAACACCCAGGCGAAGTAGACGAGCACCACCCCCAGGCTCCAGTGGAGGCGGATGGGAATGCCTCGGACCATGGCGATGGTGAAGGCGCCCCGCTGCGCGCCGTCCAGGGCTCCGTGCGACCGGAGCGGCGGCCCGCCCGTACGCGTGTGGGTGCGTTCGTCCCTGCCCCTGTCCCTATCCCTGTCCATGACCGCGAAGATAGGCCGCGCCGGGTCCGGGAAGCCCCCCGGGACCCCGCCATCCAGGGGAAGTCGTTGACAGCGGCGCACTTCTGGAGCTTAGCATCGGAGCGGATGAGGCAGTCCCGACGGCATTGCAAGTCCTATCCCATAGGGCCACGTTGGCTCGTGGCCTGGATGGCATTCCTCATGAGCACGACAGCTTCGATCTCCGGTCACGGTGCGCCCCCCGAACACCCCGCCGACAAGGGGGGCGGGAAGAGCGAGGGCAAGGGCCACGGCGGCGGCCAGGACCACCACCCACACCCGACCGGCGCACACCAGTTCCCGGGCGGCCATCACGGCAACCCCGCGGACATCGAGGGCTACATCCAACGCATGGAGGAGCCGGGGCGAGCAGAGTGGCAGAAACCCGACGACGTCATCCAGCGTCTCGGGCTCCAGCCCGGCCAGGTGGCCTGCGACATCGGCGCCGGGCCCGGGTACTTCTCTCTGCGGCTCGGCCGCGTGCTCGGCCCCACCGGCCATGTGTGGGCCGTGGACGTGGAGCCCCGCATGCTGGCGGCGCTCGGTGAACGGCTCGCGGCCCAGGGGATCCGCAACGTCACCCCCGTGCTCGGCCTCCCAGGAGATCCGCTGCTCCCGCCGGCGAGCTGCGACCTGGTCCTCGTGGTCGATACGTATCATCATTTCCCCGATGGCGTGCTCTATCTACGGCGGCTCGCGGAGGCCCTCCGACCCGGGGGGCGGCTCGTGAACATCGACTTCCAGAAGCGGGAGACGCCCGTAGGCCCCCCCATCGAGCACCGTATCGCCCGCGAGGACTTCCTGCGCGACGCCCGTGCCGCCGGTCTCACGGTGGTCGACGAACCGACCCTCCTCCCCTATCAATACTTCGTGATCCTCCGGTCCGGGACCCTCGCTCGATGAGCTTCCAGACAACCCCGCGAGGGGCCAGGCCATCCCATTCATGATGGAGAAGTTGCGCGGGGCCCGGTTCGGACTCGTCTCGCTGGCGCTGCATGGCGTCCTCGGGATCCTGCTCCTCGTCCATCGGGCGCCACCGCAGCGGCATGGGCCGGTGGCCATCCAGATCGACATCCGGGGCCGCGAGCCTACGGTCGAACCCCGTCCCGTGACGCCCGTCGTCCCCAAGAAGGCGCGGCCCGAGCCGATCCAGGCACCGCGCAACCCCGTGCGCCAGCCGCCCTCGCCCCAGCCCGCCACACCGCGGCGCGAGGAGTCCCCCCCTCCGCCCGGACCGAGCAAGCCCCCGCCCGTGACCCCGGCGCCGCCGAGCACCGCTCCCGCGCCCCCGGGATCCGAGACGGCGCAGGCGCCACCCCCTCCCGGTCCCGCCGAAGGCACGCCCCCACCGGCCGCCAACCCCAACAAGGTCGAGCTCTTCCCCTCGGGTGTCATCGGCACCATCGCCGTCGGCGGCACGCCCGGGGCTCCGGGCGGCACCGGCAAGCCGAGCTGGCTCGGGCGGACGCGCCGGGCCGGCGATGGCAGCGGCGACCCCAACGCGCGCGACGCGAGCTACGACCGCGAGCAAGCCGCGGCCCACGTGCGCAACACGCTCGCCGAGCTGGCCGGCCAGGAGCGGGCGCAATCGGGCAACGTGGCCCCGGCCTGGCGTGACGCCGAGCGCCGGCTCGATGCGGTCTTCAAGCCCGCGCGCGAAGTCGTGAGCGACGACAGCGCGGCCAAGGCCTGGGCCAAGGCCTGGCTCAACAGCAAGCCCCAGGGCGGCGCCACCCCGCGCGCCCTCGACGCCTCGCGCGAGCTGCAGAACCAGCGCTACGATCAGCTCCTGGTCGGCGCCAACTCCACCTCCACCGGGGTCAGCTGGCAGGAGACCGTGGTCGAGGTGGTGGTCGACGAGATGGGACAGCTCCTCGACGCCAAGGTCGTGAAGACCTCGGGCCGGCGGCGCTTCGACGAGGCCGCACGCGAGGCCGTGCGCCGCGCCATGTCGTCGCAGCCGGTCAAGGACCCGCACGGCAAGAGCGTGGCCCGCTGGGCCGTGAGCGCCGCCCTGTCGGTCGCCGGCCCCTCGAGCGTCGGCTTCACCTTCGACGAGAGCACCGGCAAGGTCCGCGGCAACTACCCCTTCAAGAAGGACGTGCTCACCAAGATCCGCCTGCTGTCGGTGATCCCCGCCGCCAAGCTCAACTGATCGCCTCCTTCAGACCCCCGCCGCCTCCAGGGCCCGCAGGACGTCGTTCAACAGATCCTCCCGCGCCTCGATCCCCACCGACAGGCGGAGCAGGTCCCCGGGGACGGGGCTCGTCGGCCCCTCGACGCTCGCCCGGTGCTCGACCAGGCTCTCCACCCCGCCGAGCGAGGTGGCGCGCTTGAAGAGGCGCAGGTAGGCGGCCACGCGGATGGCCGCCTCCTCACCGCCGCGCACGCGGAGGGACAGCATGGCGCCAAAGCCCCCCCGCATCTGGCGGGCCGCCAGATCATGCTGCGGGTGGCTCGCGAGTCCCGGATAGAGCACGGCCACGAGCCCCGGGTGGCGCTCGAGACGTTGGGCCAGGTAGAGCGCCGTCTCGCTGGCCGCACGCACCCGCAGAAAGAGCGTGCGCAGCCCGCGCACGACCAGCCAGGCCTCGAACGGCCCGAGGATGCCGCCGAGGTTCGAACGGAGATACACCATGCGCTCCCACAGCTCGTCCGTGCGCGCGCAGGTGAGCGTGCCGGCCATGACGTCGCTGTGGCCGCCGAAGTACTTGGTGGCCGAGTGCATG
>DATAGU010000341.1:0-6323 GCA_036263495.1 Polyangia bacterium | reverse complement strand
CCTATCAGCTCGGCCAAGCTGGCAAACCTGTACCTGGCACCGACTCGGCGGGCTCATCCCAGCGCTCACCTGGATGCCGTGACCAGGGAGCTACTGAACTGACAACGAGCGGCCGGACACAAAATACTTTACACGACCGCCCGGCCCCGGCCGTTCGCAGCCACCCGTTCTGCGTTCCCGCTAGGTATCCGTCCACTTCGGATCGCGCTTCTCGCGGAACGCGAGCAGCCCCTCGCGCGCGTCGTTGGTGCCGAGGACGCCCACGAGCTGCGACTCGAGATAGCGCAGCGCGGGTTCGAACTCCATGTCCTCGGTCGCGTGGAACGCGTGCAGGCCGAGCCCCATCACCTTGAGGCTCTTGCCGGCGAGCTTCTTACACAGCGCCTCGACCTCGGCCTGGAGCTGCTCGGGCGGCACGGCGCGGGTGATGAGCCCCATCCGCTCGGCCTCGGCCGCATCGATCATGTCGCCGGTGAGCATGAGGAGGAGGCCACGCTTGCGCGGCACGTTGCGAAAGATCGTGGCCATGATCATCATCGGCCACAGCCCCACGTTGATCTCGGGCGTACCGAACTTGGCCGAGTTGGCCGCGATGGCCACGTCACAGGCCACCACGAGGCCAAGCCCGCCCGCCAGGGCATGGCCGTTGACCATGGCCACGGTCGGCTTGCCGAGGCGAGCCAGCGCCAGGTTGAGGTCGACGAAGGTGCCCGCCGTCGTGTTCTCCGAGGCCCCCGATTGCAGCGGCGTCCCTCCCTGCCCCATGGTCCCGAGGTCCCCGCCCGCGGAGAAGACCTTCCCCGCGCCCGTGATCACCACCACCCGCACCGTCCCGTCCGTGCGGGCGCGTTCGAGCGCATGGAGCAGCTCCCCGATGGTCTTGGGCCCGATGGGATTGCGCTTGTCCGGCCGATTGAGCGTGATACGCGCCACCGGCGCCGTCACTTCGTAGAGGATCTCGCTGTAGCTCGACATGGCGGGCACCTTATCCCGCGCTAGCGAGAAAGCCAACGCCGCCCCACTCCGACCCGGCGCCGCTTGTTGTAATGTCCCCGCCACCCAAGAGGCCCCCAGAGGAACCCGATCCCATGTCCACCACCGCATCCCCGAACGACCGCTCGCTCCGGCGCGCCTTCCTCCTCGTCCTCATCGCCTACCTCGTCGCCCTGGCCGTCGCCTGGGCCGTCGCCTGGGTGCTCCGCGGACATCATCCCCTGGCCATCGTCGCCTGGGCCGACCTCGCCGCCACCCTCGTCATCTTCGTCTTCAGCCTGGCCTTCGACAACTCGAGCTTCTACGACATCTACTGGAGCGTCGCCCCCGTCCCGATCGTCCTGTACCTCGCCTTCCACCCCGACGCCGGCGGCGATCCCATCCGGCGAGCCCTCCTCGTCCTCCTCGTCACCGCCTGGGGCGTGCGTCTCACCTGGAACTGGATCCGCACCTGGCAGGGACTCCAGCATGAAGACTGGCGCTACATCGATCTGCGCCACAAGACCGGCGCCGCCTACTGGCTCGTGAGCTTCACCGGCCTGCACCTCTTCCCCACCCTCATCGTGCTCCTCGCGTGCGTCCCCCTCTACCCCGCCTCCACCCTGCGGCTCACCTCCTTCAACGCCCTCGACCTCCTCGCCACCCTCGTCACCGGCGGCGCCATCGCCCTCGAAGCCCTGGCCGACCAGACCCTCTACGAATTCCGCCGCCAGTCCCCCCCCGCCGGCGCCATCCTGGACCGCGGCCCCTGGCGCTGGTCCCGCCACCCCAACTACCTCGGAGAGATGGGCTTCTGGTGGGGCCTCGCCCTCTTCGGCCTGGCCGCCCGCGCCCCCGTCCTCACGACCATCGCCGGCGCCGCCTCCATCACCGCCATGTTCGTCTTCATCACCATCCCCATGATCGAGCGCCGCATGCTCGCGCGTCGCCCCGCCTACGCCGAGCGCATCCGACGCGTCTCCATGGTCGTCCCCTGGCCCCCCAAGCCCTGACCCCACGTCCCCTCTCCCCGCCAAGCACAGCTCCCCGGAACTGGGTGACCCCGGCGAGGGACCTGATGTGCAGGTCCGCTCCGCGCTTCAGGTCCTCGGCCCACGCTGGTGTCGTTGAGCTGACCGTACTGTAGAAGCCTGCGGAGTCGCGCTCCGAGACCTGCACATCAGGTCCCTCGCCCACGCTGCACGATCTTGCGGGGAGCTGTCCTTGGCCCTCCTACAGCATCGGCCCTCGTAAAGAGTGAGCGCCCTCCGCAGCCGCCCAAGGCCAAGGAACACCGTTCCTCTGCCGGCACAGGGCGGCGAGGACCCAGGCGCCTCTACAGCATCGATAAGAAAGGGAAGGAGAGCGCGAGAGGGTAACCGTAGGTTCCCTCTCGCATGGGGTGGGGGGCTTGCCCCCCGACGTCAGGAGGAGTGGCGGGCCGCCTCTTCGAGCTCTTCCTTGCGCGAAGGCTGCTCCCAGGAGAACTCCTTCTCCGCGCGCCCGAAGTGCCCGTAAGAAGCCGTCTGCCGGTAGATCGGCCGCAGCAGATCCAGCTCCCGGATGATCGCGCTCGGCCGGCAATCGAACTTCTGCCGCACGAGCTGCGACAGCTTGTCGTCCGCCATCACGCCCGTGCCGAACGTGGTCACGAGGATCGACACCGGCTGCGCCACGCCGATGGCATACGCCACCTGCACCTCGCAGCGCCGCGCGAGCCGCGCCGCCACGATGTTCTTGGCGATGAACCGCGCATAGTACGCCGCCGAGCGGTCCACCTTGGACGGGTCCTTGCCCGAGAACGCGCCGCCGCCGTGACGGCCCCAGCCGCCGTACGTATCGACGATGATCTTGCGCCCGGTCAGCCCCGAGTCGCCCATCGGCCCGCCCACCACGAAGCGACCCGTCGGGTTCACGTAATAGCGCGGCTCCCGCTTGAGCAGCTCGGGCGGCAGCTCCTTCTTGATGACCTCCTCGACCACCGCCTCGCGCAGCGTCTCGTACTTCACGTCCTCCGAGTGCTGCGTCGAGATCACCACCGTCTCGATCGCCACCGGCTTGTCGTTCTCGTAGCGCACCGAGACCTGCGACTTGCCATCGGGCCGGATGAACGGCAGGCGGCGGTTCTTGCGCACCTCCGCCAGGCGCCGCGTCAGCCGGTGGGCGAGCGCGATCGGCGTCGGCATGAACTCCTTCGTCTCATCGCAGGCATAGCCGAACATCATGCCCTGGTCGCCCGCGCCCTGGTCGTCCTGCGTGTAGACGCCCTTGCCGTCGACGCCCTGGGCGATGTCCGGCGACTGCTGCTCGATCGCGGTCAGCACCGCGCACGTCTTGTAGTCGAAGCCGAGCGCCGAGTCGTCGTACCCGATCTCCTTGACCGTCTCGCGCACGATCTTCGGCATGTCGACGTAGCAGCTGGTCGTGATCTCGCCCGCGATCATCACGAACCCGGTCTTGGTCAGGGTCTCGCACGCCACGCGGCAGGTCTTATCCTGGGTGATGATGGCATCCAGGATGGCATCGGAGACCTGGTCACAGATCTTGTCGGGGTGACCCTCGGTCACGGATTCGGAAGAGAAGACAAAGTCGGCCATGGGGGGGCTCCTGCTCGCTTGGTGTGACGGAAATTGGAGGCGGACCATACCATCCTCGACCTCGTTGTCAACGCCCTCGCTTGCAGGGGAAGCACTCGCCCGGACACAGGAAACACGGATCTGCGGCCCGCTCGCGGGCGACCGTGCGCTCGTTCGTCCCTGCTGCCAAAGAGCTGAAACGGGGTAAGGTGCATTTATGGTTCCGCTCCGTCTGCTCCTACCGGGCGATCCCGACCGTCAGGCGGTCCTCGCCCGTTTGTTCCGGCGTGAAAGCGCCAGCGCGCCCGAGGTGCTCGGCCGCGCCCAGAAGATTATCGACACGGTACGCCGCGGTGGCGACCGCGCGCTGCGAGAGCTGACCCGGGAGCTCGAGGGACGCGAGCTCACCGAGATCGAGATCCGTCGCGACGCCTGGGATGCCCTGGCCGACCGCACACCCGCCGACGTCCAGGCCGCCCTCTCGCGAGCGCACGAGCGCATCCGCCGGTTCCACGACGAGGAGGCCGCCCGCCTCGGCGCAGCTGGCTTCCTTCTGGAGGAAGGGCCCGCGCGGCTCGGCCTGCGGCTCACGCCCCTCCAGCGCGTGGGCCTCTACGCCCCGGGCGGCACCGCCCGCTACCCCTCCTCGGTGCTGATGGGCGCCGCCGCGGCCCGGGCCGCGGGCGTGGGCGAGCTCCTCATGACCACCCCCGGCCCCTCCCCCGAGGTGCTGCACGCCGCGCGCGTGGCCGGCGTCGACCGGGTGTTCGCGCTCGGCGGCGCGCAGGCCATCGCCGCCTTCGCCCACGGCACCGAGAGCGTGCCGCGCGTCGACAAGATCATCGGCCCGGGCAACGCCTACGTGGCCGCCGCCAAGCGCCTCGTCTTCGGCGACGTCGCCATCGACCAGGTGGCCGGCCCCTCCGAGATCCTGATCCTCGCCACCCCGGGCGGCGGGGCAGCGCCCGCCTGGATCGCGGCCGACCTCCTCTCGCAAGCCGAGCACGACACCGACGCCTACGCCGTGCTCGTCACCCCCTCGGAGACCCTGGCGCGCGCCGTGGCCGCCGAGGTCGCGCGTCAGCTCGCCGACCTCCCGCGGCGCGACATCGCCGCGCAGTCGCTCGCCGCCCACGGCGCCGCCGTGGTCGTCGGCAGCCTCGACGAGGCCATCGACTTCGCCGAGCGCTTCGCCCCCGAGCACCTCGAGCTCCTGTGCGAGGACGCCCGGGCCCAGGCCGGCCGCATCCGCTCGGCCGGAGCGCTCTTCATCGGCCCCTACACCCCCGAGGCCGCGGGCGATTACTACGCCGGCCCGAACCACGTCCTCCCGACCGGCGGCGCCGCGCGCTTCGGCTCCCCGCTCGGCGTCCACGACTTCCTCAAACGCACCTCCATCCTCGAATACGGCGCCGAGACCCTGGCCGCGCACGCCGCCGACATCCGCCGCCTCGCCGAGGTGGAGGGCCTCGACGCGCACGGCCGCGCCGTGGCCCTCCGGACCGCAAGCCAAGACAAGGAGACCGCCTCATGAGCGCCTGGCGTGACCGCGTACGCCTCGGGCTCCGCCCCATCGACCCCTACCACGTCCCCCCCGTCGAGGTGGCCATCAAGCTCGACGCCAACGAGAGCCCCTACGCCGCGCCGCCCGAGCTCATGGCCGCGGTGGCGCGGGCCGTGCGCGACGCCCCCATCAACCGCTACCCCGACCCGCGCGCCTCGCGGCTGCGGTCGGCCATCGCCGCCGACCTGGCCCAGCCCCCCGAGCGGCTCGTGCTCGGCAACGGCGGCGACGAGCTCATCGCGCTCCTGTGCAGCGCGCTCGCCGAGCCGCCGCCCGGGAGGGCCCAGGGCACCATCGTCTTCCCCGCGCCGGGCTTCGTCGTCTTCCGCACCGCCGCCCTGGCCGCCGGCCTCGAGCCAGTCGAGGCGCCGCTCGGCCGCTATTTCCAGGCCGATGCCGACGTCCTGTCCGAGACCCTGCGCAAGGCGGATCCGAACCTCGTCTTCCTGGCCACCCCCAACAACCCGACCGGCACCGTCTGGTCGCGCGGCATCGTCGAGGAGCTCCTCCGGACCCACCCCGACACCCTGTTCATCCTCGACCAGGCCTACGTCGGCTATGGCGGCGAGGACCTCATCGATCTCGTCGAAGTCTTCGGCAACTGCGCCATCCTGCGCACCTACTCCAAGATCGGCCTCGCCGGCCTGCGCATCGGCGTCCTCGTGGCCCTGCCCGAGCTCGCGCACGAGGTCGAGAAGATCCGGCCGCCCTACAACATCGGCATCCTGGCGCAGCGGGTGGCCGAGGTGGCCATCGGCCGCTTCGCATCGCAGCTGCGCGCCCACATGCGCGAGATCGCGGCCGAGCGTGACGAGCTCATGCGCGTGTTCGGCCGCCTGCCCGGGGTCGAGACGTTTTACTCCGGGGCCAACTTCTTCCTGGCCCGCTTCGCCGATGCCGGGGCCGTGTGGCAGGCCCTGCTCGACCGCTCCATCCTGGTGCGGCGCTTTGGCCCCGGGCGCCTCCAGGACTGCCTGCGCATCACCGTGGGCACGCCTGAGGAGAACATCCACCTCATAGAAGCGCTGAACGAGATCCTGCGCTGACCCTTCTGCAAGACAGCTGTTACATACCGGTACTGGGGTGGTTGAGTGGCGCGTAGGGGGTGGTTGAGTGCCGGTACCGGGGTGGTTGAGTGGCGCGTAGGGGGTGGTTGAGTGGCGCGTAGGGGGTGGTTGAGTGCCGGTACCGGGGTGGTTGAGTGGCGGTAC
>DATAGU010000340.1:0-29839 GCA_036263495.1 Polyangia bacterium | reverse complement strand
CCCTGGTTGAAGGCCGGTACCGGGGGGGTTGAGTGCCGGTACCGGGGGGGTTGAGTGCCGGTACCGGGGGGGTTTTGTGCCGGTCCGGGGGGGTTGGAGACCAGGATCGGGGATCGGGGGGTTGAGTGCCGCGTACCCCTTCCTGATCAGCGGAGGCAGAGGGCGCGACGTCTCGGTCTAGTTCAAGGTCATCGGCAACACCGGGACCCTGCCGGCCCAGGCCGAGATGTGCGCCTTCCAGGAGGAGCGCAGATCTCGTGCGCCCCGCCCCGCGGGCGGGCTACCCTGGGGCATGGATCGCGTCACCGAGCTGCGTTTGATCGACGAGACCCTCGAACACGCCGCCCGGCGCACCCAGCAGATGGAGGCCACGGGCGGCTCAGCCCCCATCGACATCTACACCTCCCCCGCGCAGCTCGACCGCGAGCTCGCCCTCCTGTTCCGCGGCGGCCCCCTCGTGGTCGGCCACACGAGCCAGCTCGCCGCCCCGGGCGACTTCCTCACCCACGACGAGACCGGCGTCCCCCTCGTGGTCCTGCGCAGCGAGGCCGGCGAGCTCCGCGCCTACCTCAACGTGTGCCGCCACCGGGGCACCCGCATCGTCGCCGAGCCCGCGGGCAGACGGCTCAAGGCCCTGGTCTGCCCCTACCACGGCTGGACCTACGACACCGACGGCCAGCTCTTCCACATCCCGCACGAGGTCGGCTTCCCCCAGGTCGACCGCCGGCAGTCCGGCCTCGTGCCGCTCCCGGTGGTCGCGCACGCGGGCCTCGTCTGGGTCCGGCCCACCCCCGGGGATCCGCTCGACCTCCCCCGCCACCTCGGCCCCCTCGAGCCCGAGCTCGCGCACCTCGACCTCGCCAGCCACACCGTCCACCAGCCGAGGCGCTTCCGCAAGGCCCTCAACTGGAAGCTCGCCATGGAGGTCTTCCTCGAGGCCTACCACCTCAAACGGGTGCACGCAGACAGCATCTACCCCCTCTTCTTCGACAACCTCGGCCTGCACGAGCGGCTCGGCCGACACCTGCGGAACATCTTCCCCAAGCGCACCATCACCCAGCTCGCCCACCTGCCCGAGAGCGAGCGCCGGCTCCGCCCCCACGCCAACATCCTCTACTACGTGTTCCCGAACACCATGCTGCTCGTGCAGCCCGACCACGTGAGCCTGTTCTCCGCCTACCCCGTCGGCACCGAGGAGACCGAGATGCACTACTGCACCCTGGTCCCCGAGCCGCCCACGAGCGAAAAGGCGCTCCGCCACTGGCAGAAGAACATCGACATCCTCTTTGGCGCCGTGCAGGAAGACTTCGCCATGGGCGAATCCATCCAGCGCGGCCTGCGCTCGGGCGCCAACACCCACCTCACCTACGGCCGCTTCGAGCACAGCCTCACCTACTTCCACCGCTCGCTCACCGAAGCCCTGGCGACATGACACACGCTCGCCGCCCCTCCGATGGCGCGGGGCGGCGAGCATGTGCCTCATTTAGATCAGTGCTTACGGCCGTGAGGGACTACAGCGTGCCGGGACCGGGCGGGAGCGGGTCGGTGATGTGGAACTCGACGCGGCGATTCTGCGCCCGACCGACGGCCGTCTGGTTGGGGGCGATCGGCCGATCCATCCCGTAGCCGTGCGCCTCCAACCGCTCGGGGTCGACGCCGTGGGCGATGAACCAGCGCCGCACGCTCTTGGCCCGCCGCTCGGACAAGTCACGGTTGTGCTCGGCCGTGCCGCGGTTGTCGGTGTGCCCCTCGATGGCCACGCGCTTGATGAGCGGCTGCGCGTTGATCGCGTTGACCACCGCCTGCAGCACCGGGAAGCTGCGCGGCAGGATCACGTCCTTGTCGGTGGCGAAGAACACCGGGCTCAGGATGACGATGAGGCCGCGCTCGATCCGGACCAGGCCCGGGCAGCCGTTCTTCTTCGGATCCACGTCGGGCGCGCCCGGGCGATCGATGCAGGCGTCGGCGCCGTCGGGGACGCTGTCCTTGTCGCGGTCGGGCAGCGGGCAGCCGATGTGCATCGGATCCGGGGACAGGCCCGCCGCCTGGGCCGGGCACTCGTCGATGTCGTCATAGAAGGTATCGCCGTCCAGGTCGGTCGCCGGGCAGCCGGGACGCCGCGAGTCCGGGTGCGGCCCCGCCGGCACCATCGGGCACAGGTCCTTGGCGTTGGGCACGCCGTCGTGATCGATGTCGTCCTCGGGGCAGCCGCGCCGCTGGGCGTCGGGGAAGTCCCCCGGCTGCTGATCCGGACACTGATCCTCCACGTCCGGGATGCCGTCGTTGTCGCGGTCGCGCGGCGGCGGCGGGCAGCCGTTCCGCGCCGGATCGGGGGAGCGCATGCCGGGGACGTCGGGGCAGGCGTCCTCGGCGTCCGGGATGCCGTCATGGTCGCGATCCGGCGCTGAGGCGGCCATCTTCTTCGCCTGCGGCGCATAGGCGAGCCGCAGGAGCACGCGGAAGTCGGGCGTGCCCGGCTCGCGCAGGAGGCCGATGCCGCCCGCCACGCCGAGCATCACCTGGCTCTTGATGTTGTGGTGCAGGCCGAGCAGGAGCTCGAGGCTCGAGAACTCGCGCGTGAACGGGTTGCTGCCGGTGAGCACGGTGCCGAAGGTCATCTCCGGGCCGATGGCGAAGCGCTTCGCCTGGTTGGCGTAGTAGATGGAGGCGCCGAGCTGCAGCTCCGAGCCCGAGGCGTTGCCCGGGGCGCGCGCCGGGAGACCGATCTTCGAGTCCGGCCGGTAGTAGAAGCCCGTGGTCACGGACCAGCGCACCGAGTGACCGAGGCCCCCGAAGACGAGCTTGGGCAGGACGCGGACGCTCCGGTCGCCGCCGTGCTCGCTCAAGCCGAGCGGCGCCCAGATGTAGGCGCCGAGGTTGACCGAGAAGGGTTTGGTGTCGGGCTCGCCGTAGAGGCGCACCATCGCGCCAAAGCGCGGGTCACCGACCGTGCTGCCCGCGAGCGGCGAGATGCCGAGGTACGTCTGGCCGCGCTCGAGGAGCACGATGGGGATGCTCGCCGACACCGTGACGCGATTGGCGAACGAGGTGGCGAGATCCACGTGGAGCAGGAACTGGCTGCTCACGATCTGGATCTGCCGGGTGACGACGCCATCGGCGTCGCGCACGCCGAAGATGAGCGGGCTGTGGCCATAGTTGAACGTCACACCGCCGGCAAAGAGGCGGGTGGACGAGTACCAGGGGTGATCCACGGAGAAGGACCACTCGCCGGCGGGCGTGGGTTCGTAGCGGTTGAGGGCGAAGCTCGTTTGCTGGGCCCGCGCCGCCGGCGCACCGAGGAGGCACGCGGCGAGCACGGCGGCCGTGGCCGTGGCCTTTGCCGTCGCTGGACGCGCGGGCCGCCGGCGGCGGTGCCGGAGGGCGAGGAGGCCGAGCACGGCCAGGCCCGCCCAGAGGAGCCCCCCGCGCGCCGGACCCTCCCTGTGGCGGGCCAGGCTGCAGGTGAAGCCGCCGCCGTTGATGAAGCCCTCGCCCCCGTCGCCGCCGCCGATACCGCCGTCACCGCCACCGTCGCTCGGCCGCGGGGCGCAGGCGCCCGAGGACAGGCAGATGGGCGTCGCCGCCGGGCACTCGCTGTCGTTGGCGCAGCCGCGGCACACGTTGGTCGTCAGCTCGCACACCGGCCGCGTGCCCTGGCAGTGGATCGTGTTGCTCGGCGCGCATTCGCCGCAGGCGCCCGACGGCAGGCACACCGGGGTGGCCGGGCGCGCGGTGGCGCAATCGTTATCGGTGCGGCAACCCATGCAGCGGCGGGGGCTCACGCTGGTGTCACAGCGCGGCAGGAGGAGGGGACAATCGTTGTCGGTGCGGCACTCGTCGACGGCGAAGGTCGTGGGCCGGCCGGGGAAGGCCTGGCTCGGATCGGACGAGAGGAAGGTGTAGGCCGGGATGCCCCGGGCCGAGGCCGCCGCCCCCGCCGCGGCGACGCTCGCCTGGTTGCTGATGAGGCCGCTCGCCCCGGCATCGACGGTGACGCGCAGGCGCACCGTGACCGTCGAGTCCACGGGGAGGTCGCCGCCGCGGGTGCCGGTGGCGCCGCTGCCGAGCCGCACCGCGATCGTGCGCGACGCCGGCACATACTCCGCCTGATCGGCGTCCGCGGCATCGGTCTTGAGGCCGTCGTTGAAGCCGTCCGTCACCTCGATCGATCCCGGCACGAAGCTCACGCCCGCGGGCAGCACGTCGCGCAGCATCACGTCCACGGCCCGGTCGCTGCCCGTGTTGCGCGCCGTGATCGTGTACTCGAGCGTGTCGCCGGGGCGGATCGTGCCGTCGGTCACCGAGAGGTTGCGGAGGCTCTTGCGGGTGTCCGTGAACAGCGGCTTGTAGGAGCTGATCGCCGTCGCCAGCACGCCGATGAAGACGGTGTCGTCGCTCGTCCGCGCGCGCAGGGTGGCCGTGGTCTCGCCACTGATGAGCATCGGCGCCACGTCGACGATGTCGAGATCGAGGCCGCTCAGGCTGCCGGCCAGGCCGCTCGTCCGCGGCAGGTCGCCCACGAGGGTCACCGGGACGCCGAGCGTGCTGCGCGTCGAGTTGAAGAAGTTGCCGAGCGGGTTCTGCGCGTCCGACAGCGCCACACCGTTGAACTGCAGCTGGTCGCCCGTCTGATCCACGTCCCCCTCGTAGGCCACCACGGCGAGCCGGCCGTCGAAGCCCGCGCCCGGGGGCACGAGGAAGCCGCTCAAGGACGCATCGAGCGGCGTCCCCGGGGAGATCGCGTCCAGCCCATCGATGAGCGCCAGGTTGCGCGGCGGCTCGCTGTCCAGCTGGTAGAAGACCACCACGCTCCAGGCCACGTAGAACGAGCTGTCGGCGAGGTTGCGCGGATCGAACGTGTCGACGCCGCTCACGCGGAAGGGCCCCACGCCCTCGCGCTGCACGAAGGTCGTGATGTCGGCCGTGCTCTGATAGCGGCTGCCGCCGTTGAAGTCGTCGACGAACGTGTTCGCGTCGCCGTTGACCACCTGCGACCCACCGAGCGGTCCGTCGAGGACCACGGTGGCGTCCGCCCCGACCCCGGCGCGGTCCGCGGCCCAGTAGAGCCGCGCGTAGGTCACGATCGCGTTGGCCGGCAGCGCCAGCACCGCCGTCGTGCGGGCCTCGCCCGGGCCGATGGCGAGCGTCGCCTCGGCCATCCCCGGGACCGGCGAGTCCGAGCGCCACAGCACGTCCCCCGCCGTATCCGACGTGTTGGTGCCGCAGGCCAGGGGATCCACCACGCCGGCGAGGGGCAGCTCCACGCCCGTGCGACAGTCGTAGGCGCCGCTGTTGCCAAAGAGGAGGACACTGCCGCGCTGCTCGACCTGATAGCGCGGCGTCGGAGCGGCCGCCCCGCGGGTGGCCAGGAAGAGGAGCGCGAGCAGGGCCGCCCATGAGCTCCTCCTCGAGGGATGCGGGTCGCTGGGAAGACGAGACGATCGCGTGCGATCCGGGGACATGGCTCCTCCTCTGCGCAGGCGTGTGGCGTGATCGACGCGGCCTCTCGATAGGACCGGTCTTCACGCGCTCGTCAGGTGGGCGTGGTCCCCCCTGGCGGGGTACGCCGTGGTTCTTGCCGATGACGGTGTCGTTGGGCTGCTGGTACAGGCAGCTCAGCAACCCCCATGCCGCTCTGCAAACGAGCCGCACGGGGCCCGGTCAGGCGCGGCGTCTCCGCGGCCCGTGCGTCGCAAAGAACGTGGGACAGGGTCTCGTGAGAGGGGGATCCGATGGAACGGCGGGTCAGCGGGATGCGCAAAAAGCACGCCCGCCGTCTCGGTGGGGGCGCAAACTCTGCGCGGGCCTTTGACTCAGGCGATCTTGCGCGCCGTGGTCCCGGGCGGATGCTCGTAGGACCCCGGGTCCTCATAGCTCGTGAGGCCCTCCCGCACCTTGACCACCGTGAACATGCCGCCCATCTCGATGGGCCCGAACGGGCCTTCCCCGGTCATCATCGGCACCCAGTTCTTGGGTCCGCCCATGTTCATGGTCCCCATCTCCCCCATGCCGGTCTCCCCCATGGCCTCGTAGCCTGGTAGGAGCCGGCGCATGCTCTTCTCCACCGTGCCCTGGCGCACGCCGATGAGGTTCGGGAACTCGTGGTTCATCTGATTCATCGTGTGGTGGTTCTTGTGGCAGTGGAGCGCCCAGTCGCCCGGGGCATCGGCGATGAACTCCACGTCGCGCGTGGTGCCCGGGGGCACGTGCACCGTGGTCTCCGGCCACTGCGCCGAGGGGGGGATGGGGCCGCCGTCGGTGGCGGTGAGCTTGAAGATGTGACCATGGATGTGGATGGGGTGGCTGTCCATGGACAGGTTGCCGAAGCGGAGCCGCACCCGCTGGCCCCGCCGCACTACGAGCGGGTCCGTGCCCGGATAGACGCGGCTATTGAAGGTGAAGAGGTCGAAGTCGACCATCACGTTCGGGTTGGGCGTGGCCGTGCCCGGGGCGAGCGCCCACTCCTGGAGGAAGATGGCGAAGTCGCGGTCGGCGCGGCGGGCCTCGGGGCCGCGGGGATGGATGATGAAGAAACCCATCATGCCCATCGCCATCTGCACCATCTCGTCGGAGTGCGGGTGGTAGAGCTGGGTGCCGTGCTGCCGCAGCGTGAACTCGTAGGCGTAGGTCTCGCCCGGCTGGATGTGCGGCTGGTTGAGGCCGCTCACCCCGTCCATACCGTTCGGCAGGAGCACGCCGTGCCAGTGCACCGAGGTGGGCTCGGGCAGCTTGTTGGTGACCAGGAACCGGACGCGGTCGCCCTCCACGGCCTCGATCGTCGGCCCGGGGGTCTGTCCGTTGTAGCCCCAGCAGTTGAGGACCAGGCCGGGGGCGAACTCGCGCTTGACCGGCTCGGCGACGAGGTGGAACTCCTTGACGCCGTTCACCATCCGCCACGGGAGGGTGCTGCCGTTGGGGGTCACGACCGGCGTGTACGGGAGGCGGGGATGCGCGCCGGCGTCGCCGCTCCCGGATGGGGACTCGCCTGGCTGGGGTTCGCCTGCTCGCGGCCCGGAGGCGGTCGCGGCGCGCGCCTTGCGGGCGAGCGCGCCGAAGGCGCCGAGGATGGCGCTCGAACGAAGGAGGTCACGGCGGCTGATCATGGCGTTGTCTCTCCATGGGAAGGGTGGGGTGGGGAGGGGGTGGAGGAAGGCGGCGGCGGGGGCGCCTGCGCCTCGGGGCGAGGCGCGGCCCCCGGCGGCGGGGCGCCCGGGATGGGCCCGCCGATGACGCGCTCCAGATCCGAGCGCGCGATCCAGTAGTCGCGCACCGACTCGATGTACTCGCGATAGGCGTTCACCTCGTTCTGCTTGGCCTGGAGGAGGAGGTAGGGGCTGTAGAGCATGGCGTTGTAGTAGCGCTGGCCGAGCGCGACGATGCGCTCGCGCAGCGGCACGAGCGTGGTGCGGTAGTAATCGGCCACGGCGCGGGTGGCGAGCACGCGGAGCCGCGCCTCGCGCACCATGGAGCGCACCTCGATGGCGTGCGCCTCGAGCGTGCGCCTCGCCTGCCGGTACTCGGCGACCAGGCGGGCGACGCGCGCCTGGCCCTGATCGAAGATCGGCAGCTCGAAGCGGAACGTGGGGCCGAGCAGGCGATAGCCCTCGGCCTCGGTGTGGACGTCGCCGCCGAGCTCGATGGAAGGGAAGACGCGGCTCACGCGGGTCACCTTGAGGGCCCGCTCGACGATCGCGAGCTGCTGGCGCTCAGCCGCGAGATCGAAGCGGTGCTGGATGGCGTAGGTCTCGAGCCGTTCGAGCGGGGCCTCGTCCCTCGGGATCTCGGGGAGCCGCCCGGCCACGGGGAAATCGATGTCGCGGCCGAACACGCCGAGGAGCCGGATCAGCCGCTCGCGCGCCAGCACGGTCTCGGCCTGGGCGCGCGCGGCGTCGACCTTGGCCTGCGCATACAGCGCCTGCTCGTTCGAGAGATCGAGCTCGCTCATGTTGCCCGCCTCGTGCTGGCGCGCCGCCAGCTCGGCCGAGGCCTCCGCCGCCGCGAGCACCGTGCTACGGAGCTCGGCGATCTGCAGCGTCGCCTGGAGCGTGTAGAAGGCCGTGCGCACCTCGGCCGCGGTCTCGAGCACCGCGTCGCTCACCTCCAGCTTGACCCGCTCGAACTCGGCCCGCGCGAACTTCTTGCGCAGGGGCAGGAGGAAGATGTCGAGGAACTCCTGCACGAGGCCGAACTCCCACACCACGGGCACGTTGGCCGGCGGCACGCCACGCGAGAAGTCGATCACGCCCGAGAGCGAAGGGTTGCGCACGAGGCCCGCCTGCACCACGTCGGCCTGGGCCACGCCGAGCCGCTCGTAGGTGGCCTGGAGGCGCGGGTTGTTGAGGAGCGCGACCTCGACCGCCGCCGCGGCGGTGAGCGGACGGCCGAGGAGCTCCTGCACGAGGCGGTCGGCCGCGGCGTCCTCCGGCGTGCCCTGGCGCCAGTGGACGCGCCCGAGGCCGCGGTCGGCGAGGAGGCGTCTCACGTCCGGGAAGCCGGCCTCGCGGGGCACCCTGCAGCCGGCGAGGAGCAGGAGGGTGAGGGCCGCGGCCAGAGCCGCCGAGGGGCCCCCAGTCCTGCCAGTCCGGGCAGCCCGGGCAGTGCGGGTAGTGCGGGCCACGACCTCCGTCCTCATCGCTGCGTCCCCGGGGCCGCGTCGTCGTGATGGTGATGATCGTGCGTCCCGCCCGCGTCCGGCCTCGCCGGTGCGGCGCCGGCGTCATCGCCGGGGGTCTCGGCCTGTTCGGTCGCCCCGCCGTGGTGGTGATGGTGACCGGCCGGCACGGGGGTCTCTTCGAGCGGGCGGTTGAGCTGCACGATCACCTTCTCCCCGGTCACGAGATCCGGGCGCGGCACGAGCGGCGCCTCCTCGGCCTGCGCGCTCGCCGGGTCGCGCGCGGGTGGCGGGGCCATGGCGAGGGGCGCGGCGCAGCCCCCGGCGCTCACCAGCGCAAGGAGCGCCATGAATCGTCCGATGTTCCTGGGCATCGAATGTCCCTCCCTGTCATCGGGTGCGACGGCACCCGCGCGAGCGCGGGTCGCTCGCGTTGGATTCACTGGGATGCCACCGTCCTGGCAGGGGGCGGCGTGACGTGGGAGGGGCGGCCTAGATCCGGAGACGAAGCGGCGGGATGAGCGAGTGGGCTGGCGATCGATGGGGGACCCGTGGCCGGAGGACCGCGTCCTCCGGCATGGGCATGGGGAGGAGCGCGATCAAGGGTATGCGGAGGAGCAGATCCCGGTGGGAACGGTCCGGACGTGGCGTGACCGGCCGACCGGGCGAGCAGCAATCGACCGGGCAGATGGCCGTGGAGGCATCGGAGCTCGCCTTGCAGCAGCAGGCCGGGGCGTCCCCTTGCGCGAGGCAGGCGAATGCGGGCGCCGCCGTGACGACGACGAACAGGATCAGCGTGAGGAACGCCGCGATCCGCCGCATGGACTCACCCTGGCATAGGGGTCAGGGGCCGTCAAATTCGGGATGGTCTCTGGCGACTCTGATGGCGAGACGCGCTCTCTCATCGGCGGCTGGTCCGGGCACGACATCGCGTCATTCCCCTGCGTCCACGTGGCCTTTCCCTTCGTCCACGTGTCTTTTCCCTTCGTCCACGTGTCTTTTCCCTTCGTCCACGTGGCCTTTCCCTACGTCCACGTGGCCTTTCCCTACGTCCACGTGGCCTTTCCCTACGTCCACGTGGGGATTCCCTTCGTCCACGTGGGGATTCCCTTCGTCCACGTGGGGATTCCCTTCGTCACGTGGGGATTCCCTACGTCCACGTGGGGATTCCCTTCGTCCACGTGGGGATTCCCTTCGTCCACGTGGGGACTCCCTTCGTCCACGTGGGGATTCCCTTCGTCCACGTGGGGATTCCCTTCGTCCACGTGTCGTTTCCCTACGTCCACGTGCCGACCCGGTACGACCTGGCCGGGCCGGGTCCCGTCATCGTCCCTCCAGGCCTCGTGGAGGCGGCCATCCAAGGAGACGAAGGCCGGGGCTCAGCCCGGCTCTTGTGAAGCGAACCAGGCGAGGATGTGCGCCTCGATGCTGGCGACGCGCTGCCCCTCGAGCGCGATGCGCGGCGGATAGCCGACGTGGCCGCCTCCCTCGACCCAGTGCACGGTGAGGTGCCGGGAGGCTGCCGCCAGGTGATCCTCGAAGGTCCATGCCGGCACCATGGGGTCGTGGCGGCTCGGCACGAGCAGGGTCGGGCGGCGGAGCGCCCCCAGGCGCGGGCCGGCGCTCATGCGCTCGTAGTAATCCTCGACGCTGGCGAAACCGTACCGCGGGACGACGGTGAGCGCGTCCCACTCGCGGATGGTGCGCACGCGGCGGATGCGCTCGACGGGCGTCGGCACCGGCCGCCGCGCCGCCACGCGCTCGTAGATCTCCTTGAGCCCTGCGAGCACGTGCCTGCGATACACCGTGGCGCGCCGCCGATCGATGGCCCCTGCGCCGCGCTGGAGATCGAGCGGCGCGCAGACGGCCGCCACGGCCGCGAGGCGTGGATCGACGGGCTCCAGGGCCGCGTGCAGGGTGACGTGGCCGCCAAGCGAATAGCCGAGGATGAAGAGGCGCCGGTACCGCGCAAGCTCCGGGCTGCGCAGCGCGGCCTCGAGGTCCGCGACCAGGCCGGCGTGGTAGAAGTCCTCGCCGAGCCGGTCGGCGCCCCGCAAGAACAGGCGCAGGCACGACCATCCTCGTGCGTCGATGACGTTGGCGGCGCGGACGCAGTAGTGCGTGTCGACGCCGCCGCCGAGGCCATGGACGACGAGGACCAGGGTGTCGGCGCCGGGATGCTCGCGGAGCTTGCCGGTGAGGCGGATCGAGTCGCCCTGGCCACCGGGCTCGGGGCTTACGCGCGTCGACCAGGGTCGCGTCGGCGGCGCCGTGGCCGGCTGCACGCGTTGGAGCAGCGTGGGCAGCACGGTCCAGAGATGCCCGGTCCAGGCCATGGGGCACAGGGTAGCAGGTCCGGATCGCCTCACGGACGACTTCGGACCGACCCTATCGGCCCTGGGGCTCTCGGCCCGGGCTCGTGCGCGGCAGGAGGATGATGTAGGACCCCGGTCCACGGCGCACGAGCACGGTGTCGCCGGGGCGTGCCTTGCGCTGGGCGAGGGGGTACCACCACTCGCGCACGAGCGCCTCGTCCCGCTCGATGTACTCGGGCACATACAGATCCACCTCGAGGTAGCGCCCGCCCGTCAGGCGCCGGATCTCGGCGCCGAAGGTGAAGGCGCTGAGGAGGGGCCGCGGGTAGAGGTCGTTGTGCAGGGCGCCGCCGTAGACGGCGATGATGCGGTGGTCCCGGGCCCGGCGGCCGAGGACCTCGGTGATCTTGCGCTGGAGGTGGGTCTTGATGAGGAGGAGGAGCTTCTCGTAGTCCACCTGCTCGTCCTCCCCCTCCACGGCCTCGTAGTCAGCGCAGGACACGCTCAAGATGTGCGGCCCGACCCCAGCGGCCTGGGCCGACTTGAGGAGCGTCACGAGCTCGCTCTCGGTGGTCGCGGGCCGCTGGGTGGTCTGCTCCACGTCACGGACCACGGTCTCCTCGGTCTTGCCGCAGCGGCCTTCGGGGACAAAGGTCTCGACGACGAGGTCGGAGGCCTTGGGCGCGAGCACCGGGAGGAGCTGGTCGGTGAAGCGACGGAGCGCCGAGGGCACCTTGGGCGCGCCTTCGAGCTCGTGGTACTCGCCAAAGGCGACGACGCGCGGTCGGGTCTTGAGGAGATGGCCGAGCGCCGCGGCCGGGGAATCGAAGCGCTGGATCGCGGAGGCCCGTGGGTCTTCGGCGGCAGGCGGCCGGGCCATCACTTGCGTGGCGAGGCTCAGGCCGGCAAGGGTCAAGGCGGCCAGCGCTCGCGGTCTCGTCTGCATCTCGATCCTTCCCTGGCCCTCGCCACCTGAGCTTCTAGTCCAGGTGGACAACGCGGGCCCGGCGAGGTTCCCACATCCGGCGCGCCGCGGAGGTGATCCCTTCGCGCACGCTCAGCCGCCTCTGAGGGAGGGCGGCGATTCCCTGCACCAGCTCAAGCAACTTCCTGCGGCTCCGGCCGATGCTACTGGAGAGAGGAAGGATGGACTTGAGAAAACCTCAACCGCCATTGACATTTCATCACGATCCGCTACACTGGTCTCCAGATGACGGTGACGTGATCGAGGAGCTGCGAGAGCCGCTCTCCCCTCCGGACGCCAAAGCGCTGATCCGCAAGCTTCTGGACACCGGGCGGGTACGGTTCAGCGGCCATGCTTTACAAGAGATGGCCCACGACCCCGTCGGCCCCATCTCCAAGGTCGATGTGGTCAATGTCCTGCGAGGGGGCGTCGTGGACCCGGGGGAGCTACGAAACGGCACCTGGCGCTATCCCGTCAGGACCGCCCGTCTCGGGGTGGTGATCGCGTTCAGAGGGCCGTCGATCGTCGTGATCGTGACCTCATGGAGGAACAAGTCATGAAGTGCCTGCGGTGTGGTGGCGAAATGACGTCGGGGCCGGAGGACGTCGAGTATGGCGACGCCGGCCTGCCCAACGTGACGCTGCTCGGCGTGGACGTCAGCCGGTGTGCGAGCTGCGGCGAGCTCGAGGTGGAGATCCCTCGGATCGAGGAGCTGCATCGGGCGATCGCGCTCGCCGTGGCCTCGGCCAGGGCTCGCCTGAGCGGCATCGAAGTGAAATTTCTCCGCAAGTATCTCGGGTACGCGTCCAAGGACTTTGCCGGCACCATCGGCGTCTCCCAGGAGACCGTCTCCCGCTGGGAGAACGACAAGGAGACGATCGGCCCCCTGGCCGATCGCCTGCTCCGGCTCATGGTGTTCCGGCAGCGGCCGATCGAGGAGTATCCCACCGAGAAGCTCGCCGACGTGGCCCAGGACCCGCCGCGCCGGCCGAAGATCTACGTCCGCTCGATCAAAGACATCTGGCAGGCGCAAGCCGCCGGCTGAGCCGATAGGCCTGCAGGCTCAGTAGCCGACCGGGATGCCGGCAAAGCGGGGGTCGCAGGCGCCCAGGCGCAATCCGCCCTGGGCGGCATCGATCATGATGCCGTGCGCATCGCCCATGTAGCTCGGCTTCTCGGCAAAGTGGTGGCCGCGCTGTTCGAGGACCGTGCGGGTGTCGCGGCTGATGCCCCAGGGCTCCCACTGGATCTGGTCGGGGAGCCACTGGTGGTGGACACGGGGCTGGTCGATGGCCTGCTGCAGGTTCATGCCGAAGTCGATGACGTTGATGAGCACCTGCAGCACGGTGTTGATGATCGTCGGTCCGCCCGGGCTGCCCACGGCCAGGAGGAGCTTTCCATCCTTGAGCACGATGGTCGGGGTCATCGATGAGAGCGGGCGCTTGCGCGGGGCGATGGCGTTGTTCTCGCCCTGGATGACGCCATAGGCGTTGGGCGAGCCTACCTTGGAGGTGAAGTCGTCCATCTCGTTGTTGAGGAGGAAGCCGAGCCCGGTGGCGGTCGCGCCGGCGCCGAAGCTGCCGTTGAGCGTGTAGGTGTTGGTGACGACGTTGCCTTCGGCGTCGACCACGGTGAAGTGGGTGGTCTCGCGCGACTCCTCGGGCCCGAGGGTGGGCGTGCCGGCCTGCACCTGGGCGCTCGTGCTGGCGTGCGCGCGGTCGATGCCGGCCGCGAGCTTGGCGGCGTACGACTTGGCGATGAGCCCGGCCACCGGCACCTTGACGAAGTCGGCATCGCCCATGTGGGCGGCGCGGTCGGCGAAGGCGCGGCGCATGACCTCCACGACCACGTGCAGCTCCTCGGCGGAGTTGTGGCCGAGCTCGGCGAGCGGGTAGCGCTCGAGCATGTTGAGCATCTCGAGGAGGATGGGTCCGCCCGACGAGGGCGGTGGCATGGTGAGGATCTCGTGGCCGCGATAGGTGCCGCGGAGCGGCTGGCGCAGGGTGGGCTGGTACTCCTTGAGATCGGCGAGCGTGATGAGGCCGCCGTGGCGTTTCATGTCCTCGACGAGACGCCGGGCGGTCTCGCCCTCGTAGAACTCGCGCGGCCCGTTCTTCTCGAGGCGGGCGAGGGTCTCGCCGAGCTCCCGCTGCACGAGGTGCTCACCCACCTGGTAGAGCTTGCCGTCCTTGAGGAAGATGCGCCGGGAGTCGGGGAAGCGGCCGAGGAGATCGGCGTGCTGGCGCAGGCCGAGGACGGTCTGGTAGTTGAGGGAAAATCCTTCCTCGGCGAGCCGGCGGGCGGGGCGTACGAGCTCGGCCCAGGAGAGCTTGCCGTGCCGTTCGCGCGCGAGCGCGAGGCCGGCCACGGTGCCGGGCACGCCCGCGGCCAGGTAGCCGACGGTCGAAGCCCCGGGGATGAGGCGTCCCTGGGCGTCGAGGTACATGTCACGCCGCGCGGCGAGGGGGGCCCGCTCGCGATAGTCGATGACCTCGGTCGTGCCATCGGCACGGCGGAGGAGCATGAAACCACCGCCCCCGAGGTTGCCGGCCGCGGGCCAGGTGACGGCCAGCGCCAGCGCCACGGCCACGGCGGCATCGACGGCGTTGCCGCCCTTCTGGAGGATATCGACGCCGATCTGGGAGGCGAGCTCGCTGGTGGAGACGACCATGCCGTGGGTCGCCGCGGCCGGCTGCCGGGCCGCCCTGGCTTCTCGCGGTCGGGCGGGGAGGAAGGCCAGCAAGGCGGCGAGCAGCAGGCTCAGGGCGGCGGATGTATGGGAGCGGCGCATGGGCGGGGATTCTAACTGCAGGCGCGGCGCGATGGGGTTCGAGTCAACGCAGCGGGTCTGTCTCATGATGACAGCGTGCCCGCGAGGACCGCTTGATGATATGTAGCCATGCCAAACGTCGGCCGCGAAACACTTCCCGGGCCCGAGGTCGTCAACCCTCACGTTGGAGCTCTGCCGTGACCTTCGATCTGGATGCTTATCTTGACTCTCGTCGTCAGCTCGTGGACCAGGCCCTCGCGCAACGCCTCGAAACGATCGCCCAGAGCACGCCCGAGACCCTGGTCTCGTCCATGCGCTACAGCTTGCTCGCCGGCGGCAAGCGACTGCGGCCCATCCTGTGCCTGGCGGCCTGCGAGGCGGTGGGCGGCACGCCCGAGGACGCCATCGACGTCGCCTGCGCGCTCGAGATGATCCACACCTATTCGCTCATCCACGACGATCTGCCGTCGATGGACAACGACGACTTCCGGCGCGGCCGGCCGACCAGCCACAAGGTCTACGGCGAGGCGGTCGCCATCCTCACCGGCGATGCCCTGCTCACCGAGTCGTTCCGTGTGGCGCTCGAGTCACGGCACCGCGATCCCCGGCGCGCGGCGCCCCTCGCCGACACGGTCTTCGAGATGGCGAGCGCCGCCGGTGCGGCCGGCATGGTGGGCGGCCAGGTCATCGATATCGAGGCCACGGGCAAGCGCATCGATCTGCCCCACCTCGAGCGCCTGCACCACGGCAAGACCGGCGAGCTCCTGCTCGTCTCGGTGCGCGCCGGCGGCCGGCTCGGCGGTGCGCAGCCGGCCGAGCTCGATCGCCTCTCGCGCTACGGCCGCTCGCTCGGCCTGGCCTTCCAGATCATCGACGATGTGCTCGATGTGACGGCGGACCTGGCCACGCTGGGCAAGGATCCGGGCTCGGATCGCGAAGCCGGCAAGACCACCTTCGTCGACCTGCTCGGCATCGAGGCGGCGCGCACCCGGGCGCGCGAGGTGATGGCGAGCGGTATCGCGGCCCTCGAGCCGCTCGGCGAACGCGCCGAAGCGCTGCGCGCGCTCGCCCGGTTCACGGTGGAGCGGGATCGCTAGATCAAAAAAGACGACCCCGCTCCCGATCCATCAGACCAGCTTCCCCTTCTCCTCCTCCACCACCTCGTCTTCCACCTCGTCTTCCCCCTCGTCGCCCATCTCGTCCTCGTCGAGATCCTCCTCATCCCCCTCAGCGGCGGCGCGGGCGGCCAGCTCCTGACGCACCTGCTCCATATCGAGCGAGCGCGCTTGACGGATCAGCTCTTCGAGCGCCGACGCCGGGATCGAGCCGGGCTGCGCATAGAGCAGGATCCCGTCGCGGAACACCATGAGGGTCGGGATCGAGCGGATGCCGAAGATCGCGCCGAGCTCCTGCTGCTCGTCGGTGTTGATCTTGCCGAACACGATGTCCGCGTGCTTGTCCGAGGCCGCGTCGAAGACCGGAGCAAAGGCGCGGCAAGGCCCGCACCAGGCGGCCCACCAGTCGAGCAGGACGATGCTCTGCTGCTCCACGGTCTGCTGGAAGTTTTCGACGGTCACAGTGGTGGTGGCCATGAAGGCTCCTTGGTCTAAAGAGGCGCCGGCCAGCGGCCCTGGAGATGGCGCGGCGAGCCGAATCCTCGTAGTGGCTCATCGAGAAGATAGCCCACATTCCCTGTCGTGACAGCGGGAAGAAACGCTCCATCACCGTTTCGTTCGTATGCGTAATGTAGTGGTGGGCTCGGCCAGCGGACGCCCGCGCTGTCTCTTGTGAATGTGGCCTGTGAGTTTCTTGTCCGGGTGAAGCTGCGCATCAGCGGCGGGTCGTGATTGACTTTCGCGGCGCAGGGCGCTAACGAGCGGAGCGTGCCACGCCCACCTATACGTTCTGCCACGCCCGGCCCGAAGCGCCGCGCGGTGACCTCGGAGAAGACCCCTGCCGCGCCCCCGGCCCGCCGCGCGACCAAGACATCTCCGCCGGCGAGCCCTCCGGAGGCGACCCCGCCCAAGGCGCCTCCCCGACGAGGCCGTCGCACGCGCGCGGAGGAGGCCGAGCGGGTGCGCGCCATCCTGGCCGGGCTCGACGAGCTCTATCCCGAGGCGGATTGCGAGCTCGTGCACAAGAACGCCTTCGAGCTCCTGGTCGCGACCATCCTCTCGGCGCAATGCACCGACAAGGTGGTCAACACCGTGACGCCCGCCTTGTTCGCGCGCTATCCCGACGCCGCGTCGCTCGCCGCAGCGGATCCCGCCGAGGTCGAGCAGCTCGTGGCCAAGACCGGGTTCTTCCGCCAGAAGACCAAGAACATCATCGGCGCGGCGACGATCCTCGCGCGCGAGCACGGGGGCGAGGTGCCGCGGGACATGGAGGCGTTACGCCAGCTGCCGGGCGTGGCGCGCAAGACCGCCAACGTCGTGCTCGGCACGGCCTACGGCATCCCCTCGGGCGTGGTGGTGGACACGCACATCGCGCGTCTCTCGGGCCGCCTCGGCCTCACTCGCGAGGAGGACCCGGTCAAGATCGAGCAGGACCTCATGCGGGCCATCCCCCAGGACCGCTGGATCCAGTTTGGCCACCAGCTCATCTGGCACGGACGGCGGGTGTGCGCGGCGCGCAAGCCACAGTGCGAGACGTGTCTCCTGGCCCCGCAGTGCCCCTCGGCCTTCCAGGTGTAGCGTGGCGCGAGAGTTCCCCGAGCTGCCGGTGGTGGGCGTGGGCGTGGTGCTCCTCGATGGCGACCGCGTGCTGCTCGTGCGGCGCGGGCGTCCGCCGCATGTCGGGCGCTGGAGCGTCCCCGGCGGCACGGTCGAGGTGGGCGAGACGCTGCGTCAGGCGGCGCTGCGCGAACTGAAAGAGGAGACCGGCCTTGGGGCCGAGCTCGGGCCGATCGTCGAGGTGCTCGAGCGCATCACCCCCCCCGAGGTCCCGAGCGGCTCGGACGGGCCCGGCCGCCCCCGCTACCACTATGTGATCATCGATTTCCTCGGCACGGCGCCGATCGGGACGCTGGAGGCGGCGTCGGACGCGGCCGAGGTGCGCTGGGTCCCCATCGGCGAGCTCGACCGGTACGACACCACCGACGGGCTCGCGCCGGTCATCGACCGGGCGAGAGCGATGCGCGATCATCCCTCGGCTTCCCTCACGCCCTACGAGCCCGAGGGGCCGGTCGATTGATGATCGTCCCCACGCGGCCCAGCCTCCCCCAGCACAGAACCGGGCCCCTGCAGACTTGAAGGGGGCCCCGGTCGCGCGATATGTCCCTCCCATGAGGTGCGAGCCGTGAGCACGGCCAGGCTCGGAAGAGACACTCGGCCCTGGCGCCGCCAGCGGCCGTGCAGCCCTCTTGCCCGGCGCCTGCTCGCTCTCGGCGGCCTCATCGTCTATCTGGTGGCGTCCTGGGCGCTGCCGCTCGGGCACCTCCTCCATCACCAGCGCGCCCACGACCACGCGCTCGGCGGCACGCACTGGCATCCGCCAGACGTGGCGGCCCCAGCGGCGCCGGTCACCGTCGAGGGCGTACACGCAGACTTCGATGCCGACCTGGTGGCGCTCGAGCTGTCCGATGCCGGGCACCTCGGGATCATGGAGGTCGACTGCACGCTCGCGGACTACACCCTGGTCCGCTGCGACGACCCCGCAGCGCCGTCGCACAGCTTCGGCGATGAGCTCCTGGCCCGCCTCCCGCATCGGCACCCGGTCCCGGCGCCGACGCCCTTCGATCCGCGGCACGGGGACGGTAGCCTGGCGCACCTCGCGATGGCGTTCGTGGGCACGCCGATCCATCTCTTGCCGCCTCCTGCCCGGCCGCTCCTCGGGCTCACGCGACCGCCCCTCCCGAGGAGCGCGAGCACGACGCCCGAGCGGCGTCCGGGAGCACGCGCCCCGCCCTCTTCCCGGTTCGCAGCCTGATTCGCGTTCCTACGCCGGCCCCTCACGGCTTGGCGCGGGAGAGCGTCTTGCGACTGGGAGGAGTACATGAACATGCCCTTGCGCGCGTGCGCCTTCGCGCTCGCCGCGTCCTGCTTCATCGTCTTGCCCTCGGCCTCCGCCCATGAGCCGGGAGAGAACGAGGAGGCGTCGCCCGTACGCACGGCGCCGGTGCTCGTCGAACGCGTGCCCCCCGTGTATCCCGAGGCCGCGCGCCAGGCCGGCATCGGCGGCACCGTGTCGCTCGAGATCACGGTGGCGGCCGACGGCCACGTGACCCAGATCAAGGTGCTGCGCGGCGTGGGGTATGGACTCGATGAGGCGGCCGTGGCAGCGGCCGAGCGCTTCAAGTTCCGTCCCGCCACCGACCACGGCCGGCCCGTGGCGTCGCTCGTCACCTTCGATCAGAGCTTCGTCATCCGTCCCCACTTCACCGCCGAGGTCGAGGCCACGCCCGCATCGCCCACCCCGGCCACACCGCCGGGACCATCAGCCCCGGCGCCCCCCTCCGCACTGCCCGCGCCATCGGCCTCGACCGGGCGTGCGGCATCGCCTGCGGCACCGGCCCCCTCGCCCCACAGTGCTCAGTACGAGACCACGGTGCAGGCCCGCGGCCCCACCACCGCGGCCTCGTCCGAGACCATTCGCAACCTCGACTTCGACCTCCGCCCCAAGACCTCGCCCAACGATCTCCTGCGCGTGGTGCCGGGCCTGCTCGCGGTGCAGCACCAGGGCGGCGGCAAGGCCGACCAGCTCTTTCTCCGCGGCTTCGACGCCGACCACGGCACCGACGTGGGCATCTTCTTCGACGGCGTCCCCATCAACCTGCCCTCGCACGCGCACGGCCAGGGCTTCGCCGATCTGCACTGGCTCATCCCCGAGGCGGTCGAGCGCATCGACGTGGTGAAGGGCCCCTACGACGTGCGCTACGGCGACTTCTCCACGGCCGGCGCGGTCAACCTCGTCTCGCGCCGCGACTTCGCCGAGTCGAGCGCGCAGTACACCCTGAACAGCTTCCCGACCCGCTCCGGACGCGGCGCCGCGGGCCATCGCTTCGTCGGCATCGTGTCGCCCCACTTCGGCGATTCGGGCTGGGCCGCCAAGCTCCATCCCTGGGTCGCCTTCGAAGCCGCGAGCGACGATGGCCCCTTCATCCATCCGCAGCGGCTGCGGCGCTTCAACTTCTTCGGCAAGCTGAGCTACGACCTCACGCCGAGCACGAGCCTCGGCGCCTTTATCGAGGCCTACGGCAGCACCTGGACCGCCTCAGGCCAGATCCCTTCACGCGAGGTCGACGCCGGGCGCCTCGACCGCTACGACTCGCTCGACCCCTCGGAGGGCGGCGTCACCCAGCGGCAGATGGTGATCGCGTTCCTGCGCCACAAGGCCCCCGCGCACGAGGTCGACGCGCAGGTCTACTACACCCGCTACCGCCTGGCGCTCTTCAACGACTTCACCTTCTTCAACTTCGACCCCCTGCTCGCCGACGGCATCGAGCAGGACGACGCGCGCAGCTACCTCGGCGCCCGGCTCGGCTACCACTTCCACAAGAGCTGGCGCGGCATCTCCTTCCGCACCACCTTCGGCGCTGCCTTCCGCCACGACGACGCCCACGTGGATTTATGGAGCTACACCTCGCAGAACGGCGAGTTCCGAAAGCGCCTCGGCCGCAAGGGCGACGCCGCGTCCGCCTTCGGCAACAACGACGACATCCACCAGAGCAACCTGTCGGGCTGGGCAGAGGAGGACGTGGTGTGGAACCGCTACGCCCGCACCGTCCTCGGCGTGCGCATCGACTACTTCGGCTTCAACGTCGACGACAAGGACGAACAGCTCGGCGCCGGCCAGCCGAACACCTCGGGTGTGGCGCAGCGCACGCTCCTGAGCCCCAAGCTCTCCCAGATCTTCCGGCCGACCCGCTGGCTCGACATCTACGTGAACTTCGGCGTGGGCTTTCACTCGAACGACGCGCGCATCGCCGTGCGCGAGGGGCGGACGACCGCGGCCGGCTCGGTGGTGAACACGGTGCCGCGCCTTTATGGCGGTGAGCTCGGCCTGCGTTTCACCCTCGGCGACCGTCTGGCCGCGGCCGCGGCGCTGTGGGCCAGCTACCTCGAGAACGAGACCGTGTTCGTGGGCGACGAGGGAGTCTTCGAGCCCTCGGATCCCTCGCGCCGCCTGGGCGTCGACTTCGAGCTGCGGCTGCGTCTGCACCGCCTGCTCTTCTTCGACTATGACTTGTCGCAGGCCGCGTCGCGATCCGTGGTCTCCCATGGCAACGGCGGCGGCGTGGCGCTCGCCCCGCGGCTGTATATGACCGGCGGCCTCACGTTCCAGCACCCGGTGGGCGTGCGGGCCGGCTTGCGGTTCCGCTACCTCGGCGCCCGCCCCGCGTTCTCCACGAGCGATCCCATCTACATCGATCTCAACGCCCGCGATCCGCAGCGCGTCAACACGGCCCCCTTCTTCGTCGTGGACCTCTACGCCGCCTACCGCTGGCGCTTCCTCGAGGCGAGCCTCGGCATCCAGAACCTGCTCAACAGCGACTTCCGCGAGGCGCAGTTCGGCAACACTTCGTGCACCCGCGACGAGACCTTCAACCCCGCGAACCAGAACTACGCCGTCTGCGGCGCCAGCCTGCCGCCCGACCAGCGCACCGGCGTCCCCGACGTCCACTTCACGCCCGGGGTGCCGATCAACCTGCAGTTCACGGTGAAGGCGTACTTCTGACGGCACCGGGGGATTCGTTCTCCGCGACCTCTTGATCTGGATCGTGTCTGTCCCCCCTGTCCCGGTGACGTAACCCCCCCGCGGCCCCGGGGGTCTCCTCGAACCCCTTGCGGCCCAAGCACTTTCACCAAACCCAAAGTGGATCGCGGCGTGCTCTATGCCTGCTTCGGGCAGGCGGGCAGGTGACGGACGGCGTCACGGTCCCCGCGTAAAGCCCACGGAGATGCACATGTCCCCCGCGTATTCCTCTTGTCTGAAAACGTCCTTCCCCGAGAGCGAGACCTCGACCGAGGCCACGCCTCGCTCCTGGCCCTCCTCCAACTCCGCGAACCCCTCCGCTCCTTCGGCCCTGGCGGCCCCGGCGGCCGGGGACGAAGAGACGATCGCCTCCGACACCGTCCTCGTGGTCGAGGACGACCCCGATATCCGCGAGATGGTCCTCACCCTCCTCACCCTCGCCGGCTTCATCGCGGTGGCCGCGGCCGACGGATACCAGGCCCTCTCCTACCTCGGCGCGCACGCGCTGCCCGCCGTCATCCTCCTCGACTGGCGGATGCCCCGCTGCGACGGGCCGCAGTTCCGCGCCTTGCAGCTGCAGGACCCTCGGCTGCGGTCCATCCCGGTGATCCTCTTCAGCTCGGAGGAGCGCTGCCACGAGAAGGCGGTGGCCCTCGAAGCCGCCGGGTGGCTGCCCAAGTCTGCACGCCCGCGACAGCTCCTCCGCGCCATCGCGCCCTACGCCGTCCGGCGGGCAGGCTTCGAGCACCGCTGGCAGGAAACCCTGTCTCTCGAAACCTCTCTCTAGACCGAGGCCGGGGCCTCGCCCCGGCCCACGCTTACACAGGCTCCACCCGGAAGCTGTCCGGAGAGATGCCGAAGCGCTTCATCAGACGATAAATGTAGGCGCGCTTCTTGTGCAGCGCCTCGGCCACGTCGGTGACGTTGCCGTGATGCTCGCGGAGCAGCTCGAGGAGCTGCTCGCGCCAGGTCTGCTCTCGCGGCGACAGGGGCCTGCGGCGGAGCGCCGGCGTCTCGGGGACGCTCGGCGCCGTGGGACCGAGCTGCAGGTGCTCGGGCTCGATGCGCGCGAAGCCCGACAACACGATGGCCCTGCCCAGGCAATGCTCGAGCTCGCGCACGTTGAGCGGCCAATCATGACGGACCAGGATCCGCGCGGCCGAGGGGTTGAACGAGATGGAGCCCGCCCGCTCACCCGCGAGGCGCTGCAGCAAGGCGACGATGAAGATCCCGAGATCCTCGCGCCGCTCGCGCAAGGGCGGCAGCGTCATGACATGGCCCGAGAGCCGCGCGAGCAGGTCCTGACGGAAGACCCCCTCATTGGCCATGCGGGCGATGTCGCGGTGCGTGGCGGACACCACTCGCAGGTCCACCGGCACCGGCCGGTGGCCCCCGACCGGCACCACCTCACGCTCCTGGAGCACGCGCAGGAGGATGGTCTGGGAGACCAGCGGGAGGTCGCCGATCTCGTCGAGGAACAGGGTCCCCTGGTGAGAGGATCGGATGAGCCCGGGCCGATCGTGCGTGGCCCCCGTGAAGGCGCCGCGCACGTGGCCGAACAGCTCGCTCGCGACCAGCTGCTCGGGCAGGGCGCCGCAGTTGACGGCCACGAACGACCCCGACCGCCGCGACAGCGTGTGCACGGCCCGCGCGATCAACTCCTTGCCCGTGCCGCTCTCCCCCTGGATGAGCACCGGCAGCTCCGACGGCGCGATGTGGGCCAGGATCTGGAACTCGCGCGCGAGCGGTGCGCTGAACGTGGTGAGGCCGAGCGTGTGGGGCGCGGCGGGCCCGGCGATCGGCCCGAGCGGCTGACCGACCACGGCCGGCATGGCGCTGCGGAAGAGGAACAGCGTATGGCCGAGCTCGATGAGATCGCCGTCGTTGAGCAGCACGCGCTCGTGGCGCAGGCCATTGACCAGCGTGCCGTTGCGCGAACCGACGTCCTCGATGATCCAGCCCTGGGGGCCGTGGGTCAGGCGCGCGTGCGCGGACGACATCCAGCGATCCGGGATGCGCACGGTCAGCCGGGGCGTCTGTTCGTCCTGTTGCAGCTCGAGCCTCCGCTCCGACCCACGCCCGAGCTCGACCACCTCGGAAGGGTGCAGCTCGTAGCAGGCCGACCCCATGAGCGGCCTCTCGCACTCGAGGAGAAGGAAGAGATGCGGCGCACTCTGGCCGCGTCTGGCGCGCCGGAGCGACAAATGCTCCGTGATGGTCTGGTCCGAGATGGGGGATTCCATCCTGCTTTGGTCCATCGGGGCGGCGCGCTCGGCAGAGCCGCTCGGCAGCACCGCCTGGCGGCATGCCCCGCCTCGTCGTTGTGTTCATTCCGAGCCGTGCAACTTCCGTACTCCACCCGCGCATTGCCCTGCCATGGGTCCTGGAGAGCGCGCCGGCCGTGACACCCGGTGACGTCACCCTGAATGGAACTCATCGTCGAATGGAACTCATCGTCCACGAGCGAGCCAGCGAGTTTCCGATCGCGGACCGCCGAAGGGCACGCATTGTCCTTCCACGAGCCGCCAAGGGCCCAGACACGGGGCTGGCATGTTCACTGCTTCCTCACGGCGCGAGACCACCCCAGGTGGCGGTACCAGCGGAGAATTCCATGAGCAAAGCGATGCAGCGGTTACACGGCACCCTGACTCGGATCCAGGAGCGCGCCCACGAAGAGCTGACGAACAACGCCGCCCTGTCCGAGCTGGTCGGACACGCGCTCCTCGCCCAGTCGGGGCTGCCGTTCACGTCGCACGCCGAGCGCCTGTCGGCGCTCCTCAAGGCCTGTCGCCGGACGCGGCTCGGCCCCACCCGGAACCTGCTGCGGCAGCAGCTCGAGCCGTTCCTGGTCGGCGACCTCACGGACGTGGGCCGCACGCACCAGGTGGGGTGGGAGCAGTATTGCGGTCCGTCGGGCGAGCTCCGGCAGTGCCGCGCGCTCATGACCAGCCTGGTCCTCAAGGCACCGCGGCCGGGCGGCGAAAAGGGCGTTCTCTACTGCTCCTTCGAGAGCAACTGGATGCGCCTCGTCGCGTACTACGACGCCCGGGCTATCCTCGACGACTACTACCTCGTCGGCGCCTCCTCCTGGTCCCCCACGGACTTCGGCTGCATGGCCGCCTTCGCCGGCCTGAGCCGCGATCCGATCTTCCTCGGCGTCTCCAACCTGGCCGACATGGAGCAGATCGGCATCATGCGGCCGGTCGTCGAGCCCCTACCGATCCTGGCGAGTGACTGGGCCCACCCCGACCACTTCTCACCCAAGCCCCAGCGCGAGCGGACAATCGACATCCTGATGATCGCGACCTGGTCCAAGCTGAAGCGCCACCGCCTCCTGTTCGAGGCGCTCCGCGACATGCCGCGGCACCTCCGGGTCGTCCTCGTGGGGCGCAACGCGCCCGGGCGCACCGAGAAGGAGGTCCGCGCCGAGGCGCGCGAGATGGGCGTGCCGCAGGACCTCGAGCTGCACACGAACCTCGAGATCTGGGAGGTCGCGGCCCTGCAATGCGATGCCAAGATCTCCACCATCTTCACCCGCCGGGAGGGCTCCTGCGTGGCCGTCGCCGAGAGCCTCATGGCCGACACGCCGGTCGCGATGATGGAGGAGGCTCACATCGGCTCGAAGAGCTACATCAACCCCCAGACCGGCGTCCTGCTCGGTCGCCAGCACCTCGGGATGCAGCTCGAGCAGTTCCTCGCTGAGCGGGAGCAGTACACGCCCCGCAAGTGGGCCATCGAGAACATCTCCTGCATGAGGACGTCGGCGCGGCTCAACGCCGCGCTGCGGGACTGGGCCCTGCGGACCGGTCGGCCGTGGACCGAGGACATCGCGCCGCTCTGCTGGCGTTACGTGCCGGCCTACGTGAACCCCGCGGACGAAGAGCGGCTGCGCCCCGCGGTCGAGCAGCTCCTGCACCGGCACGGCGTCGAGATCAAGAAGTTCCCGGGCGAGCGGGCGAGCCTCGCCATGAAGGACACTGGGGCGAGCCCCCGTCCCGCCGAGGCCTCACCCGAGAGCCCGCCGCGGCCCCTGTCGGTCGCCGCCCTGTAATCCCGGCGCGCCAAGGGCCTCCACCTCCCCTCGCCCTCGTCGCCGCCATCTCCCTCTCTCGCCGTCGGACCGACAATCCCGCCGGTCGCCCTGTGCGGCCGGCCGGTCGAGACCCATAATTCCATTTGCCAAAGGATTTGGATGGGCCATGGATAGCGCCGTCCGTTCCTGGATCGTCCCCCGGTGATGCGGAGCCATCGGTCGCCTACGGGCCCACCGAGACGCGACGCATCTCGACGCTCCGGGGCGGACGGAGCGACAGGAGCCCGGCGAGCGAGGACGTCATGTCGGTCACCCCGAAAGGTCAGCCCGCACCGGAGCAGTTCGGCCCCTTCCGCGTGCTCGCGCGCATCGGCCAGGGGGGGATGGGCGTGGTCTATCGCGCTCGCCACGAGGTCACCGGGCAGCTCGTGGCGGTGAAGTCCGTGCGCCTGCCGCGGCAGCATCAGATCGCCAGCCTGCGGCGCGAGATCCGCGCCCTCATGCGCATCCGCCACCCCAACATCGTGCGCATCGAGGGCGAGGGCATCGCCGATGGGCTGCCCTGGTACGCCATGGAGCTGCTCGAGGGGCAGACGCTCACCGATTACGTCACCATCCTGTGGCAGGAGCACCGTACGCCGTGCTCGACCGAGTCGTCCCTCTACCAGGGGACCACGCTGCTCGAAGGCAGCTGGCCGAGCGAGGACGCCCCCCAGCCCTGGACCGCGCGCACCCCCACGACGCCCGACACCGAGCGCGACACCGTGGACGAGGTGGAGGCAGCCCTGGCCCGAGGACATCGACCGCCGGCCGCCGCCGGTCACCTCATCGAGGTGCTGCGGCTCCTGCGCACCCTGTGCACGCCGCTCGCCTACCTCCACTCGAAGGGCATCGTCCATCGCGACCTCAAGCCCGGCAACGTGTTCCTGCGCGAGGACTGCAGCCCCGTGCTCACCGACTTCGGCGTCGTGTCGCAGGCCCGCGGCAGCGTCGGGCGCGAGGTGGTGGAGGTGGCCGGCATGCCCATCGGCACCGTGGCCTACGCGGCCCCCGAGCAGCTGCTCGGCCACTTCGTCGATGCCCGCGCGGACCTCTATGCCTTCGGCTGCATGCTCTACGAGCTCCTCGTCGGGCAGCGGCCGTTCATGGCCAGCACCATCAGCGAGCTGGCCTACCAGCAGCTCGAACAGCCCCCCGTGCCGCCCTCGTTGCGGGTCGCGGACGTACCGAGCGAGCTCGAGGAGCTCATCCTCCACCTCCTCGCCAAGCGGCCCCGCGACCGCATGGGCCACGCCGAAGACGTGGCGGACGCGCTCTCGTCCATCCTCGAAGCCCTCGGTGACCCGAGGGACGAGGGCGCCGACGGCCTCGCGCACACCACGACCGCGCAGACCTACCTCTACCGGCCCGAGATGGCCGGGCGCGAGGAGGTGCTCGCGCGCCTCGAAGGCGTCCTCGAGCAAGCCAGCCGCGGTCACGGGGCCTGCGTGCTGCTCGGGGGCGAGAGCGGCATCGGCAAGACCTTCCTGTGCACCGAGGTGACGCGGCGGGCGATCCGGCAAGGCTTCGCGGTCGTGACCGGACGCGGCCTGCCCATCAGCACCGTCGACACCGCCACCGTCGGCTTCAAGGCCGCGCCGCTGCACGTGTTCCGCCCCGCGCTGCAGACGGTGGCCGACTGGTGCCTCGAGAAGGGCCCCGCGGCGACCGACGAGATCCTGGGGGACAGCGGGCCGCTCCTCGCGCCCTATGAGCCGTGCCTGCGCGAGCTCCCGGGCCAGCACGCGCGCACGGCGCCGCCCCCGATCTCGGCCAAGGAGGCGCATGGCCGCGTGCTCGACGCCCTGGCCGGCGTCCTCACCCGCTTCGCCGTGATCCGGCCGCTGCTCGTCGTGCTCGACGATCTGCAGTGGGCCGACGGGCTGTCGCTCGACGCGCTCGCCCACCTGGCGACGACGGGCCACGAGGCCCACCCCCTGCTCATCCTCGGCACGTTCCGTCAGGAGGAGGTCGGCGAGGCGCTCGCCGAGCTCTTGCGGGCGCCGGACATCGCACACCTCGATCTCGGCCGGCTCGACGAGCGGGCCGTGGGCTCGATCGTGGGCGACATGCTGGCGCTCGCCGAGCCGCCCCCGGCGCTCGTGCGGGTGCTCGCGCGCCTGTCCGAGGGCAACCCCTTCTTCGTCGCCGAGTACCTGCGCGCCGCGGTGGCCGAGCGGCTCCTCTATCGCGAGAGCGGGCGCTGGCACGTGGCGGGCGGCGCAGAGTCGGAGGCCATCTGCGAGGCGCTGCCGCTGCCGCGCCAGCTGCGCCAGCTGGTGGCGCGGCGGCTGTCGGGTCTCTCGGAGCCGGCGCGCCAGGTCGTCGAGGTGGCCTCCGTGCTCGGGCGCGAGGTCGACGGCGAGCGGCTCACCGAGCTCGCGGGCCTCGCCGAGACCGCCCTCCTCGAGGCCACCAAGGAGCTGCTGGCGCGGCAGGTGTTCGAGGAGACGCTCGGGGGCTACCGCTTCGTCCACGACAAGCTGCGCGAGAGCACCTACGAGCGGATCCCGCCCGAGCGGCGACGCGAGCTGCACTGCCGCGCGGCCTATGCCGTGGAGCGGCAGCTCGCGGATCCGGACTGCGCCCGGCTCGCCTTCAGCACCCTGGCGCATCACTTCACCCGCGCCGAGGTCTGGTCCAAGGCCATCGAGTACCTCGAACGGGCCGGGCAGCAGGCGCTCGGGTCCTTCTCGAACCGCGAGGCCGTCACCTTCTTCACCGAGGCGCTGGCCGCGGCGCCGCGCGTGCCCGAGGGGGTCGGGCGGCTGCGGCTCGCGCGCTGGGAGCGGGCGCTGGCCGAAGCGCAGCTCGGCCTCGGGGATCTCGAGGAGGGCCGCAAGCACTCGGAGCGCACGCTCAGCCACCTCGGGCAGCCGCTGCCGACCTCGCGCGCGGGCTTTGCCCTGCGCCTCCTCGGCGAGGTGATGCGACGCCTCGTGCCGCGGCGCTGGCTCGAGCGGCACCGGCCGCGCACGCCCGCGGAGCGCAGTATGCTGCTCGAGACCGCGATGGCGCTCAACCGCCTGTTCGAGAACTACCTGTACCTCAACCAGCCGCTGCCCGCGATGTACTGCGGGATGCGCAACATCAATATCGCCGAGCGGATCCCGCTGTCGGCGGCGCTCGTGCGGGGGCTGGCGCTCATGACGATGGTGATCGGGGTGCTGCGGCCGCTGCGCCGCCTGGCCGCGCGCTGGGCGGATCGCGCGCTCGCCCTGGCCGAGCAGCTCCACCACATGGCCTCCCAGATCTTCGCGCTCAACCGCGTGGCCATCTTCTACATCTGCTGGGGGCGCTGGCCGCGGGTCGAGGCGCTCCTCGATCGGGCCGTGGTGCTGGCGCGGCAGACGGGCGATACGCGGCAGCTCGAAGAGGCGCTCAGCGTGCGGGCCCTGGAGCTCGGCTTCACGGGGCACTTCACCGAGAGTCACGAGACCTGGCTCCACGTGGAGGAGGCCAGCGTGGCCCGCGGCGATCCCCAGACGCAGCGCTGGGCGGCCCTCGGTCATGCCCTGTGCCTCACGCGGCTCGGCCGTGCCTCCGAGGCCGCCGAGCTGCTCGGCCGGCAGATGCCCGAGTTCGCGGCGCACGCGGCCCCCTCGGAGCACACCTTCGCCGTCGCGCTCCTGGCGCTGGCGCAGCTCGAGGCGGGCGAGGTGGCGCGGGCGCGCGAGCTGGCGGAGGAGGGGCTCCAGCACGTGACCGCGCATCCGCCGGCCATCTACTACTTGCAGCCGGCAGTGTCGGCGCTCGCCGAGGTGTGCCTCGCCTTGTGGGAGCGCCATGCCGATGCGCCCCCGGCCGTACGCCGGGCGTTCGAGGCGCAGGCGAAGACGGCCTGCGCCGTCCTCGATCAGTTCGCGCGCAGGTATCCCTTCTGTGAGCCGAGCGCGCGGCTGTGGGACGGGCTCAAGGCCTGGCTCTCGGGGGCCGAGTCGCGGGCCTATCGGATCTGGGAGAAGGGCATCGAGGCGGCGCAGCGCATGGGCATGCGCTACGAGGAGGCGCGCATCCATCTCGAGCTCGGACAGCGGCGGGGCGGCACGGACCGGACCTCGCACCTGCAGTGGGCTTGCACGCTGCTCGCCTCGCTCGGCGCCGTGCCGGATCTGGCGCGGGCGCGCGGCGCGCTCGCCGTCGGCGAGACCGGCTGACCGGGCGTATCTACCGTCCTGAAGACCACGTCCTCCGCCGCGCGCCTCCCGGCGGCGCCGTTGCCGGTCGCGGCACGAGGCAGCTACGTTTTGCCCCGGCAGGTGATACACTTTCCCCTCATGGAGATCCGCCAGTCACCTCCCGAGTCGCCAGGCTCGCACGTGTGGCAGCCGCAGGAGCTGGCCCAGCGGGGGCTTCGGCCCGAGACGGTCAACCTGCCCGTGGATTGGTCGAGCTGGTACCTCACGGACGAGGA
>DATAGU010000339.1:0-39126 GCA_036263495.1 Polyangia bacterium | reverse complement strand
GTCCTCCGGGAGCGCCGGGTCCGGCTCGGCGTCGTCCCCCTCCGGCGGCGCGGCCAGGATCACGCTCACCAGCCGCTGCTCCCCCCCCGTCAGCGCCGGGCCGCGGGCCGGCGCGGTCTCCTCGGGCAGCGCCTCGGCGCGCTCGAGCTGGGCCAGCGCATCGAGGACCTCCTGGGCCCCGGCCGGACGATCCCCCGGCCGCTTGGCGAGCATGCGCACGAGCAGGCTCTCGAACACCGCCGGCAGCCCCGGCCGCAGCTGCCCGAGGAGGGGCGCCTCCTCGCATAGGATGCGGGCCAGCACCACGCCCGGGTGGTCCCCGTGAAACGGCGGCTCCCCCGTCAGGCACTCGAACAGCACGCAGCCGAGCGAGTAGATGTCCGTGGCCGGCCCGAGGCGCCGCTCGCTGCGCGCCTGCTCGGGCGAGAGGTACTGCAGCGTGCCCACCACCTGCCCCGTGCGGGTCCGCGGCCCGAGGCCCGGCGGCCGGCGCGCGATGCCGAAGTCGAGCAGTACCACCTGCTCGACGTGACCGCCGCGCAGGAACAGGTTGCTCGGCTTGAGGTCGCGGTGAAGGATGCCGCGGCCGTGCAGCATGACCAGCACCTCGGCCACCTTGCGCGCGAGCCGCAGGCTCTCCGCCGCCCCGAGCCGGCCGCGGCGCAGCCGCTGCCCGAGGTCCTCCCCCGCGAGCCACTCCATGGCCAGGAAGGCCTGCCCATCCATCGGCTGCCCGTGCGCCACGTACCGGACGACGTTCGGGTGACGCAGCTCGGCGAGGAGCTGGGCCTCGCGCAGGAAGCGCTCGAGGCTCATCTTGTCGGGTCCCGACAGGGAGAGGAGCTTGAGCGCGATCTGGGTGTCGCTCTCGCGGTCGCGGGCGCGAAAGACCTCACTCGTGCCCCCGCGACCGGCGAGTTCCTGGATCTCGAAACGGCCGGCCACGATCGTGCCCGGGGCCCATGTAGAAGCGAGCGGCATCCTCTCTCCAGCAGCGTGCGGCGAAGCGCGTGAGCCCCGGCCCGGAGGCGACGCGGCAGGCCCGTCAGGCGCCGAGATTATGTCGGGCGGCGCCTGTTTCCCAAGGAATATCGGCGAGATGTTCCGCCGAGGAAGTGAACAGCCCGCGGATGGGCCGGGGGAGGGTGCGCCGCTCAGGCGACGTCGATCTTCTCGATGAGGTGCGGGCTGAGCGGCGTGTCCTCGGGCACGAGGCGCTCACTCTGACCCGAGGACGGGTCTACCCTCCAGCGCCGCGGCACCCGCTCGAGCCCCACGGCGAAGATCGTCAGGCGCCCCGCGCGGTCGATGTGCAGGCGCAGGAAGTTCTTGTAGTCCTGGATGCGCAGCGACGAGAAGCTCTCGTTGACGTGGCGGCCGAACAGGGTCAGCGAGACCCACAGGTACAGGCCCAGGATGAACGAGCCGACCACGCCGGCCAGGAGGAGGGTCGCGAGCGACGTGGCCAGGCGCTCGACGAACATCCAGAAGAGGAGGCGCATGGTCATGTCCCCGGGCAGCGCCGAGCCGTCCGAGGCCAGCATCCGGATCGCCTCTTCCGCCGGGATGCCGACCCGCGTCGCCGCCACGCGGTCCAGGGGCAGGCCCACCCAGCGGTTGACGACCCAGGTCAGGACCAGCGCCGCGACGAGGTGCGCCACCGCGTGCGCCCCGCCCGCGATCCTGCGATGCCACGGTTGGTTCGGCATGTCGGTGAACAGCACGAAGCCGAGCACCACGAACAGCCCGACCGCGAGCACCGCGGGGTGCAAGAACGAGGTGGCGAGCGCGTCGACGAGCGCCTGGGAGAGCGCCGCGTCGGGCCGCGGCCGGGGCATGAGCCAGGACAGGAGCATGTAGATCGCCGCGAACACGCCGCCGAACTGCCAGTTGAGCACCGGGAAGGCGAAGTTGCGGAGCGCGAGCCGCCGGCACACCGCGGGCTCGGGGTAGTCCTTCTTGAGGTGGAAGGTCTCCTTGTCGGCCCCGATCTCGAGCTCGCTCACGTCCGGGCCCGAGGTGGGGTGGAGGAACGCCCCGCCCCCGCCGGCGATGATCTTGTGGCGCGTGAGGCCGGTCACGGCGTCGCGGTGCTCGTGGCGGCGGTAATGGTGCTGGTCGCCGGCCAGCGTCACCGCCACGCGGGCCCCGTGCTGGGTGAGCTTGTCCTCGAGGAAGTCGATGGCACGCTCCACCTTCTCGCCGGTCGGGTAGATCTTGTCGAGCACCCAGGCGGGCTCGGCGGTGCACAGGATCACCCGGTCGCCGGGCTGGATCTTGCGCGGGTCCGGGGCGCCGCGCTCCTGGTGGTCGAGGAGCCCGAGGAAGTATTCCTTCTGCGGCCCGTCGATGTCGGACTCGAGCTGGATGTCGACCCCGAGGAGCCACCAGCGGTGCGGCAGGAGGAGCGCGAAGTAGCTGCGCTCCTGGCGCGTGCGCCAGCCGCCGATCCAGCGCCTCTGACAGAACAGGCGGTTGAAGGCCTGGAGGCCATCGTACCAGTCGTGGTTGCCCGGGATGGCGAGCATCATCGGGTGGGGCGGCTCGGTGCCATCGAGCGCGCACTCGAAGGGCCGGACGAGCCGGTCGCGGTAGCGCTGGCTCGAGGGCGTGGGGTACACCTCGTCGCCGCCGAGCACGAGGAACTCGCCGCGCGGCGTCCGGTCGGGGGTGCGGCTGGTCTCGCGCTGTGGGCCCTCCGGGGCCTGCAGGTCGAGTGAGGATCGGCCGAGCAGGGCGGCGATGGCGTAGGTGGAGTTCCAGCCGTCGCCGGTGTCGGCCGCGTAGTCGAACCACAGCTCCTCGCGGTCGGCGAAGTCGTCGATGATGGAGACGTCCCGCGCGAGCGCCTCGACGAGACGGTAGTCCGAGCGCCCCCCGACGAGGGACGACAGCGCCACGTCCACGGCGGTGCGCGGCAGCTGGTCGAGGTTGTACCAGCCCGTCATGCGCGAGGTGCGTGACAGGCGCAGGTACTCCTGGTCGAGCGCCGGATCGCGCGCGCGACCGTCTCGCGGCTCGGTGGCGGGCGATGCCGCGGGCGAGGTGTGCTCTGGCTGTGCCTTCATGCCGTCTCCTTGTCGGGGATCTGCAGGAGCCTGGGGGCTCTGGAGGGCTCTGGGATCCCCTCTCGCCGGGTCGTGCCCGGCGAGTCTGCCGTGCCGTGAGGCGCCAACGGGAACAGTAGCGCCATCTGTATGAGAACGCACACGGGTTCGCGGGTCCTGCGCCGCGGGAGATGGCCCTGTACATGGGGAGGAGGGGGCTCCGCACGGCGGCGATAGGTCTCGCCGTGTAGTGGGACCTCCCGGGGGTTTGAGAAGGCCTCCCGGGGGTTTGGGGGAGGGTCCCGGAGTTCTGGAGATGTCTCCCGGGAGTTTGAAAATGCCTCCCGGGAATCTGGGAATGCGTCCCGGGGGTTTGTCGATGGTTCCCGGTAGTTTGAGGATATCTTCCGGGGGTTTGAAAGCGCTTCCCGGGAGTTTGAAAGCGCCTCCCGGGGGTTTGAAAGCGCCTCCCGGGCCTCCCGGGGGTTTGAAAGCGCCTCCCGGGAGTTTTGAAAGCGCCTCCCGGGACTAAGGGGGCGCCCTCTCGCACGGCGGGAGCGCCCTCTCGCACAGCGGGAGCACCCTCTCGTATGGCGAGAGCGCCTTCCCGCAGCTTCGGAGCATCGACTCGCAGGGCGGCGACGTGCCCCTGCGCGTTCGATCACGGCTTGGTGGCTCCGGAGGCGAGCGCCTTCAGCGCCGCGCGGTCCGGTTACTCGGTGTTGTCTTCGGAGGGAGACGGGGTGGCGGTGGCTTGCACCTGACTCCCCGGCGGCGGTGTGGTCAGACGCTTGATGAGCTCCAGGCACTGCCGCTCGGGCATGGCTTCGGCCCGGTCGAACACGAGGTGCTCGCCGAGGGCCTGCTCGTACTCGGCGTCGGTCAGCCGGCCGCGCTCGTGCATGCGCTTCAAGATGCGGTTGAGGTACAGCTCCCACTTGGGGTCGGGGGCGCCGTGGCAGTAGTGCACGTAGCGCTTCTTCGGGTTGGGCATGATGGACGAGAACCACGCCGACTCGCGCGGCGTGAGGTCGTGCGCCGGCTTTCCAAAATAGTGCCGCGCGGCGCGGCCGATGCCGTAGATGCCGGGGCCGAACTCGACCACGTTGAAGTAGATCTCGAGGATCCGCTCCTTTGTGAGGCTCCTCTCCACGTACCAGGTGAGGAACATCTCCTGGAGCTTGCGCGACAGGGTCTTCTCGCGCGTGAGGAGCACGTTCTTGACCATCTGCATGGTGATGGACGAGGCGCCCAGCCGGAAGTAGCCGCGCTCGAGGTTGGCCTTCAGCGCCGAGCGGAACTCCGAGACGATGAAGCCGTGGTGGCGCATGAACGTGGAGTCTTCGGTGGTCATGATGGAGTTGACCACGTGGGGCGAGATCTCGGGGTAGGGCACCCAGTCCGGGTTGTCGGGGCCGACGATGAAGGTGAGCCACTCGCCCGGCGACAGCTCGACGGCGTGATCGAAGGGCTGCTCCAAGCGCTCGGCCAACATGGCCTCGGGCGCCTGCTGCACGGTGCAGCCGTTGATGCCCACGCTGCCGTCGAGGGCGATGCCCTGGTCGAGGTCCGAGAGGTCGATGGCGACGTGGAGCTGGGTCTTGAACTGGCCGGACATGCGGAAGCCCTGCAGGGTGGGGGTGAGCTCCTCGGGCAGGGCCTGGAGCGCGGTCTGGCAGGGGACGGGCGGGATGGTGAGCCAGGCGTCGAAGGCAGGACGGCGGCCGAGTTTCTCGGCGTAGAGGCTGAGGTCGGCGCTGACGCCGCGGTAGTCGACGTGCGCGTTCTTGATGCGCAGGATGCGCTGCTTGGGCTGGAGGGTGCCGCTGGCGGTGGCCATGAAGCCGAGGTCCCGCACGGGACGGGTGCCGAGCATGGGGTGGAAGACGGACAGGCCGGCCAGGCCGAAGCGGCCGTCGAAGTCGAGGGCGTCGACCGTGGCCGGGGAGGCCGCTGGGGCCGCTGGGGCCGCTGGGGCCGTCGGGGCCGCGGAGGCGGTGAGGGCCGTCGGGGCCGCGGGGGCGGTGGGGGCCGCGGGGGCGGTGTGGCCGTCGCCGGCGGGCTGGGCTTCGGCCGGGACGCGGTGGTAGTGCAGCCGGACGCTGGCACCGACCTGGGCTTGCTCGGGATCGATGACCGGGGTGCCGGTGAGGATGGGCTTGAGCTGGCCGAGGTCGAAGCGAGCGGCGCGCAGCTGGACGTCGGCTTCGCGGGCGGCGGGCTGGATCCAGCCGCGGGCGTCCCACAGGACGCGGTCCACGCCGCCGTAACCGCCGCGCAGGTCGACCTGGACGCGGGTGGCGTCCGCGGGGTCGGGGGTGATGCCGCCGCCGATGCCGGTGAGCGAGAAGCCTTTCCAGAAGGCGAGCGCGCCGCCGCTGACGACGATGGCGGGCAGGCCGTCGAGGTGGCCGTGCTGGTGGCGGAAGTCCACGGTGATGCGCTCGGCCTCGCCGGAGGGGCCGGCGCCGAGCTCGAGGGTGGCGTGGCTGAGCTCGGCGTGGCCCGGGCCGGCGCGCTCGATGCGCGCGTCCAGGCGCTCGACCTCGGCGTCGCCGAGCTCTTCGTCCTGGAGCTCGATCTGGCCGGCCTCGATGCGGACGACCTCGGGCAGGCCGAGGCGGCCTTCGCCCGTGCGGGCCGGGGCGCTGGGCGGCGCCTTGCGGCGGCGCAGCTGGTCGAGCAGGGAGGAGATGTTGTCTTCGCCCGAGGCGCCGCGGATGAGGGTGATACGGGGGCGCTCGACCGTGACGGTGGTGAGGGAGACGCGACCGAGGAGGAGGGGGGCCACGGCGAACTCGATGGTCAGCCGGGGGATGTGGAGGGGTGGGGTGGCGGCGGCCGAGAGCGCGGGGGTGTCAGGGGGGGTAGCGGCCGGGGTGGCCGGGGTGGTTGGCGGGACGGGTTCGCCGGCGGGACCGGCCACCACGAGGTCCTCCAGCACCACGCGGCCCCAGCGGATGCGGATCCGTTGGACGCCGACCTTGCGGCCGAGCCGTTCCGTCAGCTCGGGAAGGATGCGGCGCCGCACCACCTGCTCGCCTACGAGGGGGGTGAGGGCGAGCACCACCGCGACCAGCGCGAGCAGCGCGGCGAGCGGGATGCGAGCCTTGCGGAGAAGCGCAAACACGCGCGCAGTCTAGCACTTTCCCGGGGGGATACGGCCGGCGAGTGGGCGGAGGGGCGGGCAGGAGGTGGGTCTCATGTTCCTTTATATAGGGTCTGCAGGGCCACGCAGGGGGCCCCGTGGGCTCCGGTGGGTCGATGCCCCCGCGCGGTCACGGCACGTAGGTGGTGAGCGGCACACGGAACGAGCACACGACCTGGGCCAGGGCGCTGCTGCTCGCGGCGGGCCAGGTGCCGGTGATGTAGCCCTCGACCTCGCTCGGGTCCATGCGGGTGATGGCGAGCGAGCTGCCGTTGCAGCCGGCGTCGGTGCAGCGCCAGCTGCCTTGGGGGACGGTGGCGCTCTCGCCTTCGCCATCGATGGGCGACACGGTGTTGAGGTTGGGTCGGACGGACTGGACGGCGAACGAGTAGGTGCCTTGGCCGAGGGGCATGACGCCCAGGCCCGAGCGCTGTGCGCTGACGCCGCAGCTCGTGCCGGCCTCGGCTGAGGATGCGGTGAGGCTGAAGGCGGAGCTGGTCACCTGTCCGGTCTGGGGATCGTGCGTGTTGACGAGGCGCGCTCCCGAGGAGGCGGTGGCGGGCGAGGGGCCGTAGTGCACGCCGTTGACGATCACCTCGAGCATCGGGGCGGCGGAGGTGGGGGCGCCATCGCGGGCGCCGCCATCGCTGCCAGCGGGTGGGGTGACGGGGGTGCAGCTGGAGGCGGTGAGGAGGAGGAGGGTGAGTCTGCGGAGGGAGGCCGTCTTCATGGTGAGCGAGGGACGCATGAGCGCGTCGAGTATAGCCAGTCGGATGAGCCGCGATGGGCTCGGATCACGGGGTGTGCCGGGCGGCTTGGAAGCCGCGCAGGGGGGCGTCGCTGCCCACGAGGATGAAGGGCGCCCAGTAGTAGGGGTGCGGATGGCGCGCGCGCATCTGGCGCATGGCTTCGCCGAGGGCATCGGCCCGGCCGCGCCCGGCCTTGAGCCGTTCGTAGAAGGTCTTCATCAGCTCGTGCGTCGTGGCGTCTTTGACCCTCCACAGGCTGGTCACCAGTGTCTCAGCGCCGGCCACGGTGAGCGCGCGCCGGAGGCCATAGACGCCCTGTCCGCGCCGGATCTCACCGCGCCCGGTGTCGCACGCCGACAGGACCACGAGCTCGGTGCCCCACAGGTCCATGCCAGCCAGTTCGAGCGCGGTCACGAGCGTGTTCTGGGCGCGGCTGAGGGCCGTGTCGCTGGCGGGGGGGCCTTCTGCCGAGGCTGGAGACAGCACGAGACCAGCGCGCAGCAGGGGGTCCTGGGGTAGGAGGGCCGCGCCGCCATTGTCCGGCGTCCCCATGCTGACCTTGCCGCGGGTCCCGGGCGGCGCCGTGTCGGCGCCGATGAAGAAGCCATGCGTGGCGACGTGCAGGATGCGGGGGGTGGTGAGCGCGAGCAGGGACTGCTTGGTGGCGGCCGGGCCGAGGAAGAGCCGCGCTTCGGGCAGGAGTCGGTGGATGACTTCGGCCTCCTTGCCCGTCCCGGGCAGTGGGTCCCAGCGCTGGTCTGCCAGCCCGGCGCTCGTATCGCCGAAGAAACGGTCGAGCGAGGGGGAGCGCTCCAGGGTGCTGGTGGCGGGCGGATCGGTGCCGTCCCCTCGTTGCGCAGGGGGAATGGATGCGATGGTGCCGAAGTCGGGGTTGGCGAAGACGACGACCGAGCGCGAGGGGGTCGCGGGCTCGGGGCGGCGCAGGAGGTCCTTGCCCGAGGTGAGGTAGGAGATGTCGAAGGTGTCGGCGAGGTAGTGGGTGCCGTCATGGAGCGCGGCGAAGGGGACCAGGTGGAGCTGGCTGTCCGGAGCGATGAAGAGCCGGCGCTGGGTGCCGAGGAGGGAGATGAGGGGCTGGATGACACGGCGATGGAGCTCCTGGGCGGCACGGAGATAGTCGGCGTCGGGGCTCGACAGGCCGATGCGCAGGCGCTGGACTGCATCGTCGATGGCCTCTGCGGGACCGAGGTCGGCCGCATGAAGGTCACCCGAGGGCAGCAGGATGAGGGCGAGGTAAGAGGGCGTGCTCGGAACTTGGGCGGGAGGGGTGTTGGGCGGATGTACGACAGGGCTTGCCGAGTAGGAGATGAACTCCACGAGAGCAGCTTCGAGAGGGAGGGCCGCGACCACGCGGGCGATGACATCATTGGGATTGGGCAGCAGCTGCTGCTGGGCACGGAGCCGGGCCGAGTGTTCGGCCAGCGCCGCCTCCAGGGCATCGGCCTGGGCCGCGAGTCCCTGCAGCCGGGCCTGGAACGCGGCAGGAGAGAGCTTGTCGGGGCCGGCCAGGGACAGCGAGGAGTACTGGGTGCGAAAGGCGCGCAGGCGCTGGTAGCTCTCGCGATCGTCTGGGCCCAGGTGGCGATAGATGGCGCGCGACGTGTCGGCGATCTCGGTGGCGGAGCGTGCCTTGCGGAGGAGGGCGGTGGTCAGGGCCACGCGTCGGACGGCGGGATCGGAGAGATGCTCGCGCAGGAGGTTGTAATGGGTCTTGTACTCGGCCTGGAGCAGGTTGAGGAGGCCGGCCAGGCGCGGCTCGGAGAGGGCGATGGCTTCCCCCCGCAGGCGCCTCTCGGAGACGGCGAAAGAACGCTCGAGGAGCGGCAAGGCCACCGTCGGCCGCCCCTGGGCGAGGTGTGTCTGGGCTATGTTCCTCAAGGTTTCCGCGACGAAGGGGTGATTCTTCCCCAGGGCCACCTCCTGGATCTGCAGCGCACGCTCGAGCAGCGGTGCTGCTCGGTCGTAGAAGCCCCGGTCGATGTAGAGGGCCGCCAGCTGGCCGAGCGCTCTGGCGACCGTGGGATGATGAGGTCCGAGATCCATCTCCCGGATTCGCAGCGCGCGCTCTAGCAAGGGCTCGGCTTGGTCATAGAAACCCTCGAACTGGTAGCGTATGGCCCAGTTGGCGAGCACCAGGGCGATCTCACCATGATTCTTTCCCTGGGCCGCTTCATAGATCTCGAGCGCTCGCCGATACAGGGGATCGGACCGGCCGTAGAAGCCCTGGTCGATGTACGTGTTGGCCAGGTTGTTGAGCGCCTGGGCGACGGCAGGATGATCCTTCCCAACCGCCATCTCCGCCACCTGGATCGCGCGCTGATACAGGGGCTCGGCTCGGTCGTAGGCGCCCTGCTCGTAGTAGAGGTTGGCGAGGTTGGTCAGCTCTTGAGAGACACGGAGGTGGTTCTTGCCCAGGGCCGACTCATAGATCCGGAGCGCGCGCAGATGGAGCGGCTCGGTGCGGTCGTGGAGACCCTGGCGGTCGTAGAGGAGGGCGAGGCTGCTGAGCGAGTTGGCGAGATAGGGATGATTCGCTCCGACGGTCGCCTCCCAGATCTGGAGCGCACGCTGGAAGAGCGGCTCGGCGAGGGTGTATAGACCCTCGTCGCTGTACAGGTTGGCGAGGTTGTGCAGTGACTTGGCGACGTCGGGGTGACTCTTGCCAAGGGCCGCTTCCCGGATCTGGAGCGCACGCTGATACAGGGGCTCGGCTCGATCATAGAAACCCTTGTCTCTATGGAGGTTGGCGAGGCTATTGAGCGATTGGGCGACGTCGAGATGGTCCTTTCCGAGAACCGCCTGGCGGATCCGGAGCGCGCGCTGATACAGGGGCTCGGCTCGATCGAAGAGGGCCTGTTCGAAGTAAAGGGTGCCCAGGCTGTTGAGCGTTTGGGCGACGGTAAGATCACCCTTTCCCAGGGTCGTCTCCCGGATCTCCAGCGCCCGCTGGAGGAGGGATTCACCTTGCTGGTAATGCCCCTGCGTCCGATGAAGATCGCCAAGCACCTGGAGACATTCGGCCACCTCGGGATGGTTCGGTCCGCGGGCCTTCTCCCGGAGCCGCCGCGCCTGCTCGGCGAACGTGACGGCTTCGGCGTACTTGGCCTCCTTGTCGAGCCTTGCCGCCTCGTTGAGGTCCTTCTGCGCCTGCGCGAGGGGCGCATCGGCGGGCACCTCCTCGGCACGCACCTCCACGGCCCAACAGGCGATGATCACTACGGCTACACTGAGCGTTACACGCATCCTCATCTCCTCGGTGGGACGAGCCTGGGTCGCATCATAGCGGGACCTGCGCCTCCTTCCGGGCACTCCATCCGCACTCCCTCATGTCGGGCCCTCAGCGAGGACACATCGGGTCGGGTAGGATGGCGCCCATGGCCAAGCCCCCCCGCCCCTGGATCGTCACGCCGCACGGTCCCATAGAGAAGCTCGACGACAATCTCTGGGCCGTGGACGGCGAGGTGCCCGGCATGCCGGCGCTCCGGCGGCGCATGGTGATGGTGCGGCGCGAGGACGGGACGCTGATCTTCTTCAACGCCGTGCCGCTCACCGACGACGCGCTCGGGGAGATCGATCGATGGGGGAAGCCGGGGTGGCTGATCCTGCCGAACGCGTATCACAAGATGGATGCGCACGCGTTCCGCGAGCGGCTCGGGGTGAAGCTCCTTTGCGACGCCGCGGCCGACGCCAAGGTGCAGGCGCTCGTGCCGGTGGATGGCCACCTCGAGGACCTGCCGGCCGACGGAGCGGTCCGCCTTGCGCCGCTCGGCGGCACCAAGCAGGGCGAGGTGGCGCTCGTGGTGACGGGCCCGGGCGGCACGAGCGTCGTGTTCGGCGATGCCTTCATGAACATGCCCAAGGGGTCGGGGTTCATCAATGACTTCCTGCGCTTCTCCGGGGCGCCCAAGTGCCCGCCGATGTTCCGTCTGGCGTTCGTCCGGGACAAGCGGGCGCTGGCGCGCGACCTCGAAGCCCTGGCCATGCTACCGGGCCTTCGGCGCCTCGTCCCCTCCCACGGGACCATCGTGGACCAGGACCCGAAAGGGGTGTTGCAGGGCGTGATCGCGCGTGACCTCGGCTGACCGACGACTCATGGCACGGCTCCTGGAGGGAGTTTCCGTGACACCTGGCCTGCGGACGTGGGTCCTGGGGGCCATCGTCTGGGGCTCGGTGGGCGGGGTGGGTTGTGCGCCGCGATCGGTGCGGGCGGGGCGGACGGTGAGTGTCGAGCAGATGCCGGATCGGGCGGCGCTCCTGGCGGGTGGGCGGCGGGGGCCGCGCCTCGGCTGGGTGGCGTGGGCGGCCGACGGGGCGCTCATCGCCTGCGGGGGGCGTGCGCCGAGCGCCGCGGCGGTGAACGCGGGGACGCCGGAGCGTTGTTGGCGTGTCGATCGGCCGGGGGCCGAGCCTCGGGAGGTGCCACCGGAGGAGCTGGGCGCGGGACGGCGCGATACGACGCCCGTGGAAGGGGCGCCGGGGGGCTGCCGCGTGCTGCTCGAAGACAGCAGGGGCTCGGGGCCGGCGCGCGCGAGTCTGATCGGGCCGCGGGAGCGCGTGCCGCTCGGGGAGTGGCAGCCGGCGCCGGAGGTGGGCGGCGATGTCTACTCGCTGGAGACGAGTTTTTCGGCCGACGGTCGCTCCCTGGCGCTCCTGCGCTTGTCGGTGGGCGTGGGGGATGACGGGATCCTGGTGGAGCTCAAGGGCGCCGAGGTGCGGGCGGCGCCGCCGTGTCGCTGACTTCCTGTCGTCCCTGACGCACGGCAACGATCCGTCCGGCATGGAGGTCCTGGTGCCGACGCTGGACGCCATCCTCACCCTCGACCCGGAGCGCAAGGGTTTTTACTACGAGGTGGTGCTGCGCTCACTCAACGACGTGACGCGACGCGCCCTGGAGCAGGAGCTGATGCAGACTGGCAAGTACGAATATCAGAGTGATTTTGCGAAGACCTATCTGGCCGCGAGGCGGGCCGAGGGGTTGGCCGAGGGGGAGGCCAAGGCGCTCCTCGTCGTGCTGTAGGCTCGTGGGCCGGCGATGGAGGCCTCGACGCGCGAGCGCATCCTGAGCTGCACCGACCCCGCGCTCCTCGAACGATGGATCGCCCGTGCGACGACGGCTTCCTCCCTCCCTGAGGTCTTCGAGGCACCTTGAACCGCACCAGGGCCAGGGCCTCCGTCAGGCCCGGCCCTGCTTGCGATAGCTGCTCAACGCGATCCGCATCGGCGAATTGACGGCAGCGGGGGCACAGACGACCATCCTGGACCATGGTGGAGCGCAGCCCATCACCCGCACGGTCAGAATGCCCCCGGGTCTTCATCGGCTACGCCCCCGCCGACCTCAAGTGGCTCGAACGCCTCAAAGTCCACCTGCGTCCCCTCGAGGAGCAGCGACTCGTCGAGCTCTGGGATGACACCCGCGCCACCGGGGGGGCCCCTTGGCAGGAGGAGAGCGCATAGGCGCTCGCCACCGCCAAGATCGCCGTGCTCCTCGTGAGCGCGGACTTCTTCGCCTCGGAAGACGTCCTCGAGCGCACGCTGCCGCAGCTCCTCGCCCGCGCCGGCAGCGATGACGGTGCCCTCCTCGTCCTGCCCGTCCTGGTTGGTCACTGCTTCTTCGAAAAGAGCGAGCTGGCCAGGTATCGGCCGGTCAATCCGCCCGACGCGCCGCTCACCGGGATCGGCGATGCCGCCAGCGACAGGTACCTCAAGGAGGTGGCGCGCCGGATCCATCACACCCTCACCGCCTCGGGGGCCCCTGCTGGGGACGAGGCCTCCGAACCCCATCCCGCCGGGGACCCCACCCGTCCGTCTTGGCGGCCAGACTCGCCGCGGGCCCGCTGGGCGGGCCGTCACCTCTGGCAGGTGCTCGGGGTCATGATCGTCGGATTGGCCCTCGTGCGCTGGCTCGGCGGCGCATCGCATACCGCGCGTATGCTGCTCCTCGGTCTCGACGGCGTGGAGCTGCATTACGGGGAGGGGGCCCTGTGGGGCACCGGCCTCGATGCGTTGGTCAAGCTGCTCGACTGGATGCTGCGCGGGCCCCTCCTCGGCCTTCATGAAGAGCGCTGGGTCGCACCGCTCGGCGTGCTGGTCATGATGTGTGCGGGGGGGCTCGCGAGGTGGCGGTGGCTTGGCGTACGCGGGCCTCTCGTGCGCCGCGTGCTCCTGGTGGGTCTCTTGCCGCTGTGCCTCATGGGCACGGTCGCCTACGTCCAGGCCGTGAGCCTCCACCACGTGGTGGTCCGGCCCTGGAGCGCGGGGGCTACGGCGGATCCCCCGGCGATGGACGTGCCCCCGATCGATTCGCGGCAGGGCGTGCAGCAGCAGTTCGAGGTCTATAGCTGGCTCTACAACCATACGAATCCAGCCAATACGGGCCGCCGCATCGCGCTCGCCGGCGCCTGGGGCTGGAGCCTGCTGGCGCTCGGTCTGGGCCTTGGTCTCACGCTCGTCGAGCTGCGGCGCTCGCGCGGCGCTGGGACATCGGGACGGTCGCCGGCATCAAGGAGCTGGGCCCTGGGGCTGCTCGGCGCCTTGGCGCTCGGCTACGGCGCGATGTGCTTTGGCCTCGGCCGGCAGGCGGGCAAGGCCTATGCCCTCGTGCACTGGGGCATTCACTACCCGCGCGTCTATGGCACGTGCCAGCCTGTGCTCGAGCCGCTCCTGTCCCTGCCCGATTGTGCCGTGTTCGACGTGTCGGCCGGGGCGGTGGAAGAGGTGGTGGTGCTGCTCGGGCACGGCTGCCCCGCCGGGCCTGCGGTACGGAGGGTCACGCCGCCGGATGGATGGCCGTCCGAGCGGCGCTGCATCGAATCGAGCGGGCTCGAGCCGCTGCTCAACCGCGGCGGGGAGTGATCGGCAGGTCGCCGCAAATCCACCGCCAATCCATCCAATCCAATAACGAGGAGGGGAACCATGGGCCGTGACTGGATCTGGAACCGGACGAAGAGGAGGCGCAGGGGAGCGGTGTTGGTTCTCGGCATGGGGCTCGGTCTGGTCGGCCCGGGCACGCCCCACGCCGATCCTGCGCCCCGGGTGCCGTCCGTCATCATCGAGCCCAACGCCATCCAGTCGGTGACGCAGAAGATGAAGGTCACCCTCACCGGCCTCGCCGGCCAGACCGTGTATCTGCAGGTGCTGCGCGACTGCGACAATGACCTGCGCGAGCCCGAGCTGCCCGACGGTCGCGGCTGTACGGCCGCGCGCCCGGTGTGGAAGGTCGAGCTGCAGCGCGACGAGACCACGCGCACGCTGGAGGTGCCGTTCGATGGGCTGCCCGCGGGCAAGCCGCTGTGGTTGCGCGTCTCGGCGACGGCCGATGGCAAGACCGCGTATCGCCAAGCGCTGTTCGGACTGCTGAGCGATGCCGAGCGCTGCACGGTGTGGAGGGCGCTCCTGGGCCTCGTGGGCCTGAGCCACTGCAAGCCGGAGATGGGCCCGGTGCTGATGCCATCCAACCTCGGCAGCCACGACAACCGGCCGAGCGCGCCGCTCGAGGTGCGGCGTCTGGTGCCGCGCGGCGCGGACCTGGTGGTGGAGACGGTGGTCGGCACGCGCGGCGCGACCGGGGTGGCGTGGGACGGGGCGGAGGGGCGAGAGGCGCTGCTGGTGACGGTGCGGGCGCTCGGTGAGCGCGAGGGCAAGGGCACGCTCGGGCCAGGGCTGTGGCGGCTGGATCTCGGGAGCAGGCGGCGTGAGCTGCTGGTGTCGGCGGCGGCGGGCATCACGCTGGCGGCGCCGCTGGCGCTCGGCGATGGGCGGGTGGCGTACGTGCGTGAGGCGGAGGGCGAACCAGGGGGCGCAGGGGTGTCGCTCGTGGTGTGGGGGACGGCGGCGAAGGGGGGGAAGCCGGCGGTGGTGGCGGCGATCCCGCTGCCGTATCCGGTGCACCAGCTCCTCGCGGTGGACGCGAGGCGCGGCGGGATCCTCGGGTACAGCCGGGTCGAGGGCCTGGCCAGGTTGTGGTGGGCGGACCTGCGCGCGGGCAGCGTGACGGAGCTCGGCTTCGACGAGCGGCTGTATCGCGCGGCGCTGCGGGCGGCGGACGGTCGGACGGCGCTGGCGTTCGAGGATGCGGCGGGCAAGAGCGGCTGGGAGCTGGTGCTGGTGGATGATGAGGGAGAGCTCGTGCGCGAGGTGGCGGTGGGGCCGGGGGATGCGCTCTTGCCGGCGTGGCGGGGCGATGGGCGGGGGTTGGCGTTCGTGGCGACGGCGCCGGCCGAGGCGGTGCAGCGATGAGGTGGGCGGCGGGGGTGATGTTGGTGCTGGTCATGGCGGGGACGGCGCAGGGGCAGGCGGCGCCGGCGACGACGGATGGAACGCGGGCGGGCGATGAGCTGCGTGCCAAGGCGTTCGAGCGGCTGCTGGCGCGGCTGGCGGCCATTCCTGAACGCTGGGACCAGTTGCCGCCACCCCGTGTGCCGCTGTCGGGCAAGAAGGCTGAAGACGTGCTGAAGGCCGCCAGTAAGGATCAAGTTGGGGCTGCACAGGCACTGATCTCAGCGCTTGCACAGACACTGCCGGCCGGACGGGAGCGGATTTGGCAGGCAGCACAGCGACCGCTCACCGAGGTAGATCTGTGGGTTCCCAGCGTCAGGGTGCAGGCCGAGCAGGTACGCGATGCGAGCATGGCGGCGCTCACAGCAGAAGCATGGCTGGAACTGGCCGAGCGGGCTGGCCGGCGCGACGTGCTCTTCCTGGCTGCAGGATTCAGTTTGAATATCTTGCAGCTGCGCCTACCGCCACCCCGTGTGGTGGTCGCAGCCCGGAGATGGCAGGAGCTGCCAGTCACGAGGGCTGATGCCCGGGGCGTGGCGCTCGTAATGAATAGCACCGCCAAGATCCTCGTTCGTCTGGAGGACAAAGAGGGGGCGCTGGCGGCGCACCGCAAGGCGCGCCAGCTATTTATCGACGTCGGCGACAAGCAAGGCGAGGCCAGCACTTGGTTGGGTGAAGGCGTGGTGCTGTTTCGCCTTGGAGACACTGCGGCGGCACTGGCAGGGCATCGTAAGGCGCGCCAGCTCTTCATCGGCATCGGCGACAAGAACGGCGAGGCCACTACTTGGTTTGGTGAAGGCCAAGTGCTGTTTTATCTCGGGGACAATGCAGGGGCACTCGCGGCCTATCGCAAGGCGCGCCAACTCCACGTTGCCCTCGGTGCCAAGATCGGTCAGGCCAATGCCTGGCACGGCGAAGCCGAGGTCCTGATCCATGTCGGGGACAATGCGAAGGCTCTCGAGGCTTATCGCATGGCGCGCCAGCTCTCCATCGAGAGCGGCGAGAAACTCGGTCAGGCTAACGCCTGGCAAGGCGAAGCGACGCTGCGGTTTCGCATCGGAGATACTGCAGGGGCGTTGGAGGGCCAGCGCAGGGCGCGCCAGCTCTACCTCGACCTCGGTTCCAAGATCGGCCAGGTTCGTACCTGGCAGGATGAAGCCCAGGTCCTCTTCCATCTTGGAGACAACGCGGGGGCGCGGGAGGCCTATCGCACGGCCCGCCAGCTCTCGGTTGAGATCGGCTACAAGCTCGGCCAGGCCAACGCCTGGGAAGGCGAAGCCCGACTACAGTTTCGCCTCGGAGACAATGCAGGGGCGCTCGAGGCCTTTCACGAGGCGCGCCAGCTCTACATCGACCTCGGCTCCAAGCTCGGCCAGGCCGATTCCTGGCAGGGCGAAGCCGAGGTGCTATTTCGTTTCGGAGACAACGCGGGGGCGCTCGTAGCCCAGCGTACGGCGCGCCAGCTCTATATGGACATCGGTGACAAGCTCGGTCAGGCCAATACCTGGCAGGGCGAAGCCCAGGTGCTGTTCCGCCTCGGAGACACCACAAGAGCACTCGAGGCCCACCGCAAGGCACGCCAGCTCTACCTCTCCATCGGCTCCGGGCTCGGCCAGGCCGCTACCTGGCGAGGGGAAGCCGATGTGTTGTTTCGCATCGGAGACAACGCAGGGACGCTCGCGGCACATCGCGCGGCCCGCCAACTCTACCTCTCCATTGGCTCAAAGCTCGGCCAAGCCAATACCTGGCGAGGAGAAGCCGAGGTGCTGTTTCGCATCGGAGACAGTGCAGGGGCGCTCGCGGCCTATCGCACCGCGCGCCAGTTCTATGTCGACACTGACGACAAGCAGGGTCAGGCCAGTACCTGGAGTGGCGAGGCACAGGTGCTATTTCTTCGAGCGGACACCGCAGGGGCGCTCGCGGCCCAGCACGCGTCGCGCCAGCTCCTCATCGAGGTCGGCGACAAGCTTGGCCAGGCCAACACCTGGGTGGGCGAGGCCGAGGCGCTGTTTCTTCTGGGTGACGATGCGGGAGCACTCGCAGCCCAGCGCATGGCGCGCCAGCTCTACCTTGCCGGCGGCGACAAGCACGGCCAGGCCAATACCTGGTGGGGCGAAGCAGAGGTGCTCGAGCGTCTTGGGGACCTGGTCGGGGGCGCCGTGGCCGCGCGCAAGGCCGTGTCGTTGGCGCTGGCGGTGGCCGATCGCTGGAGTGAGCTGCAAGCACGCAACGAACTGCTGCGCTGCCTAAGGCGAAGGGACGATCCGGCGGTCGAGGCCGAGGCCCGCGCTACGCTGGCGCTGCTCCGGGAGGTGCGCAAGCAGGGCCTGACCGATACGGACCGCACGCGCTTCACCAACTTGTCCACCCCCTATGATGTTCTCGTACCGCGCCTCGCCCGTTCGCCGGCCAACCTCGCCGAGGCACTCGTCCGCGCCGAAGAGGCGCATGCGCCCGTGCTCCTTGATCTCCTGGCCGGCAGTCAGCAAACAGGCAGCAGCTTGCGCCCCGACCTCCTCCAGCAGCGTGAGCAGGTACAGCAGCGGCTGGCGGCACTCGACGAGCAGATCGGCGCGCCAAGCTCAGCAGAACAAGAGGCCACACTCCGTGAGCTACGAGCTGCCCTTGACCAAGAGATCCTCCTGATCGACTGGGAACTCGCCGGAGCGCGGGACACCAAGCTCGACATCCGCGCTCCGCTCAACTCTACCGAGCGCCAACAGCTCGTGGCCGCCGCCGGCCCTGTGCTCCTCTATTATGTAGCCGAAGACGAGGCCGTCGGCTTCCTGCTCCTGCCCAGCCGGGTGAAGGCGCGGGTGTTCTTCATCCGGCAGTCACGCGAGGCGCTGCGCGAGGCCGTAGAGCGATTCCAACATGACCTCGCCAATGGTGTTTTCGAGAAGAAGGCCGGCCCGGTGGCGCGCGCTCTCTACTCGATACTCTTCGGGCCGATCGAAGCCGAACTCGCCCATGTCCCTCGCATCACCATTATTCCGCACGGACCGCTGCACGAGCTGCCCTTCGCCGCGCTCGTGGACAGCGAGGGCCAGCGCCTCATCGAGCGCTGGTCGGTCGCCATTGCACCCTCGCTCTCCGCGCTGGCCCTGCTGCGCGATCGGGAGACGGCTAGACAGCAGCACGCGGCTGGCGCGCCGCCCTTCCTCGCCCTGGCCGCCGGCCGCGGCGTGTCGCTCCCAGATCAACTCGTCGCCAACGTCGCTACGCGCCTGGGCGCCCCCCAGGCCGTCTCCTACTCGCAGACCACCACCTACGACTTCTACCGCGAGCAGGCCGGCGCCGCGCGTCACCTGCTCCTGTCCACGCACGGGTATGCCACGCCCAACGACCGCGTGCTCACCTATCTCGAGATCAACCCGAGCCCCACCCACGACCGGCGGCTGTCGGCGCTCGAGGTCGTGCAGATCCCGCTGCAGGCCGAGCTGGTGACGCTGGCCGCCTGCAGCACCGCCGCGGGCGCCGCCCAGCTCTCGGACGAGCGGCTCGACCTCACCCGCGCCTTCCTCCTGGCCGGTGCCAGCGCCGTGCTCGCCACGCGCTGGCAGGTCCCAGCCAACGACGAAACCTACCGCTTCCTCGACAAGTTCTATGCCTTCTGGCGCGGCGACGGCGCGGGCAGCCCGCGCATGCGCAAGGACGAGGCGCTGCAGGCGGCCCAGCGCTGGGCCCTCGCCGAGCACCTCCCCGCCCGCGCCTGGGCCGCCTGGGTCCTCGTCGGCGACGGCCGCTGACAAGGATGAGCTACTGCGCCTCGACGACGATCGCCTGTCGGAGGAGCTGCCAATCGGACGGAGCGGGGGGCGCGCCGCCGCGAGCGACCCGCGACACCTCGGCCTCCGAGGGGAGGCTCCCCTTGGGGCCCACCACGAACAGGATCTCCGATGCGCCGCTCTGCATCTCCGGCAGCGTGGACACCGGCACGGACAGACGGAACACACCAAGCTCGGTGCGGTGAAGCACGACCGGCCACGGGAGGAGCTGCCCCCCTCGCCACAGATACGGCCGGACAACGACCTCGCCCTGGGGCGCCCGGAACGGTCGCAGATCGACTCGCAGCATCCCGTCGCGCACGAGGTGCACTGGCCCCGCCGGCGCCGCTGTCTCGCCCAGCACCTGGGAGCTGCTCCTCACCTGAAGCTCATAGGGCGGAACCTCACCCTCCGACACAGGCGCGACCAGCGCCCCGCGCAGGACGAACACGGCCGCCGCCGCCGCCGCGAAGGCGGCGATGCCGCCGGCCACCCTCCAGCGCCGTCCACGCCGTCGAGCGGCCGGTGCATCCTTCTTGAGCGTCGCTCTCTCCGGCGTCCCCTCGAACGTCTCCGCGGCCCGTGGCTCGGGCCGCAGCACCGCGGCGACCAGCCGATCCCGCAAGTGGGCATCCAGCGGGACCGCGGGGGCCTCCAGCGCCTCGCGCTCTTCCTGTTCCTCCTCGAGCGGCGAGTGGGTGAGCAACTCTAGAACCCGCTGTCGCTGTTCTTCCTTCACGTGGGGGTCACCTCGTGGTCCGGATGGAGATGTGTCGCGCCGCCGCGCGAGGCCAGCCCCGACCGGGATGACCCGTGTCCGAGCATACCGCAGGCCATCGTGATCGGCCCGCATACGCTTTCCGCGGTGAGGGACCAGGCCCCCCAAGGGCTGAGACCCCTGCCCCGGCCCCTCACCGCGGTCGCGTTCCCCCCCCCGTTAACATCCAGATCCTCCCCGTAGACTCGTGATGCAAGCCGGCTGCGCTCACCTGCTCCGCGCCGGCCTGCTTCTATAGAGCATTACGATCCGGGGTGAGCCCCTTCTGACCGGGACTCAGATTTTTTTTGTGGGGTCGGTGCGATCCCCGAGGATCTCGCGGGCGATCTGGAGCAGGCGGTCGCGCTGGCGCTGCTTGCGCTTGTATACGGCGTCGGGGTTCAGCCCGAACTCCTTCATGAACTCGTTGGTGTCCCGCTCCTCCACGCAGCGCTGGAAGAACAGCCGCTCCTCGCGCGAACACTCCTGATGGTAACGTTCGACCATCTCGTCGACCCAGTCGTACTGGCCCGCGGCGCCGCCGAGGGTCTGCACCGAGGCCTCGAGGAGCTCGGCCAGCTTCTGGTCATCCGAGGAGACATCGCGACCACCCCGCCCGAGCCGGCCCTGGACCCGGAGCAGATCGAGGATCCGGGAGCGAGCCCACGTACGGAGGTAGGGCTCGAACGGGCCGCGCGTGGGGCTCCACTTGCGGAGCGCCGCGCCGTCATCGCGCAGCAGGTCGATGAACACGTCCTGCACGAGATCCTCCTCCATGTGGGGCGGCAGGCGGCGGCGCATCACGACCACGTGCGCCACGGCTTGCAGCACCGGGCCGACCTTCTCGACGAACCGCCGCACCGCCACCGGGTCACGCGCCAGAACCTTCTCGATGTCTTCACCGGAGAACATCAGCGGGGTCTGCCGGGCAGGCGGCGCTGGTGCATCTTCAGATGAGGATTCCGATCCTCCCCGTCGGGTCATGAGGCCCCCCCTGATCGTGACCATCAGAGCACGAAGACGCGAAATGCGTCCAGGCTATTGTCGAGCGTGGCCGCGTCGGCGCCGCGCTCTGGCACGAGGCGCTCTCGCAGCACGCCGCGCGCCCGCTCGAGCGCCACGATGGGATCGGCGCCGGGCCGGTCGAGCCCGGCCTCGAGCAGCGCGAGGGCCAGCGCCGCACTCAGCTTGTAGTCGACCAGGCGCACGGAGCCGATGACCCAGGCGCTGCCCCGCAGGAGGAACGCCTGCGCCAGCCCTACGCCCTCGAGGCCCCCGGCCTCTTCGTCGGATCGGCCGCTCTCGCAGCCGGCGAGCACGACCCATCGAGGGACCCTCTCGAGCACGAGGATATCGCTCACCGTCAGGCCGGCCCGGTCCGCGGTCCGGATCGCGGTGGGCAGGAAGTCGCTGTGCCCGTAATAGAAGAACAGGTCCCGGCTGGCGAGGAGCCGGCTCAGCGCCCCCCCGAGGAGGCGTGGGCCGAGGTGGGTACGACGGGTGCCGTTGATGAACTCCGGGGCGCCGCGGTGCAGGTCGACCTGCCAATGCGGCGCCAGGAGAGACGCCGCCTCGTCGGCGAACGCCTTGGACCCCGGAATGTCGCCCTGCGGATCGACGAGGAGGAGCGTCGTCGGCCGTCCTCCCGTGGAGGTGGGGGGCGCGCCCTGCGCCGCTGGCGGGAGGTCGAGCGCATAGCGCACCGCGAGCCTGTCGCCGAGCCGCCGGCCCTCCCAGGATAGCGACGCGAAATCGATCTGCCGCATCGCTCCGAAGGGGAGCACCCGCAGCGCCCGCGCGTCGCCGAGGAGCGGCGCGAGCGGCGTCAGGAGCTGCCGCTCGAGGTCACCGCGGGCCATCTGCCCGTCGAGACGGTCGAGTCGTACGGACATCACGGCCCCTCCCTTCTCGGCCAGGCACAGCCAGCCGAGGCGTACCGGGTGGCAGGCCAGGAGGATCTCGCCGGGCTCGGCCTTGCGCATCGGCCCCGACGGCAACTCCCAATGATCGAGCTGCAGCGCCGCGGCGGCCAGAGCCGGCAGCCGCATCTCGAGCCTGCGCTGCCGCTCCACCAGGGCCTGCCGCGTGGTCTCGTCGGCGCCTTCCTCCTGATCCTTGATCTGTTCGAGCTCGAGCCGGGCCTTGTGATAGTCCTCCATCTGCGCGCGCCAGGTCTCGCGCTCCTTGTCGCTCCAGGTGGAGGCGCGCGCGAGGTTGCCAAAGGCCAGCAGCCCGCGCACCCGCGCGTGGCGCAGGACCTCGAGCGCTTCGCTTCGACGTCCGAGCCGATCGAGCAGATCGAGATAGAGCGCGGTGCTGCGCTCATGCAGACCGAGGAAGCCGCCGCGGCCCACCCCGAGCGGCATCGCGCGCCCGCGCTCGTCGAGATATTCCTCGGCCTTACGGTACGCCGCGAGCGCCCCCTTCACGTCGCTGGCTTCCCGGGCCTGCGCCAGACCGACCCAGCCTCGCCACGGGCTCCCGTAGGAGAGGCCGGGATCCTTGTAGGCCGCGTCGAGCAGGTGCCGATAGATCGCGGCGGCGTCCGCGAGACGCCGTTCGACGAGCGCGACCTGGCCCTCGAGATCGATCCAGTTGGCCAGGAGCTCGGCGTCCGGTTCGCCGGCGGCCGCACGCGCGTCGCGCAGGCGGCTCGCGGCTTCATCGGCTCGCCCGTAGAGCAGCGCCGCGCGCGCCAGCCCGGTCAGGACCGAGGCGATCGGCAGCCGCTGGTTGCATTCCTGGCGATAGAGGCTGAGGGACTCCTGGAAGAAGGGGCGCGGGTCGAGGGGCGCCCCCGTCTCGGGGGGCCCCGCCGCCGGCAGGGCCTCGAGGGTCACGAGGCGCACCCACCCGCGCTCCTGCAAGACACCGGCGCGACGGCACGGGGGCAGGAGCTTCTCGGGGATCTGGTCGAGCTCCGTCAGGGCCTCGTGTGTCCTCCCGAGCGCCTGCAGGATCTCCACGTGCAGCATGTGCAGCTCGCCGAGCACCGAGCGATCGCCGAACCGCTCCGCCCACTCCATACCCGCTTCCGTCGGTGGCAACGCCCCCTGGAGATCGCCCCGCATCTTTTGGAAGAGCCCCCATTGCAGGGCCCTCCACGGCTGCAGGTAGGGCAGGCGCGCAAACAGGGGTTCCTTGTCACGGAGCAGGCGCTCCACCTCGTCGAACCGGCGCAGGTTCTGTCCGAGCACGCTGGTGAGCGCGAGCGCGTCCTCGAGCTCGCCTGACACCAGCCCGGCCACGCGATCCTCCTCCATAGCGTGCTCGAAGAGCTCGATCGCCCGGGACAGCTCGTTGCGCTCGATCGCGATGTTGGCCATGAGGCTGGTGGCCTGCGCACGGTCCGAAGGCGACATCGGCTCGGCGAGGTGCGACTGTACGAGCGCCCAGGCATTCTCCGCGTCGTCGTCCTGCAAGGCCTGGCGCGCCTTGCGCAGCCATGGCGCCTCGCGGCGATCCGCGATCCGGATCATCGCCCGCTGGACACGGATGCCCTGGCTCACAGTCACTGTGAGGGTGCGCGGCTCGGGGGAGTCGGCGGGAATGGTCAGTGACATCAACCAGCCACCGCCAGGGATCAGGTCGACCTGGTAGGGAGGGAGGACATGCCCCTGAAGCTCGGGGGTCGGCCGCATGCCCTCGGGCGCATCGATCCACAGGCGCAATGTTCGTTGATCGTTCAGGTCACAGAGGCCGTCTTCGTGCATGACCGCGCAGCCCGATGGAATCATGGTGAGAGGTGGGCTCGCGGGCTCCCGGCGCAGCGGTGTGCTGCAAGCGAGCAAGCCGACGGCGGCGCTCACGGCGAGAGAGCGGATCGCCGGCCGTTTCTTCGAGGGGCTGCGCTTCATCATACCGGCACCCCCGACAGGGCCTGCAGGGGTACATCCAGGGACGTCGAACGATGTGGCGCTCAGCGCGTGAAGCTCCGGTCGCCGGGCCGCGGCTTGATGAGCTCGGGGTCTTGCGCGCTCCTGTCGGGCGGCGGGCTCGACCCGCGGGACGGCTCGGACGGCGCATCGAACGACCGGTCCCCCGCCCGAGGCTTGATGGGGCTCTGCGTGGTCGGGTCGAGATTCATCGAAGGGGTCGTCTCGTTGATGTGGGGCATGGCGTCTCCTTGGCAGTGGCAGGGGTTGAGGGGCGGCCGCTTCTGCATCCATAGGGCAATACGTAGGCGGCGGCTTCCTTTCTGACAAGAAAAGGGCTCGGGCACCCATCACGTCGCCGTGATCTCCAGCTCGCCTTCGAGCAGATACCAGTCGTCCCCAGGGTCGAGGCGGTGGGCCGCGGCAGGCCCCGGTGGCAGCGCCCACGGACGGCCGATCAGGAACGAGAGTCGCCAGCGGCCCGGCTTAAGGCTTGGCAGGCTCCGCACGGGCGCCCGCAGGATGAACGCCCCTGCCTCGGAGCGCTCGAAGTGTACCGCCCACGCCCGGCGATAGCCCCCCTGCTCGACGAACGCCTTGACGGCGACCGGTCCCGTCACGGCCTCCACGGGCCGGAGCAGCACGGTGAGCATCTCGCCGGTCACCAGAGACTCGGCGCTGGACCGGGGGCGATGCGGCTCCGCGTCGCCCGAGAGCTCGAGGCGATAGGCCGGCAGCGCGGGCAGCCCTCCGAGCCTCGGCCCCGTCGCGACCCGCAAGCACAACCACGATAAGAAGACCACCCACCCGCCCATCACCGCGACGATCAGCCCCCCCTTGCCCCAGCCCCTCCAGCGCGACGAGCGCACACCTCGATCAAGCGTTCTCATGTCAAACCCCCTTGCCTGCAGTACGGGGCCCGACCGGAGGATCTGACTTCCGTCCGCATGTTATCGTCTCCGCGAAAGGCGTCCCATCCCAGGGGGTTGCATGTTCCGTCCGCTCCGGGCCTTCATCTCCTACGTCCGCGCCGACGAGCAGGCGCGCCGGCGTCTCGACGTGCACCTCGCGCCCCTGCGGCGGGAGGGGCTGCTCGCCCCCTGGCACGACGAGATGAGCGAAGCCGGGGCCACGATGGACGACGACATCGCTCGCAACCTGACCGAGGCCGACCTCGTCCTGCTGCTCGTCAGCGCCGACTTCCTGGCGGCGGATGACCTCCTCGAGAGAGAGCTCAAGCAGGCCCTCGCGCGCCACGCCGCCGGCGCCGCGCGTGTCATCCCGATCGTCGTGAGGCCGAGCGACTTCGGCAAGACGCCGTTGGCCCGACTCAAGCCGCTCCCCCGCGACGGTCACCCAGTGAGCGCCTGGTCCGATCCCGAGGCGGCCTGGCTCGACGTCGCCCGCGGGATCCGGCAGGTGGTGGAGACGCTCGCCGCACGGCTCGCGGCGTCATCGCCGCCCGTGGCCCCAGCGGTCGCCCAGCCGGCCCCTCCGGGCGGGCGCATCCGTGTCGTGTTCCTGGGAGCGGATCCCGTCGACGCGACGCGCAACGAGATCGGCCGGGAGGTGCACGAGATCGACCGCCACCTGCGTGAATCCGCCGCCGGCCGGGGATTCGAACTGGTGCAGGAGTGGGCCGCGCGTCCGATGGAGCTGCAGGCGATCCTCCTGCGCCACCAGCCGCACATCCTCCATTTCAGCGGGCACGGGAGCCAGGCCGGTCAGTTGGTCCTCGAGGATCCGCAGGGGAAGGCGTGCATGGTGCCGGTCCCGGTGCTCGGACAGTTGTTCTCCCTCTGGGGGGAGGGCATCCGGTGCGTCGTGCTCAACGCCTGCTATGCCGAGTCACAGGCCGAGGCGCTCCGCCAGCACGTCGCTTGCGTGGTCGGCATGAAGCTCAACATCGGCAATGGGGCGGCGGTGGCGTTCGCGAGCGCGTTCTACCTCGCGCTCGGCTATGGCCAGAGCGTGCAGAAGGCGTTCGAGGCCGGTCGGGTCCAGATCGCCATGGCCGGCTCCCCGGACGCGGACGTGCCAGTCCTGCTCACCCGCCCAGGTGTCGATGCGAGCCGGGTGTTCTTCACGAACGGCAGCGCGGCCGCAGACCGCTGAGGTGGTCTGGTTGGGAGCTCTGGTCGGGCGACTGGCCCGACCAGAACGCAAGCGCCGAGTCTTGCGGCGGCCAACGCTCCGGGAATAAAAGATCCCGGCCCGGCGGTTCTTAGCCCCAGAGAGACCAACCAGGACGGACGACAGAAACAATGGTGACCTCCCTCCTCAGCCGCTTGCGCAGGTCGAACCGGGCGGACTTCGAGCGCGAGATGATGCCCCATCTCGGCTCGCTCTACGCCGTGGCCCTGCGCCTGACGCGGAACGAGCGCGACGCCGAAGACCTGGTGCAGGACACGGCGCTCCGCGCCTACCGCTTCTTTCATCGCTACGAGGCGGGCAGCAACAGCCGGGCCTGGCTGTTCAAGATCCTCCACAACACCTTCCTCACACGCTATCGCCGCCGCTCGCGCGAGCGCGAGGTGCTCGAACAGCTGGCCGAGGAGCCAACCTCGGCCCTGGCCGAGGAGCCGGACGATCCGGAGAAACACCTCCTCACCGAGTTCTTGTCCGAGGACGTCAGGCGCGCGCTCGACCGGCTGCCCGAGGAGTTCCGCACCGCGGTCGTGCTGTGTGACCTGGAGGAGTTTTCCTACAAGGAAATTGCCGAGATCATGGAGTGTCCCGTGGGTACCGTCATGTCACGTCTGCATCGAGGCCGGCGCATGCTCCAGGAGGCGCTGCGGGGGTATGCGCAACAGCAGGGGATCGGGAAGACCGAGCGGTCGTCCGCCGCCGAGTCTGTCGCCCCGGTGATTCCTCTTCGGCGGGGGGAGTGAGTGCCATGACGCAGGCGTTCCGTTGCAACGAGGTGGATCAGGTCGTCGACGCCTTTGTCGACGGTGAGTTCGCTGCCGAGGACCGCACGGCGATGGAGCAGCACCTGGTCGGCTGTACGGGCTGTGCCCGGCGGCTGCGCTCGCACGCGGCGATCAAGGCGGCGGTCAAGGAGGCGTTGCCACGCCCGGCGCCTCCGCCGGAGCTGGAGCGGCGGGTGCGCTCGGCCCTGGCCGAGGCGGTGGCCCAGTCGCCAGGCGCCCGGGCGCGACGCCTCCTGTGGGTGGCGCTGCCGGCGGCGGCGGCGGCGTTCGTCATCGGTGTGGCCACCACGTATCAGGGGCCGTGTCCGGTGACCGAGGAGGCGATCGCGACCTACCGCAAGATGCCGGTGGAGGTGGTGGGCACCGATGCGGAGGTGCGGGCCTGGTTCTCGAACAAGGTGGACTTCGCGGTCCGGCCCCCGCGGCTGCCGCAGGCGGAGCTGGTGGGCGGGCGGCTGGCCAATGTGGGCGGTCGGCAGGCGGCCTATCTGGTCTATGACATGGGCGGGGACAAGGTCGGGGTGTTCCTGTTCGACCCGCGCGACCTGCCCATCGAGGGGTCGCGGCATGCCCGGGTGGGCAATCGGGAGATCTATCTCGACGCGCAGCGCGGCTACCACGTGGCCGCCTTCCGCGACCAGGATCTCGGTTACGTCTTCACCTCGGACATCGACGAGAACCGCATGCTCGAGCTGGTCTCGAGCACGGTGCGGCGCTGACGGTTGAGCGGGGCGCGGCGGGGCCGGCTCCGGCGGGTTCGCCGTCCCCTTCGTCGTCCGCGTCGTCGGACCTCGGCGACACCGGTGTCCTGCGGGATGCCGAGGCGCACCTCACGGCGCGCGATGCCGCACGCCTGGCACGGATCCTCATCGAGGCGGCGGCCCGGAGCCTGCTCCGGGGCGTGTTCTGGCAGCTCATCGGTCGGGGCCGGTATCCGGCGCTCGTCTCGTTGCTGGCTCGTGAGGGGGCGGCGCTCGCGGCACTGGCCGAGGCCCGGCCGGATTATTCGGTGAAGGCGCACAACGACGCCACCCGGGCCGCCGTGCGATCCGGGGCGGTCTTCGGGGGCGGGCGGTATGAGTATGATGTCCTCATCGTGCCGGGGTACACGCCGGTCGGCACGCCCCGGCCGGTGAGCCTCCGCGAGCTACCGGAGGCGCTGGCGCGCGTCGAGTTCGCGCATCAGGAGTTCCTGGCCGGCCGGGCGCCGCTCCTGCTCGTCAGTGGTGGGGCCGTGCACCCGCCGGGCACGCCGTGGAACGAGGGGCTGATGATGGCCGAGGAGCTCATGGCCCGGAAGGTGCCGCCCGACCGCATCCTCATCGACCCGTATGCGCGCCACTCGACCACGAACCTGCGTAATGCGGGCCGGATGATGCTCGACCTCGAGTTCGAGCGCGGCCTCATCGTCACCGGTCACGAGAGCCGGGTCTACACCTTCAGCCAGGCGTTCTATTTCGGTCACCCGGTGCTGTCGACGTTCCATGCCCGCTGCCGCCGCGAGCTCGGCTACGAGGTGGGATCGCTGGCGGCGGTGGATCGGTATCGCGTGCGCTTTCGGCCCGACTCCCGGGTGTGCACGCCGAACCCCCGCGACCCGCTCGACGTGTGATCCGGCCGGCCCTTACGAGGCGTTCTGGGCCTTGGTTCGGGGGGCAGGCGCCGCCTCGCTCTGGGCGGCGGGGGCGTCCTCCTCGCGCAGGCGGGGCACGTCCCCGAGCTCCGGATACTTGCCCTCGACGTCACGATAGAACGCGCGGATGCGGTCCATGTCGGCCCGCACGTCGCCCGTCGGCATGATGAAGCCTTTGATGCCGCAGGTCTTCTTGCCGTAGTCGAGGTACCCCATGCCGATGGGTACGCCGGCGCCCAGGGCGATGTGATAGAAGCCCGACTTCCAGTAGTCGGCCTTGCCGCGGGTGCCCTTGGCCGGGACGACGAGGATCAGCCGTTCGGACTTCTGGATCTGCTCGATGGCCCAGCGCACCACGTTGTGCTTCGCGCGCCGATCGATCGGGATGCCGCCCACGGCCTTGAGGACCCACCCAAAGGGTGGAGAGAACAGGGTGTGTTTCCCCATCCACGAGAGGGGGAGGTCCATGACGTAGGAGGCCGCGAGCATGTACGGCAGATCCCAGTTCGAGGTGTGGGGCGCCGCGATGAGGACGAACTTCGGGTGCTGGGGCGATTCGGTCTCGATGCGCCAGCCGTTGAGCCGGAGCCAGGTCTTGCCGAGCCATGATCTCATGCGCGCAGCTTATGCATGCTTGCTGTGGATATGCCAGCTGATGTCGCTGGACTGAGACGCCGAAGGGAGGAGAGGGCGCCTCAGATGACGGCGAGCTCGTGCAGGGGAGCGGGGATGGCCGCGGGGGCGGTATGGTTGTCGGTGATGGAGAGGAACTGGCCGTGCTGGGAGTCGTACTGGAAGACCTGGCCGGTCTCGAACTTGTACACCCAGCCGTAGAGCTGCAGCTTGCCGCGGCTGAGGCGCGAGTGCACGACGGGGTGGGTGCGCAGGTTCTCGATCTGCACAAGGACGTTCTCTTCGACCGCGGCGGTGACCAGGGCCTGCCCGCTCAGGTGCCGATAGTTGTCGCGGATGATCTGCCGTGTGGCCTCGGCGTGGCTGAGCCAGCCGCGCAGGGCGGGCAGCTCGGCCGTTTCCTCGGGCTTGAGGAGCGCCTTCACGGCGCCGCAGTGCGAATGGCCGCATACGACGATGTGGCGCACGCCCAGGCCGGCCACGGCGAACTCGATGGTCGCGGCCTCGCCGCCCGTGCTCGCGCCGTGCGGGGGGATGATGTTGCCGGCGTTGCGCAGGATGAACAGATCGCCGGGCTGGGTCTGGGTGATGAGGTTCGGGTTGATGCGACTGTCAGAGCAGGTGATGAACAGCACCTCGGGGCGCTGCTCCTTGGCGAGGCGCTCGAAGAGCGCGCGGTGCGAGCCGAACAGCTCTGACTGGAAGCGATGCAGTCCTTCGACGAGCTTCTGCATGGGGCGTCTCATCTTTCCGCCACCACGGGGTCGCCTGGACCGAGATCGAGGGCGGCCGCCGGGCGGTCTTTGGAGGTGTTCGAGGTGGGTGAAGCGGCCCTTCCGAGTCGGGGACGCAATTCGTGGACCTGATCGATGTCGACCGTACCGCCGGTCCGCTCGTAGCCGAGGCGCCACGCGTGGAGGGCCTCGAATGCGGCATGGTCGAGGACTTCGGTGTTGAGGTTGACGTCGACGCGCGCGCCGCGGGGCAGGGCGGCGAGCGCGGCTGTGATCTGCGGCACGGTGAGGAAGGTGAGGTAGCCGCGGAAGGTGACCTGCCAGCGGTCGCCCGTGGTCTTCTTCTCGATCTGTACGCGGCTCAGGCGCCAGAGGAGCTGGAAGAGGGCGACGGCCACGCCGAGGCCGAGGCCGGCCAGGAGGTTGATGCCGACCACGCCGCCGAGGGTGGCGAAGTACACGGTGCCTTCGCGGTGGCGGATGAGCTCGCGGATGTCGCTCGGATGGACGAGGCGCGAGCCCACGACGCAGAGCAGGCCGGCGAGCACGGACAGGGGGATGCGGGTCAGGAGGGCGCCGAGGAGGCTGACGAAGATGAGCATCCACACGCCGTGGAGGATGGTGGAGAGGCGGGTGCGCGCGCCGGAGTCGATGTTGGCGGTGCTGCGCACGATGACGCCGGTGATGGGCAGGCCGCCGAGGAGGCCGGACAAGAGGTTGCCGGCCCCCTGGGCGATGAGCTCGCGATCGAGCTTGGCGCGCGGGCCGCTGTGGAGCTTGTCGGTGGCCACGGCGCAGACGAGCGACTCGGCGCTGGCCACGAGGGCCACGGTGAGGACGGCGCCGAGGATGCCGCCGAGGTTGCCCTGCGGCAGCGCGGGCGGGACGAAGGAGCCGAGGAGTGAGTCGGGCAGCTGGACGCGCGGCACTTCGCGGCCCCAGAGGATGGAGATGCCGGTCACGAGCACCACGGCCACGAGGGCCGCGGGCACGCGCAGGCGCTTGAGCGGCAGGAGCGGCCAGAGGACGAGGATGCCGATCGTGGTGACGCCCAGGACGGTGGCCACGCCGTGGAGGTCGGCGATCTGATCGGGCAGGGCGAGGAGGTTCTTCCATGCCGAGCTCTCGGGGGTGCCGCCGAGCACGATGTGGAGCTGGGACAGGGTGATGAGGATGCCGATGCCGGCGAGCATGCCGTGGAGGACGGCCGGGGAGATGGCCATGACGACGCGGCCGACGCGCGCGAAGCCGAGCAGGATCTGGAGGGCGCCGGCGCCGACGGTGATGGCGCACAGGGCGGGGAAGCCATACTGCTGGATGAGACCGAAGGAGATGACGGCCATGCCGGCGGCCGGGCCGCTCACCTGCAGCGGCGCGCCGGCGAGGGCGCCGACGACGATGCCGCCCACGGCGCCGGCGACGAGGCCGGCCAGGATGGGGGCGCCCGAGGCGAGGGCGATGCCCATCGACAGGGGCAGCGCGACGAGGAACACGACGACCGAGGCGGCCAGGTCGTGCGGCAGGATCTTGCGCCACGAGGGCGGCGTCGTGGGGGCTTGGGCTAGCTCTAGCATTCCAGTGTCCTCATTCCTTCTTGGGGCCGGGGGGACTACGCTCTCCGCGCCGGCAGGCCCGTGACGCTCCTCGCGGCATGCGACTCGGCCTGCAGCGCATGCTGGAGGGGCTGGCCGGGCTAGCCCTGGGGCCGCGTCCGGAGGTCAAGCCCGCGGAGCGAGGCGCAGGGTCAGGCCCGGTCCGTCTTCGGGACGGCCGGCGATGGTTCGGATTCGGTCGGGGAGGGGGAGGCTAAATCTGTAAGCGCGAGAGTTGAGGCAGTTCGGGCGTACGGGGGAGGGGCTGTACTGGCTGTGGGTACCGGGGGAGCGAGGCGAGTCGGGCCACCGGCAAGAGCCGGAGGGACACGCCGAGACGGTGGCCGCGGAGCAGGGCGACCTCGAGCGAGGGCGCGACCTGGGCCTCCTCGGTCGTGGTCTCGTCGTCGTCGTTCTCTTGCTCGCTGCTCGCCGGGGCCAGGGACGCCACGCTGGTGTTGCTCCGCACCGCCGCGATGCCGAGCAGCGCGATCAGGGAGCAGCAGAGGAGGCGTCGAAGCAGGGGGTACATCTTCATTCTTTCTATGCCAAAACCCCCCCGCCAGCCAACCTATTCCCGCAATCGGGCCGGCCGGTGCGGGCTTTCGGAGGACGGGGCGGGAGGGTGACGCCGGGCGGAGACCGCAGGCGCGCGGACGCGCCGGAGACGGAGGGGATCATGGTAGAGTACGCGACGGCGCATGCTCGAGTCCCCTTCCTCTTCGTCGGCTCTTTCTTCCGAAACAACCGGTACCTCCATGCCTCCTGCGGCGAGCTCGTCCGCCGCGCCCTCCTCTCCGGTGGAGGTCGCGCGGCCGCTCGATGTGCTCATCGAGCTCGGGGAGGCCGAGGAAGTGACGGCCGAGGCGGCGCCGCCGCCGGCGGAGCAGCTCGGGCTGCGGCTGCGGCTCGGTCTGCTCGCCTGGGATGGGCGCGGGGATCCGAAGCACGCGCTCCGGCTGGTGGAGGATGAGAGCGAGCACGCGGTGGCCGAGATGCTGCGGCTGCAGCTGGCCATGGATCTGGAGGATCGCGCCGCGCTCACGCGCCTGACCAAGGTGGCGCAGGCCGCGGGCGATGTGGCGGAGCAGCTGGCGCTCGGTGATCTGTGGCTGCTCAAGGGGCACGATCCGGCGCAGGCGGCGGCGGTCTACCGCACGACCGGACGGGAAGGGCGGCAGAAGCTGGCCGTGAGCCTGGGGCTCGCGGGGCGCTGGCAGGAGCTGTTCGAGCTGTGGAGCACGTCGACCGAGCCGGATGAGCTGGCGGCGGCGGCGCACGTGGCGCAGGACCGCCTCGGGGACGTGGTGGTGGCGCGCCGCCTGCTCGAGCGAGTGCGCGCGAGCTCGCCGGACGAGAGCCGCTTGCCGTACCTCATCGAACGGCTGCTCGAGCTCGGCATCGATCGCGCGGCGATGCTGCGCACCAAGCTCGAGCGGCTGCAGCAGGCGTCGCAGGCGGCGGCGGAGCGGGCGGCCACGCAGTATCAGCTGGCCGAGGCGCTGTCGGCCACGGCGGGGGGGCTGGCGGTGGAGATGCTGATCCCGCTCTGCGATGAGGAGTCGGGGTTCGGGACGCTGCTCGCGCTGCGCGCGCGGGCGCGGCTGCAGGCGCAGCGGGGGGATTGGGCGGACGCGGCGCGGGCCTGGAGCGAGCTGGCGCAGCGGATCGGTGAGCCGTTCTTTGCCGGGGCGGCGGCGCGGCGCGCGGCCGAGCTGTGGGACGCGCGCGGCGGGGACGCGGCGGCGGCGGAGCGGTTGTATGCCCAGCTCTACGCGGAGCAGCCCGGGAACCTGGCGGTGATGCACGCGCTCACCCGGCTGCGCCTCGAGCGCCGGGACCTGCTCGGGGCGGTGGAGATCGTGACCGGGCACTCGCGCTCGCCGAGCAGCCCGCCGCCCAAGGCGATCGAGGTCGTGCGGCTCACGCGGGCGGCGGAGGCGGCGGGGGATCCGCGGGTCATCGAGCGCTGGCAGGAGCTGCTCGATCGCCCGGCCGGCGCGGGGGGGGCGGAGGAGGAGGGCGGTCCGAAGATGCGCACGCGGGTCGAGCGCGCGGCGCTCGAGGGGCTGGCGCGCTGCCATCGCCGCCGCGGGGCGCTGGGCGAGCTGGCGGGGATCTACCGCCGACTGGCGGTGTCGCTCGCCTCGTCTGAGGGGGCGCCGTATGTCTTCGCCGCGGGCGTGCTGCTCCTCGACCAGGGCCAGATCGATGAGGCGGACGCGCTGCTCGCGGCGGCGGTGCGCGAGGATCCGGGCGATCTCCTGGCGCACGTGGCGCGGGCGCTGTGCCACCGGCAGGCCGGCCGGGCCACGGAGTATCTGACGTCGCTCCTGTCGGCGCTCGGGCTGGCGACCACGGATCGGGGGCGCGCGCGGCTCTTGCGCGAGATCGCGCGGGTCTCGGTCGATGACCTCGGCGACCGGCACGCGGCCGAGGTCTATTATGTGCGGGCGCTCGAGATCGTGCCGGATGACCCGGGCACCCTCCACGCGTACGCGCGGCTCTGCGACCGGCTCGAGCAGTGGACGCGCGCGGTGGATCTGCGGGAGCGGGCGGCGTCGCTGGCGAGCGGGGCGCAAGCGGCGGCGATGCTGAGCGAGGTGGGCGATCTGTACGCGCGCCAGCTCGGCGACGAGGAGCAGGCGCGGCAGGCCTATGATCGGGCGCGCCATGCGGATCCCCGGTCGCGGCAGGCGCTGGCGGCGCTGGCGGCGCTGCACCGCAGCCACAAGCGCCACGCTGAGCTGCTGGAGGTGCTCGAGCAGCTCCTCGCGGTCGCCCAGAAGCCCGAGGACCGGCTGCCGCTCCTCCTCGAGCTGGCCCAGGTGGCCGAGAACGAGCCCGGCCGTCTCGAGCAGGCGCGGCTCGCGTACCGGGCGGCGCTCGGCATCGATCCCGGGCACCTCCTCGCGCTCTCGGGCTTCGAGCGCCTGTGTCGCCGCGAAGGGCGGTGGGCGGAGCTGGTGGAGGTGCTCGAGCATGCGCCCCAGACCAAGACGTTCGTGCGCGCCCAGGCGGCGCTCGCCGAGGCGCTCGAGCACCTCGGCGCGTGGGATCGCCTGGCCGGGGCGCTCGAGCAGCAGGTGCTCCTCCTCGAGGGCGGCGACAAGCAGGAGATGGCGCGGGTGGCGCGGCGGCTCGCGCACCTTTATGAGAAGCAGCTGACCCACCAGGACGCGGCGGCGCGCGCCTGGCACCGGGTCGATGACGCGGATCCCAAGGATCTCGAGGCGCCGCGGGCGCTGCAGCGCATCTACCAGGCGCGCGGGCGCTTCGCCGATCTCGCGGCGGCCATCGAGCGCGAGCTCACGCGCCTGCAGGCGATCCGCGAGGACGCCGAGGAGTCGAACACGGCGGACGAGCAGCGGCTGCTCGAGCTGTGGCTGCGCCTCGGGGACATCCGCCATCGCCACCTCAGCCGGCCGGAGCAGGCGGCCGAGGCGTACGAGCGGGCGCTCGAGATCGATGCCATGCACGCCCAGGCGCTGGCGGCGCTGGCGGAGCTGTACCAGACGCTGCGGCGCACGGCGGATCTCGAGCGGGTGCTGGACCTCCGGGCCGGGGTGATCACGGACCCGCGGCAGCGCGCGGTGGTGCTCCTGCAGAAGGGGGAGCTGCTCGAGCGTGGCGGCAACCCGGCGGGCGCGCTCGTCGCCTATCAGGAGGCGTTCCGGCACGATCCGACCCACCGGACGGTGTTCACGTCGCTCGAGCGCGTGGCCTATCGTCGCGAGAACTGGCAGGCGGCGATGGCGCTCTACGACCAGGCCATCCACCTCGTGGAGGTGCAGAAGCTGCGCGCCTACCGGCTCTCGGACCTGTATCTGCGGCGCGGGCAGGTGCTCATGCAGTACCTCGACCAGCCGGCCGAGGCGGCGGCGAGCTACGCGCGGGTGATCGATCTCGACCCCGAGGCGGAGCAGGCGCAGGCCGCGCTCGAGCGGCTGTTCTCGACGCAGGGCGACTGGGAGGCGCTGGTGCGCATCTACCGCCGCCGCGCCGAGCTCGTGCGCGACGACACGAAGCGCGTCGAGATCCTGCGCCGCGCGGCGCGGGTGGCGAACATCAAGATGCGCGACGCGCAGCAGGCGGCGGATCTGTACAGCCGCATCCACGCCGTGGACCCGGCGGACACCGAGGCGCTCGACGCGCTCGAGCGCTACTACGAGCGGACGCGCGACGGGGCCAAGCTGGTGGAGGTGCTGCGCACGCGCATCGTGCTCACCACGAGCGGCGACGAGACGATCAAGCTCTACCTGCGCATCGGTCAGCTGTACGAGGAGGGGCTGCGGGAGCCGGAGCTGGCCGTCGAGGCGTACCGCAAGATCCTCGACATCGCGCCCTCGGAGCGCAACGCGCTCGACGCGCTGGCGCGGCTGTACGAGGCGACCGAACGCTGGACCGAGCTGGTCGAGGTCACCCGCCGCCAGATCCGCATCGTCACCGACGGCCCGCAAAAGGGGCTGCTCCTGTTCAAGTGCGGCTCGGTGACGGAGTCGAAGTTCGGTAAGGACGACGAGGCCATCCGCTACTACGGCGAGGCGCTGCGGGCGTCGCCGGCGTGCCTGCCGGCGGTGCACGGGCTGCGCGACCTGTACATGCGCCGCGAGGACTGGCCGCGGGTCATCGAGACGCTGCGGCGAGAGGCCAAGCTATGGGCCGAGGAGAAGGAACGGGCGGGGGTGTACGCCCACATCGGCCAGATCTACCTCGAGAAGCTGCGCGACGAGGACCGCGCGGCCGAGTACTTCGAGGCGGCGCTCGGGGCGGACCAGGAGTGTCTGCCGGCCAACCGCGCGCTGTTCGAGCTGTACTTCGCGCGCCGGGATTACCAGCGGGCGCTCCCGCTCGGGCTCATCCTCACCCAGAAGGTGATGCGCGAGGGAGATCCGCTCGCGCGCTCGGAGTTCTATCGCAAGCGCGCCATCGTGGCGATCGAGACGGGCGATCCGCAGGCGGCGGCGGAGTCGCTGGTGGTGGGGCTCGAGATCCGGCCCGACAACGTCGAGGCGCTCGACCTCCTCATCGAGCTCTGCCGCTCGCACCCGGAGTGCTACGACTTCCCGACGACCTTCCGCCTGCTCGAGAAGGTGTACCGGGAGCGCACGCTCGAGCGCGCGCTGGCGCGGGTGATGGTGGGGCTCGGCTCGCTGCGCGAGCTCGAGTACGACATCGCCCAGGCCGAGAAGTTCTACCTCGAGGCGCTCAAGCTCGCGCCCTTCGACTACCCGGTGGCGGCGCCGCTCGTGGATCTGCACTGCCGGCTCCTGCGCTTCGACATCGCCGCCTCGGTGCTCGAGCACCTGCTCGAGCACAGCGAGGACATCCCCACGCGCTCGCAGGCGCGGCTCCTGGTGGCGCGGATCTACAGTGAGGGGGCCATGGACCCGCGGCGCGCGGCGCGCGCGCTCGAGGCGCTGCTCGCCGAGGAGCCGGGGCATCGGCAGGCGCACTTCCTGCTCGCGCAGGAGCTGTATCTGCTCGGGCGCTACGCCGAGGCGCAGAAGGTCTGCGAGCGGCTCATCGAGCTGTCGGCGGTGCCGGGCAACACGGCGCCGCCCGAGGAGCTGGCGCGCTATTACGACTACCTCGGCCGCATCGCCGAGGCGCTCGGCGACGGGGCGGCGGCGCAGCGCAGCTACCGGCGGGCGATCGATCTGCACCCGGGGTTCCCGCCGCCGGTGCTGTCGCTGGCGCGGCGGGCGCTCGTGCTCGGGGAGCGGGAGCTGGCCGGCAACCTGCTGAGTGAAGGGCAGGCCAACGCCACGGAGCAGGGGGAGGAGACGCTGCGGGAGTTCAACCGCGGGCTCGCGCGCCTGCACGCGAGTTATGGCGATCGCCGGCGGGCGATCGAGCTCTACCACGAGGTGCTGCGCACGGGCGCCGGGGATCCCCCGGGCGAGTCGCTGCCGGGGGTGGGTCCGCCCAAGCTCGCGTCGCTGCGTTCGCCCTTCGATGACATGCCCTTCTCGGGGGCCACGGCCATGCCGTCGGTGCCCACGCGGGCCCTGTCCTCGGCGCGGATGGCGGCGCTCGGGCCGGAGGCGGTGGGGGCGACGGAGCGGCCCACGCTCAACGAGGACCGGATCGCGCTCGCCGAGCTGTACATGCGCGAGCCCGATGGCCTGGCGCGGGCGCGGGCGGAGCTCATGCTGGTGCTGTCCCGGGACGTGCGGGTGCCGAGCGCCTACCGCCTGCTCGCGCAGGTGCACCTGCGCGCGGGCGAGAGCGAGCGGGCGGCGCGGGTGCTCACCATCCTGCACCTGCTCGGCTACGCCGATCCCGAGGATCCGCCGCCCTCGAAGCGGCTCCTCGGGCCGCCGGCCCGCGGCGTGCTGACCGACGAGCTGCGCCGCCGGTACCTCCTGCCGGGGCCGGCCACGAGCCTCTACACCGAGGCGCTCGGGGTGCTGCGCGAGGTGCTGGAATCGACCTTCCCACCGCCTCCGGTCGGACCGCTCGAGCCGGCCGACGATGCGCTGCGGGGGTGCCTGGGCGAGCTCGGGCGGCTGTTCGGCCTGACGGTGGAAGTGGCGCTCGGGGAGCGGGTGCCGGGGGGCATGATGGCGCTCGACCTGCCGCGGCCCATGGTGATCGTCGATCCCACGCTGGCCGAGGGGCTCGACGACGCCGAGCGGCGCTTCCTGCTCGGCCGGGCTCTGGCGGCGCTGCGCGACGGCTATGCCCTGCCGCTGCGGCTCCACCCGGGGGAGCGGGCCGAGCTCGGACGCATCCTCGATCAGGCGCTCCTGCCCGAAGGGATCCGCACCCAGACCATCCAGGAGTTCATCGATCGCCTGCCGCGGCGCGCGGCGCGGGCGCTCGACCGGCTGGTGGCGAACGCCACGGGGATGGCTTCGGTGCCGCTCAACCTGTGGCTGGCGGCGCTCGGCGTGGGTTGCGATCGCGCGGGGCTGGTGGCGTGCGACGACATCGCCGCGGCGGCTCACGTGCTCGCCCGCCTGGGCGGGGAGGATCTGGCGGTCAGCGCTGAGGGCGCCGTGGCCCTCGGCCAGCTCCCCGGAGGGGAGGATCTGGTGCGGTTCTTCCTTTCGGATGCCTACCACGAGCTGCGTCTCGGCCTGGGCGCTCGGTGAGCGAGCAAACCAACGAAATGCGAGGCGAATAACGAAAACTAGGCGAGACAGGCACTTGGATGCTATTCTTGCAGTCGTCCATACGGTCGTATCATCGGGGCTATCATGAACACCAAGTTCCACACCGATGTACAGCAGCGGGATGATGCCACCTACATCAAGATCTCTGGCGTCATCGATGAAGATAACGAGCTCCAGGCGCTCGTTCAGCAGCTCAAGACGGAAACGGTGTTCATCGACCTCTCTGAGATCGAACGCATCAATTCCTGCGGCGTTCGTGACTGGGTGAACTGGCTGGGGAGCCTGGAGAAGATGGGGACCCGGAAGATGGTCCTCATCAAGTGCTCGCCCTCGATCGTGAACCAGATCAATTTGGTCTCGAACTTCACCGGCCCGGGCATGGTGCAGAGCTTCTATGCTCCCTACTTCTGCGCCAACTGCGACCGCGAGAAGGTGCTCCTCGTGGAGACGCGGGACATGGCGGGCAAGCCGCCCTACAAGGCGCCCACCTGCCGCTGCGACGAGTGTGACGGGCCGATGGAGTTCGACGAGATGGAGGAGTCGTTCTTCGCCTTCCTTTCGAACTCGAAGAAGATCGTGATGGACGCGGCGGTCGAGGCGGTGCTGAGCGACTTCACCGGGGGGACCACGAGCGAACGCAAGGTGCGGCTGCGCACGAGCCTGACCAACCCGAGCATCTCGACCACGGGGGCGAACACGCCGAGCAAGTCGGCGCTCGGCGCGGCCTTGCGCAATACCGGCACGTTTTCGCGTGTTTCCCTCACGAATTCGGGCACGGGTCAGAAGTGGCCGTCCATGAACGGCCCGAGCGAGGACTCGAACACCTCGCGCCGCCTTCCGCC
>DATAGU010000338.1:0-30482 GCA_036263495.1 Polyangia bacterium | reverse complement strand
TTCGCCCGCCTTGATGGTGATGTCGAAGTTGTAGTTGCGCCCATTGGCGACGAACGTGACCGTGTGCTTGCCAGGCTTGAGGGGGATCTTCGAGCGAGGCGCGATGGGTGTGGTCTTGCCGGTATCCTTGCCGTCAATGATGACCTTGGCCCACGGCTGGGTGTTGGCGATGAGATAGCCATCCTCACCGGCAGGAACGGCGGCGGCGGTCGGACTGCCAGGCACAGAGGCTGGCTTGGTCGTAGCAGCAGGTGTGGCCCCAGGCTTGGACGTCGCGCCGGGGGATGCGGGGCCTGGCTTGGTCGTTGCGGTGGACGGCGGGACCGCGGCTACAGGCGTCCCCTCCTTCTTGCCACCCGCTGGTGGGGTCTCTGTAGCGGCGCCAGGTGCAGGAGAAGTCTTGATCGTTGGAGCCGAGGTCTCGCTCCCCCCCAGGGCCAGCTCCAGTCTCTGCTCCAGCCCTTCACGGAAACTGACCTGGCGCGTCACCGAACCCAGGCCGTGCTTACTGATGGTGACACGCAGTGTCTTGGCGGGGTCGAGATCTTTCAGGTCGAGGGGCGTGCGCCCTACCCCCTTGCTGTTGATTCTCACTTCGGCGCCCGACGGTTCGCTCACGATCGAGAGGCTCGCACGCGCGGGCGCAAGCTCCACTTCCCGCTTGAGGACCTCGTCAGGCTTGAGGGTGAAGGACAGCCGAAACGGCGTATAGCCTTCCTGCTGCACGACGAGCTCATGCTGCGTCCCTGCGCGCAGGGGAATGGGCTCGCTCCAGGTCTGCTCTTCGATCGCGGCGCCGTCGATGAGGACCTGGGCCTCCTTGCTCTTGAGCACGAGCTGCAGCTGCCCCACACCGGCCGATACCGACGGCTGCGTGTCAGTGGTCGGAGGCGCGGCCGATGCGCGCAACGTGGCGCTCACCACAGTGACATCACCGCTCGCCAGCGTGACCCGGGAGGAGAAATTCCCCTGCTCGCCTTGGACCGCGATCTGATGCTCCCCGGCCGATACATCCTTGAGGGTGACGACCACCGCCTCGCCGGTGGTACGCCCACTCTCCTTGCCATCGAGCAGAACCGTGGCCACCGATGGCGGGGAGACCGTGACCACCAGCGTACCGCTGCGGACCTGCCGGCTGGCAAGGAAGGCACGCCCACCGAGCACCGCGCCGATGAGTGCCACCGCGACCCCGATCCCGATGAGGATATCCTTGGTAAAGCCCGATTTCTTCGCCGGCACGGGGAGCGGCAGCGCCTGACCGAGCACCGGCTGGGCCATGGGCTGGGCAGGTACACCACCTGCCGCCAGCGGCGCGCCTGTCGGCATCGAATAGGACGCTGCGGGGGGAGGATGCGGCCCGGGTGGTACTTCGGGTGCCGCCAGGATGACAGTCGACTGGTTGGCATGCAGCGCCAGATCGCTTGGGCCCCTTCCGCCTGCAGCGCTCGCCCCCGAAGTCACGGCCGAGTCCAGGATCACCGTCCTCTGTTCGGGCAGTCCCTGGCGCGCTCCACCATCCGCGAGGATGCGCGTCGCTTCGGCGCTTAGCGGCACGGGATTAGAGGCAGCCGAACCAGGGTTATCCCCACCCGCCTCAACCATATCCATCATGGGCGCCGAGATCTGCGTTGCCTCCCCCTGCAGCTCGTCTTCGGTGGGGAGATCGGCCGGCGATATCGCTGCGGCGGCGAGCGCCGCATCTGCGCCTGCATCCCAAATGCTGGGAGCGGGAGCCGCAGGTGCTTCCTTCGCCGCCTCGGCTCCGGTTACTGCCACGGCCAAAGCCGCCTTGGGGTCGAGCTTGGACTGCTGCTCGAGCACCGCCCCCTCCCTCTTCCACTCCGCCGCGAACTGCGTCCTCATCCAGTTCGCCAGCATGGCCGTATTGAAGGTGGGGTCGTTCTGCTCGAGGTACGTCTCGAGATCGGCCGCCATCTCGGAGGCCCACTGGTAGCGCTCGTCCGCCTCGCGCGCGAGCCCCTTGAGAATGATGCGCTCGAGGTCAGGCGTGCACGCCGGGCACGCCTTGGACGGCGGCGGCACATCGACGTTGCGCACCTTCTCCAGCGTGGCGAAATCACTCTCTCCGAGGAACAGGCGCTCGGACGTGAGCATTTCGTAGATGATGGTGGCGATGGCGAAGATGTCCGAGCGTCGGTCGAGCGGGAGCCCTCGTACTTGCTCGGGGGACATGTAGCCGAACTTGCCCTTGAGCACCCCCGCCTGGGTCCGGGTCGAACGCGATGCCGCCTTGGCGATGCCGAAGTCGATGACTTTGACCTCGCCCTCGTAGCTGACGAGAATGTTCTGCGGCGAGACGTCGCGATGAATGATGCCGAGCAGCTTGCCCGAGGCGTCGGTCTTGCGGTGCGCGTAGTCCAGCCCCTGGCACATGCGCGAGGCGATGAAGGCGGCCATCGCCGGCTTCATCGTCTGCCTTAGGCGCCGGAACCGGTTCTGCATCTGGAGCAAATCCTTGCCCCAGACATACTCCATGGCGATGAAGTGCGAATTGTCGACGCGGCCGAGTTCGTAAATCTCTGCGATGTTCGAATGGTGCAGCTGGCCCGAGATCTTGGCTTCGTCGATGAACATCTGGATGAAGTCGGCGTCCTCGGCCATGGAGGGCAAGATTCGTTTGATGGCCAGGATCTTTCCGCCTTCCCCCTGGAGTGGCTTGGCCTTGAAGACCTCGGCCATCCCGCCGACGGAAATCCTCTCGAGGAGCACATACCTGCCAAATTCCTGGGGTTGTCTCACGCCGCGACTCCCGATGGGTTCGCAAACCACAGTCTCCCGCCGGACTGCCAACTGTGATTTCTCGTCGAGAGTATGCTCGTGTCCTACCCAGGGTCAAACAAAAAGGGCTCGTACCCCCGAGGGATTTCCCCTACCATCCCTATTCTGGGGGCCATAGACCACAGGCCATAGCCCCAATCATCTAGCGAGCCACCAGCGCCCGTTGGAGCGTTCGAGGACTTTGTTGCGAAGAGAGCGCCGAAGCCCGGAGATCAGAAGCGCAACGCCCAGCCAGCGCCGCCCGGAGACCACTCGAGGGTTCCGATTCGCAAGCTGCGCCTGTCCTGCTCGAGCTTGCGATGGATCCGTCGATAGTAATAGAAGCCGTCGACCACGCCATAGATCAGCACCGCCCCCAGGGTGGCGAAGCTGACGATATTGACGGCACGCAACCGCTCTGCTGCCGTCGGATCGGGAAACGTGCCGTCCGGCCGCTGCTGGCTGCGCAGCGTCAAGCCGGTGGCCAGATTGATCGCCAAGAAGCCCGCCTCGGCGCCTAGCAGCAACGCGAATTTGGCGCGCTGCCCGTTCTGAAACTGGCCGGCAGGCGGGATCAGATTGAGTATCGCCGTGCGTGGCCGCCGCCGCTCGATCTCGCCCAGGAGCTCCTCGCGATGTCGAGCACGCACCTCTTGAAAGAATTCGACGACCTCGGGGCGCACCAGGGCAGGGTCGAGGTGGGCCCCCGGATCCAGGCGGAGCCAGTGGAGGAAGGCCGATTCCGCCGCCCACCGCCGCCCGGTGAGCACGCAGGCGATACCGTAGATGCGCAGCGCCTGCGCCTTCTCTACCGGATCCTTGACGGTCTCCCCTTCGATCGCCCGATCGAGCAGCTCCACCACCGCCTGATACTCCCCCATCTCGAACTGCCGTACCGCCTCGGCCACGGGCGAAGCGGCCGACGCACTGCCACCGGTGAGCAGCAGGGCCATCACCGCCCCGACCACCATCAGGGCCAGGGAGGACACGACGCCCGGGCGGCGCGGGCTATGGGGCCGCAGTTCCTTGATGCCCATTGTCGAGGAGCCGCTGCAGCTCGTAGCCCACTGCGCGCAGGGCGATGGTCACCAGATCGGAGCTCGCACGCGCCACATCCGGGACGCTCATGAGCCGTGGCCCTACAGGCAGCTGGCGGTGATACACGAGACGGCCATCCTGCACCATCATGATGCGTAGCGAACCATTCACCCGATAGCCCACGCCGCTCGGCGAAAGATCGAGTTGATCGAACCACATCATCAGCACCGATCGCGCCCCCGCACGAGCTCCCTCGACCACGGCCTGCGACAGAGGCTGATAACCACAGGCGCCGCTCGGCACGACCTGGGCGTGGAGATAATGTTCGAGAAAGGTGCGCGCCGCGATCGTAGCCCAGAGGCTTGCCTGGCACCCCGTGGGCAGCCCGACGTAGTGGAGGACGACCCCGGATTCGGCGCGCGAGCGGTGCGGCGGCTGCGCCTGCGCGAGAGGCGGTGCCCGATCGGGCGGCGGAGAATCCGTGGGCTGACGTCGCTCCCCCTCGCTCGGGTGGCTCTCGTCGGCGTGAACTTCTCCTGGAGCCTCCGGACGCACTGGAGGTGTCTCCACCTGCGGCTCTCCCCCTCGGCGCTCCCCCCCACCCGCTCCGCTCGCCGGTGTTCTGCTCGCCGGTGCTCCTGGCCCTGTGCGGGTTGCCGAACTCCCGACAGCGACCGCAGGGAGCGGTACCGTCGTCTCCTTTTTCACCGCCTGATGCCCTACCCCCGACCCGCGGCTGTTCTGTGTGCTGGTTAGGGTTACCGCTCCCTGTTCCGATCGCTCTGACGGAGGCGGCGGCGTGACACGAGTGGATCGGCCTTGCTCCGGAGCTACCGCGGCGGTCCCCGGCCGCCGCAGGTTCGCCGGCAGTACCTCTTTGAGCTTCTCGGCCAGCGCGGTCACGAGCTCATCGATCCGCTCGAGCTCTCCCTCCACCATGACCGCCCGCCCCTCTACCTGAACGGCGAGGCGCACCCGCTCGGGCCCGAGAGGCTCGATCTTGCCCACCAGGGTAGACGCGCTCCCTGGCGCCGCGATCGTAACGTCGAAGCCGGCGCGCTCGAGCGCCGAGTGGAGCGCGTGGGAAACCTCGGGCGCGAAGATCGCCAGTTTCTCGGGCGCGGTGAACTCGGCCAGCGTCACGGCCGCTCGGGCCCATCCTCCTACGAGCAGGCTCAAACCCGCGATCACGGCAACCAGACGCATGTCTCCATCGAAGCACGGGGCCATCCCATGTCAAGGGAGCGCCGCAGTCCTGACCCCGTTCGGTGTTCGGCGCACGCTGCTAACGTTCGGGCGTCACGAGCCCTCGCGCTCGCTAGAACTTGCCGCGCAGCCGCTCCTTCGGCGGCAAGATCTCCAGACACGTCGTCCACCACCCGGTCAGGATGGTCTCGACGAACTCCTGCGGCAGATCCTCGCGGCGCATCTCGTCCGCCAGGCGCTCGTGGTCATAGGCGACGCGCCGCATTTCCACGGCGATCGGCTCCGGCGCCGCCGGATCGACCGTCACCAGGGCATACCAGACCGTGGTCGAGCCATCGTTGGCCGGGCGACCGATGGCCCCCACATTGATCACTCGCCGACCGTCCGGCAGGCGACGCTGCCACGGGATCCCCGTGTGCGTCACGAGCAAGAGATCCGCCCGCCCCCCGGCCCTCGGTCCCGCCTCGTCGAGCAGGCGAGACAAGAAGGCATCCGATGAGGTCGATTCCCACAGGAACTCGTTCACCTGACGCGGCGACCCATGCGCCAGACGGACGCTCTGACCGGCCCATCGCTCGTGTATCACCGCCGGCAAACCGCGCTGGTAGGCGCGAAACGCCTCACTCGTCTTGGCCAATGTGTAGCGGTAGGAGAGGCTGGCGAAGTGGTTGTCGCGTGGATCGGTATAGCCACAGGCACAGTCCAGCAGGCCATGCCCGACCGAGTGATCATAGTTCCCCTGGAGCACCGTGACCTCGTGCCCGAGGAGCCGGGGCCACACCTTGTCCGGATGCGGCCCGAACCCGCCCAGATCCCCGAGGCAGAGGAAACGGGTCGCGCCCTGTTGCTCGGCGTCCTCCAACGTCGCCTGCAAGGCCAGGTGGTTGTTGTAGACCCCACCGAAGACAGCGATCACCGCTCGACGTTCCACTACACGATCAAAGGGGGCGACGGGGTCCACGTGGGCCCGGCTTACGTCCGGCATTGCAGCCCCTCGCTCACGCACGTGTGGCACGCCGCCCACCGCAGCCGGATCGGCCCTAGGGCATCTCCCAGCGCACTACCGAGGCGCGCCTCCGGCTCATCGAGCAGCAACGGGCACGTCATCACACCATCCGCTGTCACCAGACGACAGGAGCGGCACTGCAACCGTTCGGCCACCTCCGGCGTGAGATCCTCGGGTCGCACAAACTCGTCCTCGCCATACCCGTGGGTACGCGTCGGCTCGCGGCCTATCCGCAGGAGAGGCAGGAATTTGACCCGCGGCCGGGTCACCCCGAGTTCCCGCAGCAGCCCCAGGAACCGCAGCCGTTCCTCGGCCGCCGCCATGCCCTCCTGGTGCTCGACCACGGTCACCACCGGGGCCAGGCCGACCTCTGCCAAACAGGCGATGCCACGCGCGATCTTCTGAAAGGTCCCTCGCCCCCGCACCGAATCGTTGGTCTCGGGGGAGGTGCCGTCGAGGCTGATGCGGCAGTCGAGCGAGTAGCGGGAGGCATCGAACAGCTGGCGCAGGCGGCGCGCCGCCAAGTCATCGATGAGGATGCCGTTCGAGAGAAAGGCCGTGGGCGCCACGGCCAGCGAATCGGCCAGAACGTCGAAGAACTCCGGGTGGAGCATGGGCTCTCCCCCGGTGAAGTAGATCTCTTTGACCCCCAGCCGCTCTGCCTCAGCGAGCGTACGTGCGACCTCGGCGTGGGTCATCATCCGCACCCGGTCTTCCTTGGGCCCGCATGTGATGAAGCAGTGGCGGCAGGCGATGTTGCAGAGGGTCCCGGTGAGCTGGATCCACACGGTATCGAGGGCCGCCAGAGGCAATTCGGCCGCCGCCTCGAGAGGCAGAGGCCCCGGGACGAGACGCAGCATCTCGCTGCGCCGGGCCACGGCAGAGGACGTCGACATCGACATGAAGGGGAATCCTAATGCGGAGGACAGCAAGTCGCGAGAAGAGTCTCGCAACGATGGACTGCACGATAAAGCACGGCCCGGCTAGTAGCTGCCGTGCCAACGCAGCCCTGGCGCAGCGACGGATCTCTACCCTCAGGCGTCCCTGGATGGGGACGATGAGAGTAGCGGCGGGCTTACTTCTTCTTGCCCTTGGCGGCCGGCTTCTTCGCCGCAGCGGCCGGCTTCTTCGCCGGCTTGGCGGCTGGCTTCTTCGCCGCAGCGGCCGGCTTCTTCGCCGCTGCCTTGGCAGCCGGCTTCTTCGCCGCTGCCTTGACGGCCGGCTTCTTCGTCGCCTTCTTGGCGGCCACCTTCTTCTTCCGCTTCTGGCCACCCACGGCGCGCTTGGCGCGGGCGATATCGCCATTGTTGTCGAGGAAGTAGAGGTAGCCTTCCTCGCGCGAGAAGTCACCGCCAGCGACCTTGGTCGCCTTCCCGGCGGCAGGCGGCCCGCCCGCACGCTTCATCGGGGTCTTCCAGACATCGGTCCCCCGGAGAAAGTAGAGGAACCCAGGCTCACGCTTCACACCCAGCTTGACCACTTTTTCGGCCATGTCCAATCTCCTGTCTCGGGCCCCGTCGTGCCCGTGGCACCGACAGCAGCCTCAACAAAGCACCCGAACGGGGTGCACGCATCTCAAGTCCCGTCTGCTGGATCTCACCCCGCCCTTCACCAGACCCCTCCGATTTGGGAGGGCGGCGTCCCCGGCCGCCTGGACGGGAACGACGGCTCGGCGAACGAGCCCCTCGGCTCCTCGCTCTCGCTTCGCACATCCACGTCTGCGACGATCCCGGCCATGCACCCTCCCTCCCCGCGGACGTTGATGTAGTCATCACCCTAGGGGCTTCTCGACGGGCTGTCAACAAATTCTTGCATTGCAACAGGGTTTTTCTCGTCGGGGTCGTCTCTTTTTCTCGCAGTGCACAAAAGGTACAGCGACGAGATCAGTCCCGCATGCTGCAGGTGCACACTTGCGAATCGGCCTCCGCCGTGAACGGCTCCCCGTCGAAGCCACCGTCGCGGCGCTCGACGCGGAAGCCGGCGTGGTCGAGCAGCGCCAGCAGCTCCTCGGGAAAGAACTGGCGATGCGTCAGCTCGACGACGCGCGAGCGCGGCAACCGCCCGGCCGGCGCCTCGATCTCGTCGTAGTAGATCCGGATCCAGGCGATCTGCGTCGCGGCGTCGTACGTGTGGTTGGTGCTGTAATAATAGGAGCGGCCACTCACCGGGTCCTTGAACCGGGTACGCGACCAGCGGCGATGAGGGTCCCGCGTGAGCCAGCGCAGATCCGGGTTGAGCACGTCGAAGCAGAAGCGCCCGCCGGGAGCCAGATGATCTCTGACGCACTCGAGGAAGCGGTAGACGTCCTCCCGGTTATAGAGGTGCATCATGGCGTTGAAGGGGCAGAGGATGAGCGGCCAGCGCCGCCCGAGCGCGAAGCGGCGGAAGTCGGCGCGCACGAGGAGGGCGCGCTCCCGTACAGATGCGGGCAGGCGGGTGACCCGCTCGGCGCAGCGGCGCAGCATATTCTGCGATCGATCGAGCCCCACGACGCGATGACCGTCGCGCACGAGGGGCACCAGCACCCGGCCCGTGCCGCACCCGAGCTCGAGGATCTCTCTCCCGCCTTCCCGCGCCTGGCGGCGGTAGAAGTTCACGTCCACGCGTCGGCGTTGGTACTCGTGGTCGTAGAGCCGAGCGTCCAGGTAGTGTTCCGTGCTCCCTCGCAGGAGCGCGTGTTCGTGTCTCGAATAGCGCGTCATCGTGGCTCCCCGACGATAGCTCATCTGGGTCATCTGGCCCCACAACCTGGCAACGTGCTACCCAGCCGTTCACACGCATCGATGGGACCAGATGGGCGCGAAGCCCGCGGTGAGCGAAGGCCCGGAAGGGCCTGAGCGGATCCATACGTGTAAACGGCGTGCTACAAGACGTGCCCCTCTCCCTCCATCTTCAGAGGACGGCATGACACGACGCGCGGTAGTACTCCTCTCGGGAGGCCTGGACTCGGCGACGGTGCTGGCGATCGCGCGCGAGCGCGGCTTCGCCTGCTATGCCCTCTCGTTCCGCTACGGGCAGAGGCACCGGGTCGAGCTCGACGCGGCCGTCCGGGTCGCGCACGCCCTCGGCGCCGTGGAGCACCGCATCGTCGATGTGGACCTGCGCTGGATCGGCGCCAGCGCGTTGACGGCCGACCTCCCGGTCCCCAAGGACCGTGATCCTCTGGCGGCCGGCCAGGAGATCCCCATCACGTATGTCCCGGCGCGCAACGCTCTCTTCCTCTGTTATGCGCTGGCCTGGGCCGAGGCCCTCGGAGCCGCCGATCTCTTCGCCGGCATGAACGCGCTCGACTACTCCGGCTACCCCGATTGCCGCCCCGAGTTCATCGCCGCCTTCGAGCACATGGCGCGCCTCGGCACGCGCGCGGGCGTCACCGGCACCCCCTTCACCATCCACGCCCCTCTCATCCACATGAGCAAGGCCGACATCGTGCGCGAGGGTCTACGCCTCGCCATCGACTACGCCATCACCCACTCCTGCTACGACCCGGACGCGGCGGGTCGTGCCTGTGGCCGATGCGACTCCTGCGTACTGAGGAAGAAAGGTTTCGTCGAGGCGGGCGCCCCGGACCCTACGCACTACCAGGAGATCTGAGGAAGAGGCTCATGGGCTCAGTCGGCCTTGGCCGCCAGTGGCTCCTCCGACCCGGCCGACTCCGACGTATCAGCCGCCGCGGCGCTGCTCCCGCGAGCCCGGTGACGACGTCCTCCCCGGCGGCGCCGCCGGGGCCGCACGTCACCCTCGACCGCTGCCACCGCGGCGTCGGGCCGCTCCGAACGCTCCGCCTCCTGCTGCAGCCGGCGCCACTTCTCGACCTCTTCCTGGATCACGAACGGATCCATCATGGCGCCCCCCAGTAGATCGAAGACCTGGAGCGCCTCGTCGAAGTGATCGCGCCGCACCAGCGCCATGGGACGCCGGCGGCGGCGCCCCGACCACAGACGCCGCAGCGTCAGCAAGATCTGCCGGGCCCGCTCTCCATCTCGACGGCTGGCCCGCATACGCTGCAGGATCGGCCGTAGCCGTTCATCGAGGTGCGCGTTCAGATCCATGCGCACCGCATCGTCCATCACCCCCGGGTGGAGGAACGGACCGACGAGCGCGCAGAGCAAGACCGCGTTGGACGGCGAGCTCGCCTCCGCGACGTCGAGCCGCCCGAGCACCCGCCACAGCCGCTCCTGCCCCTCGGGATCGCCCTCCTGCCCCACGAGCGTCGACAGCTCCGGCACCAGCAGCTCGAGCACCCCCGTCTCGAGCAGGAGCTCGAGCGAGCGGCGCGCCGCCCCACCCCGCAGCAGGCGGTAGATCTCTTCCAGGACCCGGGGAGCCGCGCACTTGGGGATCTCTCCCTTGTGCGTCAGGATGGCCTGATAGGTGGCCGGCTCGATCTGGAAGGAGAGCCGAGCCGCGAACTTGATGGCGCGCAGGATGCGGACCGGATCCTCGCGGAAGCGGATATCTGGATCGCCGATGGTCCGCACCGTCCGGGTCTCGAGGTCCGCCAGTCCGCCCACATAATCAATGACCTGTTCGGCGTCGACATCATAGAACAGGCCATTCATGGTGAAGTCCCGCCGGCGGGCATCCTCCTCGGCCGAGCCAAAGACGTTGTCACGGCGAATGAGGAGGTCGGTGGTCTCGGCGTCGCCCCCCTCCTCCTGCTCCACCTCGCGAGGGTTGGAGCGAAAGGTCGAGGTCTCGATGATCTTGGAACCGAAGAAGACGTGCGCCAGGCGGAAGCGGCGGCCAATGATCCGACAGTTGCGGAACAGATCCTTGATCTCGGGAGGCGTCGCGCTGGTCGCGACGTCGAAATCCTTGGGAGTGCGGCCGAGCAGCAAATCGCGCACGCAACCGCCGACCAGATAGGCCTGGTGGTTGTATCGGACCAAACGTCTGATGACTTTTTGCGCGTCGGGGTCGATCAGCTCGCGCGATATCGGCATGTAAGCCCGTGGTTAACACATCACCGCCGGGGCGGCAACCCAAGCCGACAGTATCATGGGGAAAACACACCGCCCCGCGGGCCCCCTCTTTCCCCGTCCCGACGAAGCCTGGGGGGGGGCGGAGGCCGGAGGGCGGAGCGGATCGACGCGTGGGAGCTGCGCTCTAGCGCGGCCTGCTCATGTCCGGCAAGGCCGCACAGGAATAAGCCGACCACGATGATGAGATGACAGGGTGACGCTTATACAAACAGAAACTTGCTAGGGGACCCGATGAACCTGCCGGAGCCGCGTTGTTGAATAACAATCAGCCCCTCGCCACTGTGTCACAGACAGGCGCTATTTCTTCTTGCGACCCGCCTTGGGGGCGGCAGGAGCCGGCGCCGGTGGAGCAGCCCCCGGCTTCTCGGCATTGCGGGCGGCGCGCGCCTTCTCTTTCTCGGCCGGAGGAAGATCCTTGTGTTCGGAACAGAACCAACCCCACTTGGGCCCTCCTCCAGGCTTTCCGCAGCCCGGTACAGGGCATGTGATCACACGCCTCTTGCGTGCCATCCCTTCGATCGCGACGTTGGCGCGCCCGCTCACCAACTGATTCACCTCATCGAGGATGCTCTGACGCACCGTCTGCGCGATCTCTTGCGCGGCACGGGTCACGATGTCGTTGATTCTTCGATCCAGAGACGATGCAGTGGTTGTGCGGGGCATGGCTCATCCATACAAGCTCGTAGATCGAAAGGCAAACAATTTTCAGCTCACAATGGCCTCTGTGCCCGCTTGAACCTCCTTGAAGCCATGAGCGTCAGGGACGTCGTGAACCGATGATCAGTTACAAGGCTGCACAGAAAACTTCAGTGCAGACAGCTGCTCTACGGGGAGCGACCGGGATGATGCAAGAGGACATCGTCGCGAGGCGGCAGGAGCGGAGATGGAGCGGCGCACGCAGACCCCGTCTCCGTGCGCCCCTTCCAAGGGCGAACGCTCCCCTGCGACGCCTCACGCGCCGGCCCCGGTTCACTCCCCCCGCACATTCTCGGGGCCGAGGCGCGCGGCGAGGTTGACACTGCATCGACCCCGTCTGCATACTCCATGGCCTCATGACCTTTGGTGGCTTTCAGGAGGGAGACTTCGAGGCGTACGCGACGCACAAGTGGAAGTCGAACGTCTTCAATCGAGAACGACTCGAGGTCAAACAGAAGCTCCTCACCCTGGGGCGTGAGATCGCGCCTGGCCTGACGGCGAGCGATGGCTCCCCGCTCACGCTCGAGTCCTCGGTCGAGCACCCCGCGCTGTGGAACCACAAGCAGGTGGACACCCAGAAGATCTTCCTTTCGCGCAGCGAGGACGCGCGCAAGGAGCTGGATGCCATCATCGATCGCCAGAAGTCCATCGCCTCCCTCATCGAGGATCCGACGCCGCAGCGGAACCACCTCTTCCTCACCGTGGTCATCTCCCAAGGCCAGAGCGAGGTGGCGCTCCGTCTGCACCCCGATGCCCGCATCGACCGCCAGAACCTCGAGCGCAAGCTGACCGATCACTTCGAGCGCGAGCGCCTCCTCAATCTCCTCCACCGCCTGCCCGAATCCTTCCAGCTCGGGCTCCATCCCGGCCCCCTCTGGCCGGCCCACACGCTCGACGAGGCGCAGCTCCTGGAGAGCGCGGCCCAGTTCACGGCCGCGACCTCACGCCCCGCGCTGCCGGGGACCCCGATGCCACTCTGGACCGTCGGGCGCGCCTGGCCGCGCGCCGAGGTCATCCAGCTCGGTCATGGTTTCCTCGACGTGGCGCAGCAGTCACTGCATGCCCTGCTCCCGCTGTACCGCTTCATCGCCTGGTCGCGTGACAACGACTTCGTCTCCATGCGCGAGATGCTGCAGAAGGAGAAGCAGACCAAGCGGCAGAAGGGACTCAGCCGGAGCGATCAGGTGCGCATCGTGCGCGGCATGCTCGCCGGCAAGCTCGGCGTCGTCCAGGACATCGACGCCAAAGGCGCGCTCAAGGTGCTGGTCGGCAAGCTGGCCGTCAAAGTAGACGCCGAAGACGTCGAGAAGGCCTGAGCCCGAAGGCCGGGTGGCGGTATCAAAAACCCCAGTTTCCCCCCTGGCGGGGAAGGAACTGGGGTTTTTTCATACCGTCGGTCCGATGGTTACTTCGGTGCCGTAGCCGCCGGGGGGGCGCCCGTGCTCGATGCCGCTGGAGCAGGCGCACGGACGAACAGGAAATAGACGGCCGCGATGAGCACCACCACCGCGACGCCGATCCCCGAGGCCACCAGCCACTTGCGCGAAGAGTCGACCTCGGCCAGGAGGTCGGCCTCGGACATGCGCTCGCCAGGCAACTCCACCGGCGCCTTGACCGCGGCCATGGCCTCGGTGCGACCGGTCTTGAGCGACAGCCGCTTGTGATCCTCGGCCGTCAGGCTGCCCTCATCCACCACGGCGGGAAACGCAGGACCTCCAGCCAGGGGATCTTCGGAAGATCCACTGGCGCCCTGGGCCGCCGCTTCCTCCAGCTCTCCGGCCTTGAACCAGCCGGTCTCGCGGAACGCCCTGCGCGGCGCCGCGCCCGTTGCCGCCGCCTGGGGGGCGCTGGCGGCTTGCACCTGCGGCGTCGCTATCACCTGCGGTGCCGGCGCGGAGGCCGCCGCGACCGCCGCGACCGCGACGGGCTGCGGTTGCGCTTCCTTGATCGTGACGGGCGCTTCCACAGGCACGGGCGCGGCCACGGGCTGCACTGGCGCGGCCGCCGGCGGCACTGACGCGACCGCCGCCGGCTGCATCACCACGGCCGCGGGCTGCGCGGGCTGTACGTACCGCATGGCTTCGTCGACCACCATGGGCTTCTCGGGCGAGGCCGAGAGCTCCACCCCGATCCGCGTCTCGCGCCGCGCCGGCTCGATCACTACGCGCGCGGGCGTGGGGGTGGCCCGAGGCGACGAGACCACGGCGGCCCCGAGCAAGCCGGGGCGCTCGGCGACCTGGGCCGCAGCCCTCGGGACCGCAGCCGCCGCAGCCATGGGGACCGCTGCCGCGGCCATCGGCATCGACACCGGGGCCGCCTCGGGCCCCGCCGCCGCCGCCGCCCGCGTCCGGTCCTCGGTGGCACGAGCCATCCGTCCACCCGGCCCGAGCGCCGCCACCTCGTTCAGCATCTGCCGCAGCGTGAGGTGCCGGCGCCCCCCCGACTTCTCGAGCCCCTTGAGCACCACCCGGTCCGCCTCGGACGGCACCCCGGGCTTCACCTGGCTCGGCGGGCGCGGCTGCGCCTGCAAGTGCTGCTTCAGGAGCGACTGGGTGTCCCCGGTAAAGGGCGGCGCCCCGGTCAGGAGGTAATAAAAGAGCGCGCTCAGGCTGTAGATGTTCGAGCGCTGATCGACCGCCTTGCCCTCGGCCTGCTCGGGCGACAGGAAGGCGGGCGTGCCAAAGACCTTGTCGTTCACCGGCTCGGCCACACCGAAGTCCGTCACCTTCACCGCCTCGCCCATCAGCACCACACAGTGCGGCGACACGTCGCGATGGATGACGCCGGACTTCTGCGCCTCGGTGAGCGCCTCCCCCGCGGCCAGGATGATCGCCTGGGCGCGCTCGAACGGCAGCGGTCCCTCGAGCTCTACCAGCTGACCGAGCGTCGGCCCCTCGAGCGGCTCGATGACCACGTACACGCGCCCATCGACGAACTTGCCCTGATCTAGGATGCGCGCGATCCGCTCGGTCTTGAGCTTGGCGAGCTGCTTGAATTCCCGCAGCGCGCGGTCCGCCATCGCGGCGGTCGGCAGCACCTGCTGATGGATGAGCTTGATGTGCACCTGCTCACCCGTGGTGCTGTCTACAGCATGGAAGAGCTCGCCGGTGGGCGTAGCCGCGATGCGTTCGCCGAGCACGAAGCGGCTGCCCACGGCATCCTCTGCGCTGGTTCCAACCGGAGCGACGGCCGGGGCCGGGGCGTTGGCGAAGGGCTTGAGCCGGGTGGCATCTACCGGACAGAAATTCGCGTCGTCCGGGTAGTGGCTCGAGCAGGTGGGACAGATCTTCATCCGGTTCCCCAGGTAGGATTGTTAGACAAAACGCTTACATTGTACTGACAGGGGCAAATTTCCGCAAAAAGAATTCAGGAGTTTGCCCCATCCTGGGGTCGGCCGGAGGCCGGGACGGGAACGGAAGGGGATCAGGTCTTGCTGGGAGCCGGCTGTCCCGGCTCGCCAAAGCCGGCGAAGAGCTCAGCCATGGACGGCGTCGACTTGCGCGACTCCTTGTTCTTGCGCTTGCGTCCAGCCTTCTGGTGCCGCCACTTCCTCTTGATCTCGGTTTCGCGCGTATCCGACGCCATGTTCTCCAATCCTCCTTCGAGGAGCGGAGCTTATAGCGGGTCGTCCCCCCCCTGTCAATCGGCAATCGGGCGTCCTCCGGGGGCGGTTTCCGAAGCGCCACGCTCACGTATCATTGGCCCCGCGTGCGTGGTTTGGGCGACACTCGGCCGCGACCCCATGGCCCCGACGTCTCTATCCCTGCACCTCGTGCCTGGGCTCCTGCCCCACCCGGCCGAGCTGCCCGCGCTCGCCCTCCTCTGCCTGGCCGGCGCGCTGGCCTCGGCCATCAACGCCATCGCCGGCGGCGGCTCGCTCGTCTCCTTCCCTGCCCTCGTCGCCCTCGGCGTGCCGGCGCTGTCCGCCAACGCCACGAACTCGGCCGCGCTCACGCTCGGCAACTTCGCCGGCGCCCTCGGTTTCCTCACCCAGCTCGGCCCTTCGCGCCGGGCCCTCCTCACGCTCTTCCTACCCACGGTGCTGGGCGCGGCTGCGGGCGCGTGGCTCCTCACCCACACCTCGGAGACTGTGTTTCGCTGGGCGGTGCCGGGGCTCCTGTGCCTGGCCACCACGCTGCTCGCCTTTCAGCCCCGCATCCGGGGCTACGCCGCTGGGCGCACACGCCGCGTGCCGGTGTGGGCCGGCGCCCTCGTGCAGTTCGCGGTCAGCATCTACGGCGGCTACTTCGGCGCCGGCATGGGCATCCTCATGATCGCCTCGCTCGGCCTGTTCCTGCCCGGCACCCTGCACGAGCTCAACGCCATCAAGAACTGGCTGTCCCTGGCCATCAACGTCGTCGCCGCCGCCCTGCTCGTCGCCAAGGGGCTCGTGTGGCTCTGGCCGGCCGTGGCGCTCGGGCTCGGCTCGATCCTCGGCGGCTACGTCGCGGCCCGCGGGTCGCAGCGCGTGCCCGCCCAGCGGCTGCGCCGCGGCATCGTCGTCCTCGGCGCCGTCCTCACCGCCTGGTTCACCTGGCACGCGCTCGGCCACCGCTAGACGCCCCTCGCCTCTTCCGAAGGCGAAGGCGAAGGCTCAGACGGGGCCGCCCATCAACTTCTTGAGCGGGCGCACCAGGGCGAACAGCAGCGCCGAGGCCACGAGAGAGCTGACCACGAAGATGGTGAAGAAGGTCGAGTGCGGCAGCTTCTCCCGATCATCAGGAGATCTCTACCGATCTTCAGAAGCGCTCCATCGATCTTCAGGAGCGCTCTAGACCCATGACCTGAGTCTTGAGCATGCCTGGGCCCCATGGGGTAGTCTCTGCGCGTGCGCACTTCACACGGACGATCCCTGCTCTCCTCTGTCTGGCTGACCTTGACCGGGTTCGGCCTGGGTCTCTGCCTCGGCGGCTGCGCGGCCGGACCGCTCTATCCACCGCGTCCGCCCGCGGTGCCGGGGCCGCCGATCGCCGATCCCGCGCCGGCCAAGGTGGTCTTCCACACGGCCATCAGCGGGCTGGGTTTACAAAAGCTGCTCGAGACGGCGGTGCCGATCACGGGCCAGGGCACGGTGCAGCTCCTCGGCGGCGATCGCCCCTATGGCTGGCAGCGGGGGCCGTTCCAGCTGCGCCTCGATGGCCGGAAGCTCGACGTGCGCGGGGCCGTACAGGCCACGCTCACCCTGCCGCTCCTCGGCACGCAGACCTTCCCGCTCAACCTGCGCATCGTCGCCGAGCCGGTGGTCTCGTCGGATTACCGGGCGCGGCTGCAGGGCACCTCGGTGGAGGTGACGTCGGACGACGTGCGGCTGCGCGCGGCCCAGGGCGTGGCCGGTGCGCTCGACCGCATCCGCGATCAGATCCTCGGTCAGCTAGAGGGCTTCGCCTATGACTTGAAGCCGCTCCTCACCGAGGCCTATCAGCGCATCGCCCGCCCGGTGCCGCTGCCGCTCGGCGACGCGCAGGGGTGCGCGCTCCTGCGCGTGAGCGGCCTCGAGGCCGCGCCCACGGTGCTGGCGGACGGGGTGGAGAAGGACTGGGCGGTGATCGTGGCGCCCTCGGTGACGCTGCCCTGCGCCGTGCCGACGGACGCGCCGCCGCCGCCCCTGCCGCCGCTCGCCAACGTGTCCGCGCTGCCGACGGGACCGTTCGCGGTGACCGTGCCCATCGCTGCCCGCTACGAGGAGCTGGCGCGCGCCATGACCCTCGCCTTCACCGGCGGCAAGCTCTACTTCTCGAAGGACATGCCCGAGCTGTACCTGACCGATCCGGAGGTGTTCGCGACCAACGACAAGCTGGTGCTCAAGCTCCGCCTGGCCGGGCCGGTGAACAAGGGCGGCATCCACGTGAAGCTCGACGGCAACATCTACTTCGCAGGGCATCCGGCGGTGGTGGACAACGAGCTGCGGGTGCCGGACCTCGAGCCGACCATCGAGACCTCGAGCTTCCTCCTCCGTCTCAAGGCGGCGTTTGACGGCGACTCGATCCGCAACCAGGCACGCGAGGCGCTGCGCCTCGATCTCGGCAACCGGTTCCAGGCGGTGAAGAGCAAGATGTCGACGGATCTCGGCTTCGCCGCCGGGCTCGGGTGCGTACGCGCGGACGTGGCGCGCATCGAGGTGACGGGGGTCTACCCGCACGCGAGTTACCTGCGGGTGTACGTGACGATGACGGCGCAGGCGGGGGTGTATCTGCCCTGCCCGCGGTGAGCGGGGCCGGGTGGGTTCGGAGAGGGTCGGTGACGCTTAGCGGGCGGTGGCGCTGGCGGTGGCGGTGAAGGCGGAGCTGCCGCCGGTGTTGATGGCGGCGAGGCGATAGGTGTAGCTCGTGCCGCTCGTGAGGCCGGTGTCGGTGTAGCTGATGGTGTTGGCGGCGAGGATGCCGACGACGCGCCAGGTGGTGCTCGACGTGGGGCGGCGCTCGAGGACGTAGCGGGTCTCGGCCGAGGAGTTGTCGGTCCAGGTGAGGTTCACCTGGCCGGCAGAGGCGCCGGTCGCGGCGGCGAGGCCGGTGGGAGCGTTGGGCGCGGCCACGCCGCCGGTGACGCCGGCCAGCCAGGCGATGGCGTTGAGCTGGAGGAGGGCGTTGTCGAAGCGGGTGTCGTTCCAGCCGGTGTAGGTGGTGTGGCTGCAGCCATTGGTGTTGTCCTCGCCGGGGGAGGAGTCGCCGAGGGCGGCGACGCGGCCGGCGCCGTAGGTGGCGGTGGCGAAGGTGACCTGGGTGGTGGCGCCGGGGGTGCCGCTCGTGTGCCAGATGTGGCCTTGTACCGAGGCGTTGGCGCTCGGGTTGATGGTGAATGCGGTGGCGCCGAAGAGGCCGAGGCCGCGCTTGAGGCTGGCCGTGCCGTAGGGGCCGGTGAACACGATGGGGGAGCTCGTGTCGACGGTGTAGTTGTCGTCGGGGTTGTTGTCGAAGTAGTTGGGGGTGACGCTGCCGGTGTTGAAGGAGATGCCGAACAGGGTCGGCGCGCCGAGGTCGTTGAAGATCTCGGGCGAGTCCCAGCCGTCGTTGTTGCGGTCGGAGTTGTAGTGATCGCTGATCATGAAGAGGCCGCCGCCGTTCTGGACGAAGGCCTGGATGGCGGTCTTCTCCGCGGTGGTGAAGCGGACGTTGGGCTCGGGGATGATGAAGACGCGGTAGTTCGAGAGGTCCTGGGGGTTGCTCGTGTTGCCATAGGTGATGGCGGTGCCGGTCGGCAGGCTCTCGACGCTGAAGCCGCGCTTGACCACGTCGACGCCAAAGGCGGAGAAGGCGCCGCGCCAGTAGGTCTCGCCGGTGGTGGAGGTGATGCTGCTCTGGGTGGGGGTGGGGTAGCGCTGCGCGATGCCGCAGGTGTCCTCGTCGAGGACCCAGTCGGCGTTGCCGGCGGTCTGGGCGTGGGCGGCGTCGAAGAGGACGCGGGCCTGCGCGTGGGCCGCGGGGGCGGCGCCGAGGGCGGCGACAGCGGCGATGGCGGCGGCGAGGCTGGTGAGGGGGCGGGCTCGGTGCGATGGCGTTCTTGCGCTCATGGGGTCCTCCTGCTGTAGGGGTTAGGGATAAGGGGACGAGGGATTAGACCCAAGGCGCGAGGAGGGAGCAAGGTCCGTCATCGTCAGCCCTGTAAGGGCAGGACCTGACAGGGTTTCGCTAGGGCAGCGGATTTACAAGGGTGCGACTTGACAGGGAGGAACCGGGGAGGATTCGATCCTGCCCATGAACCCCATCCGCCGGAAGCTGGCGATCGCCACCTGGAGCTCGCCACGTGAGGGCAACATTTATGGAAAGCTGACCATCGACGCGACGCGGGCGCTGGCCTATCTCGAGCACCTGCGCGAGGTGAGCGGGGAGAAGGTCACGATCACGCACCTCGTGGGCAAGGCGGTGGCGCTGGCGCTGAGTCAGGCGCCGGGCCTGAATGGGCGCATCGTGCTCGGCCGCTATGTGCAACACGAGACGGTGGACGTCGCGTTCCTGGTGTCGCTCGACGACGGCAAGGACCTGGCCAAGGCCAAGGTGGAGCGCGCCAACGAGAAGCCGGTGGTGGAGATCGCCCGCGAGCTCAAGGCGCGGGCGGGGCGGCTGCGCAAGGGCGAGGACGCGGAGTTCGAGAAGAGCAAGGGGCTCGTGCGTCTCCTGCCGACGTGGCTCCTGCGGCCGCTCCTGTGGCTGACGGGGTTTTTGACGAGCGCGCTCGGGCTCCGCGCGATGGGGCTCGAGCGGTTCCCGTTTGGCTCGTGCATCATCACGAGCGTGGGGATGTTCGGTCTCGATGAGGGCTTCGCGCCGCCGACGCCGTTTGCGCGGGTGCCGGTCTATGTGCTGGTGGGGGCGGTGCGCGAGCGGCCGGCGGTGGTGGACGGCCAGGTGGTGCCGCAGCCGCAGCTGACGCTGACGGCGACGATCGATCACCGTTTCATCGACGGGGCGCAGGGCGGGGTGCTGGCCAAGGTGGTGCGCCACGGGCTCGAGCACCCGTGGACGCTCGATGGTCTCGACGCGCCACCCGAGCGGATGGGGGTTCCGCGGCTGGCAGAGCGGGCCGGGGTGGTCTCCTGACGCGAAGATCCTCTGGGCCCGAGCGGGCCGCGGAACGAATCCTCATCTATGGGCCGGCGGCGCACGAGCGGCAGGCGCGCGCGATGGCGTGGCTGGTGGCGGGCGGCGGCAACGCGCCGGTGCTCGTGCTGGGGGCGACGGCGGAGGCGGCTCACGAGCTCGGGCGACGGGCCGGGCAGCACGTGGGCGCGGCGCTCGGCTGGTACCGGATGACGCTCGGGCGGCTCGGGGCGACGCTGGCGGCGGCGGCGCTGGCCGAGGCGGGGCTGGCGCCGGTGGGGATGCTGGCGCTCGAGGCGGTGTGCGCGCGCCTGGTAGCGCGGCTCGGGCGGGCGGGGACGCTCGGCCGGTTTGCGGCGGTGGAGGATCGGCCGGGGCTGCCGCGGGCGCTCGCGCGCACGCTCGATGAGCTGCGCCTGGCGGGGGTGACGCCGGAGAGGATCGAAGATCCGGATCTGGCGACGGCGCTCGCGGCGTATGAAGAGGAGCTGGCCGCGGCCCGGCTGGCGGACCGGGCGGGGGTGCTGGCGTGCGCGACCGAGGTGGTGACGCGGGCGGAGCGGCTGGAGCCGCCGCTCGGTCTGCCGCTGGTCTTGCACGACGTGCCGATCCACGGCCTGCGGGAGCGCGAGCTGGTGGCGGCGGTGGCGGCGCGCGCGCCGCGGGTGCTGGTCACGGTGCCGCTCGGCGATGTGCGGTCGCGCGCGGAGATCGAGGCGGCGCTCGGTGCCTGCGCGGTGGAGACGATCGGGACGGAGGCGGAGTCCCCCGGGCTCGGGGTGACCGGGGGACTGGGACGGCTGCAGGCGGGGCTCTTCGAGGCGGCGGCGGTGGCCGGGCAGGCGGGGGAGGACGTGGAGGTGCTGTCGGCGCCGGGGGAGAGCCGCGAGTGCGTGGAGATCGCGCGCCTCGTGCGGCGCGAGGCCGAGCGCGGGGTGCCGTTCGATCGCATGGCGATCCTCCTGCGCGCGCCGACGCAGTACCGCGCCCACCTCGAGGAGGCGCTGCGGCGCTCGGGGGTGCCGGCGCACTTCGCGCACGGGACGGTGCGGCCGGATCCGGCGGGGCGGTCGTTCCTGTCGCTGCTGGCGTGCGCGGCCGAGGGGCTGTCGGCGCGCCGCTTCGCCGAGTATCTGTCGCTCGGCGAGCTGCCGGACGCGACGGAGGAAGGGGCGCCGCCGCCACCGGTGCCGGCGGCGGAGCGCTGGGTGCCGCCCGATGGCGAGCTCGTGCCGGCGGCGCTGGAGCGGGCGATGGAGCAGCTGGCCGTGGCGGGGGAGGCGGGGGCTGAGGAGCCGGGCACGCTGGGTCTGGCGGGGCCGCTGGAGAAGGTGGATCCGGCGGCGCCGGTGCAGGCGGGCACGCTGCGGGCGCCGCGCCACTGGGAGAAGCTCCTGGTGGAGGCGGCGGTGATCGGGGGGCGCGAGCGCTGGGAGCGGCGGCTCTCCGGGCTGCGGGCGGAGCTCGAGGGGCGGCTCGGGGCCGAGAACGAGCTCGACCGGATGGATGAGGCGGGGGTGGAGCGGACGCGGCGCACGATCGCGGAGCTCGACAGCCTGCGCCGCTATGCGCTGCCGCTGCTCGATGCGCTGGCGGCGCTGCCGGCGCGGGCGAGCTGGGGGGCGTGGTGCGAGCAGCTGGCGGCGCTGGCCACGCGGGCGCTGCGGCGGCCGGAGCGGGTGCTGGCGGTGCTGGCGGAGCTGTCGCCGATGGCCGAGGTGGGGCCGGTGGAGCTGGGGGAGGTGCGGCTCGTGCTGGGGGAGCGGCTGACGGAGCTGCTGGTGCCGCCGGTGGAGCGGCGCTTTGGGCGGGTCTTCGTGGCGCCGATCGAGCGGGCGCGGGGGCTGGCGTTCGATGTAGTGTTCGTGCCGGGGCTGGCGGAGAAGCTGTTTCCGCAGCGGGTGAGCGAGGACCCGATCCTGCGCGACGCGGAGCGGGTGCGGCTCGGGGCGGACCTGGTCACGAACGTGGAGCGGGTGGAGGCCGAGCGTCTGCTCCTGCGCATCGCGGTGGGGGCGGCGCGGAGGCGGGTGGTGCTGTCGTACCCGCGGCTGGATCTGGATCAGTCGCGGCCGCGCACGCCTTCCTTTTATGGGCTGGAGGTGTTGCGCGCGGCCGAGGGCTCGCTGCCGGGGTTCGATGAGCTGGTGCGGCGGGCCGAGCGGGTGGGGACGGCGCGGGTGGGCTGGCCGGCGCCGGCGTCGCCGATGGACGCGATCGACGAGGCGGAGCATGACCTGGCACTCCTCGGCACGCTGCTCGAGCGTCCGCCCGAGACCACGGTGGGGACGGCGCGCTATCTGCTCGGGGCGAATCCGTACCTGGCGCGGGCGCTGCGGGTGCGGGCGCGGCGCTGGCTGCGGCGCTGGACGGCGGCCGATGGGCTGGTGGATCCGGACGCGGTGGCGCGCGAGGCGCTCGGCAGGCACGCGCTCTCTCGGCGCTCGTACTCGCCGACGGCGCTGCAGCACTTCGCCGCCTGCCCGTATCGCTTCCTCCTGAGCGCGGTGCACCGGCTGGCGCCGCGCGAGGAGCCGGCGCCGCTGGAGGAGCTGGATCCGCTCGAGCGGGGCTCGCTCATTCACGAGGTGCAGTTCGAGCTGCACAACCTGCTCCGCGATCGGGGGCTCTTGCCGATCGTGCCGGCCCGCCTGGAGGAGGTGCGGGAGCTCCTCGAGGGGGTGCTCACCCGGGTGGCGGCTCATTACAAGGAGCGGCTCTATCCGGCGATCGAGCGGGTCTGGGACGATGGGGTGCTGTCGGTGCGGGCGGACCTGCGCGAGTGGCTGCGCCGCGCGGCCGAGCCTTCTTTAGAGGGGGCCGGGGCCTGGGTGCCGGCGCACTTCGAGCTGTCCTTCGGGCTCGTGGGGGAGCAGCGGGCGCGCGATCCCCAGAGCCGCGCGGAGGCGGTCCTGCTCGATTCGGGGCTACAGCTGCGGGGGTCGATCGATCTGGTGGAGATCGGGCCGGGCGGGGCGCTGCGCGCCACCGATTACAAGACCGGGAAGGTGAAGGCCAAGGAAGGGTGTGTGATCCAGGGGGGCGAGACGCTGCAGCCGGTGCTGTATGCGCTCGTGCTGGAGAAGTTGTTCCCCGAGCGGCGGGTGGCTTCGGGGCGGCTGTATTACTGCACGGCCACGGGCGAGTTCACGGCGCGCGAGGTGCCGCTCGATGAGGACGCGCGGGCGGCGGAGCAGGCGGTGGCGAAGACCATCGGGGAGGCGCTGGAGGCGGGGTTCCTGCCCGCGGCGCCGACCAAGGGGGCCTGTGAGTACTGCGACTTCCGTCCGGTGTGCGGCCCCCACGAGGAGCTGCGCGCGAGCAAGGTGAAGCCGCCCGAGCGTCTGGTGGCGTTGCAGGCGCTACGCGCGCTGCGCTGAGCGCGGCGAACTCCTGTCACAGTAGATTTTTCCACACAACACGGTACTGGCTTGGCACTGTGGACGCCCCCCGCGCGCGCCGGTGACGGTCATCCCCCGTCGGGAGACGCTCCTCGGAGAGAGGGTGTGAAACGCTTCCGTCATAACGGAGAGCGCCGCTGTCGCAACGGACGTGGCGAAATGTTGTAACGATCGCTGAATAGCACTCGTATATAGAGGCCCGGGTCGAGACGCCCGCGCAGCGGCAATCTTCCGAGCCAGAAGTAACCAATGTGGTGTGCCTGACCGCTCGTACATGAAACCGGCCGGATCACGGCGGTTTAGCGGCGTCTCCGACGCGGCGACGAGCGGGTGAGCCGGGAGAGCGACCGGCGGCGTCACCGACGCTGCGCGCCCGTGGGGAAGGAACCCACGCAGGCGGTGTGCCGATGAAACAATTGTAGATGGACTATTTTTCTTGCTGTCGGATCTTTTTTCTTGCATTGGGACAGTGAGACCGATTAGTGTCCTTGACCAAGGAGGTGCACCATGATCGATCTGAATGTTGAGCTGGTTTCCGAGACCGAGTCGTTCGAAGTTGCTCCCGCCGCGAACTGCTGCTGCTGCTGCTGCTGCGTGTTCAACTTCTAGCATTGCCCCGTCCCCCCTTCCCTTCCTTCGCAGTCTCTCTTCTCCCTCTCATCTCCCTCGACGCTGCCGTGGCTGATACGCGCACGCTGGATTCGTCATGTCTTTTGGGTCCGGCAGGTGCGTGGACGAACCCGAACCAGCGGCCTGGCTCCTATTGATGCCGCGAAACAAGGCTCCGGCCAGGAATGTACCGTTGCGGAGTAACCCTTGTAATGGCGCTGACGCCATCTACAGGTGTCTCCTGTAACAGCGAATACACTGGTTACGTACCTGCGCGCCCTGTGTCCCGGCCTCATGTCTCGGCCGGGACGGCGGTTTCCCGTCGAGATCGTGTGATCGGACGGACTCATTTGCGGCTGAATGGGTTATCGTGCAGCGAAATCGTTACCCTCTCAGGTCCTCCCCATGGCGCCATCCGCTACTCGATTCCAGGAGTTGATCAGGAACACGCCGGAGACCGACCGCGTCGCATTCCGCTGGGGTCGACTCTGCGGTCTCCAGGCGCAGCCGGCCCAGGCGATCGGCACGCAGCTCGAACGGATTGTCACGGCCATGGAGCACTGGTCGGCGAGCCCGCTCGGGCGAGCGTTCGATGCGCTGGTGATCGACCAGCAGCCGACGCCGGTGTCCTATGTGGATGGCCAGCCGCCGTTCATCGTCATCCCGCGGCTCCTGGTCATGGAGCTGCCGGAGGGGGATCTGCAGGCGGATCTGGTCCACGAGGTGGCGCACATGCTGCTGTTCGCCGAGAGATCGCTGTTCCTCTCGGAGGGCTGGGCGGTGGCGTGCGGCTATGCGCTCTCGCGATCGACGTATTTCCCCTTCCCGCTGGGCGCGGAGGCGCCGACGCTCCATCACCGGGTGGCGGCCTACCCCGGGGATGGCTGGTGCGTGCGGGATTATCTGCAGGGCGGGCGGCTGCGCGAGGACCTGGCGGTGCACTCCCTGCCCAACGAGTCCAACCGCCTGGCCTATGCCCGCGCGGGGTCGTTCGTGCAGCACCTCATGGCCGAGCACGGCGTGCCCCGGTTCGTGGGCGTGATGAGGACGGTGGCCCAGGACCCCGGGCTGACGGACCAGGACGCGATCGAGCGGACCTACGAGAGATCGATCGAGGACCTCGAGCGGCAGTGGCGCGAACGGTGCGGCATCCCGCTCGCCGCGTCGGGGTCTTCGGCGGGTCCTTCAGGGGGATCTGAGAAGGAGACCGCGGCCAGCGCCCCGGCCCGGCGCATCATCCCGGTCGCGGATCCCACGGCCTGGGGGCTCATGACCGACCAGGTCTTGCGCGGTGTCCCCGGCAACTCGACCGCCACGCTCACCACGGACGCCGATGGCTTCGCCATCGAGGGCCAGATGGGCACCAAGGGCGCGTTCCAGTTCGTGACGGTGAGCCGCTTCCTTTACAAGGACCCGGCGGCGGCGGAGCTGGTGGGCACGACGGGGCTGCGCTTCGAGGCGCGGGGGGATGGCAAGAATTATCAGATCTGCATCCCCACGATGCAGTGCTGGGAGCCCGGCAAGGAGTTCCTCTATCTCCTCGGCACGGCCGACGAATGGAAGCTCTACGAGGTGCCGTTCACCCACTTCCACCGCATGACCAAGGACGACGCCAAGATCGTGGGGGAGCAGATCGTCGGCGTCCACTTCCGCGCCTTCGGCTATCGCAACCAACCCATCCGCCTCGCCGTGCGCGGGGTCGCGTTCTACGTGTGAGGGATCCTGCCGATGAAGCCACGCCTCAAGCCCTTCATCAACATCGTCCGGGACGACGAGACGACGTGCTGTTTCATGATCAGCGAGCGGGAGCTGTTCCGGTGCCGCGGCAAGTCGGTGCCGCTCCTGCTCGACCAGGTGCTGCCGCTCATGGACGGCGAGCGCACGGTCGAGGCGCTGGCGGCGAAGCTGGAGGGGACGCTGCCGGCCAAGGCGGTGCAGGATCTGGTGACGCTCTTGGTGCGCAACCACGTGGTGATGGACGCGGAGGAGGAGGCGCCGGCGGCGGGCGCGCCGGGGGTCTCGCCGGCGGCGTATCCGGGGCTCATGACGTTCCTGGCGCGGTTCTCGGACCGGCCGGGGGCGCTGTGGAGCCGGCTGCGCCGGGCCCGGGTGGCGGTGGTGGGGGACTCCCCGCTCCTCACGGAGGTGACCGCGGCGCTCGCCTCGTGCGCGATCGGCGCGATCGACGTGGTGGCGCCGCCCGAGCTGGCCGGGGCGGGGCTTGCCGAGGTGGCCGGGGCTACGACGCTGCGCAGGGTGGGTCTGGACCGGATGGGCGAGGTGGTCCCGGGGGCGGACCTGGTGATCGGGGTGCAGGATGGGGAGTTCTGTTTTGGCGCGCGCCTCAAGGAGCTCAACCGCATGTGCCTCGAGGTCGGGCAGAGCTGGCTGCACCTGCGGCTGACGCTCGAGGGTGAGGCCTGGATCGGGCCGGTGTATGCGCCGGGCAGCGCCTGCTTCGAGTGCCTGACCTGCCGGCTGCAGAGCAACCTCAAGAGCTGGAAGGAGAACGCGCAGCACGAGCGGCGCATCGCCGAGGGGCAGCTGCCGGAGCAGCGCATGGACTTCCTGCCGTTCCGCCAGCAGCTCGCGCAGGCGGCGGCGGTGGAGACGGTCAAGTTCCTGACCGGCATCGATGGGGCGCGGCTCATCAGTCATTGCCTGGTGCTGGATCTCCTGTCGCAGGAGAGCAGCCTGCACACGGTGCTCCGCTACCCGCGGTGCCCGGCCTGCAGCCGGCTCCAGACGGGGCGGATCTATCCCTGGGACGAGGATGAGCTCAAGCTCGAGCGCATGCTGATCCCGCGGCCCAAGTCGGCGGGGAACGCCGCGTCATGAGGCTGCGCGATCAGCCCATGCCCACGGCGGAGGAGTCGCTCCGCCGGATGAAACAGCTCATCAGTCCCCGGGTCGGCATCGCCCGCACCATCGCCCAGATCCCGCTGTCCGAGGGGGATCCGCCGCTCTACATCTTCGGGGTCGAGGGGGCCGGGACCGGGCCGCTCGGGGTGCCGCTGCCGCGCACGAGCAGCGGCGGGGCCGGGCTCACGCTGGCCGAGGGGCTGGTGTCGGCGCTCGGTGAGCTGGTGGAGGGGTATTGCGGCTCGTGGACGCCGCGCGAGCGGATGATCTTCGGCACGTATCGCGAGCTCGCGAGCCGGCATCACCTGCTCCATCCCGAGCGCTTCGCCCTGTTCTCGGAGTCGCAGTACACGCGGCCGAACTTTCCCTTCCAGCGCTTCACCGAGGACTCGCCGGTGTTCTGGGTGGAGGGGTACTCGCTGGTCGAGGAGCGGGCGGTGCTGGTGCCGGCGTCGCGAGTGTACATGCCGTATCCGAAGACGGCGGAGGAGGCGGACATCGGGCCCAACTACTCGACGGGGCTCGCGGCCGGGGCGTCGCTCGAGCACGCCATCCTCTCGGGGCTCTATGAGTGCTTCGAGCGCGACGCGTTCACGATCTTCTGGATGAACGACCTGCCGGTGCGCCGCATCAACCTGCGGGCGTCGTCGCCGGAGCTGCCGGTGATGCGGCTGTTCCGCGAGCGGCTCGATGTGCCGGGGTACGAGTATCGCGTCTACGACATCACCAATGACCTCGGGGTGACGACGACGTACGTGATCCTCATCAGCCCGGCCCCCCGGAACGTCCTGGTGCACGTGGTGGGCGCTTCGTCGCGGCTCGATGGCGGGTTGTCGGTGTCGAAGTCGCTGGTCGAGGCGGTGCAGGGCAAGCCGTACGTGGTCCACGAGATCCAGCGCGAGCCCGACTGGAAGCCGGCGCCGGACTTCTCCAACGTCAACCAGTTCTCGACCACCTGCAAGCTGTACACGGTGATGCCCGAGCTGCGGCCCCATCTCCTCGGCGTCGAGGGGCGGGTGACGGCGGAGGTCACGGTGGACCAGCTGCCGAGGTGGGGGGGGACGGGCCATGGCCAGGGCCAAGGGCAGGGCCAGGGCCAGGGCCAGGGGCAGGGACAGGGACAGGGCCATGGGATGGTGGCGGAGATCCGTGAGCTGGTGGGGCGGCTCGCGGCGCGCGGCTATGAGGCGGCGGTGGTAGACGTGACGACGCCGGACATCGCCTCGATCGGTGTCCGCGTGGCGCGCGTCATCACGCCCGAGCTGCAGCAGCTCCATGCCAGCGCGCGCTGGGCCTTCCTCGGCGGGCAGCGGCTCTACGAGGTGCCGGTGCGGCTCGGTGTGCGGCCGACGCCGCCGACTGAGTCGGACCTGAGCGCGTATCCCCATCCTTTCCCGTAGGCCCGTAGAGGTGCGGCATGGCGACGCGAACCAAGAACATCCTGCAGGAGTTTCAGCCGCTCGCGCTCCAGCAGCATGAGCAACGGGAGGAGTCGGTGGGGGCGCTGTTTCACGAGCAGTCCAAGCTCACGCCGCAGCGCAAGAACGAGCTCGGCCTGCGCATCGCGCAGCTTCAGAGCCATCCGGACCTGCTGAGGCGCATCTCCTCCTCGTACAAGTCCTATCCGTATCGGCCGCAGGTGGAGCTGCCGGTGGCGCGGCTCGAGCCGGGGCGCGACTTGCAGGAGGTGATCGTCACCCGGCGCTCGAGCCGCCAGTTCGATCCGGCGGCGGGGCTCACGCTGATGGAGCTCAGCAACCTCCTGCAGCTGTCCTATGGGGTGACGGGGAGCATCCCGATCGGCGAGGGCATCCTGCAGTACCTGCGCGCGACGCCGAGCGCGGGCGGGCTCTATCCGCTCGAGATCTACCTCGTGGTGCAGCGGGTCGAGGGGCTCGAGCCGGGGCTCTATCACTACCGGGTGGCGCATCACGCGCTCGAGCAGCTGGAACGCGGCGACCAGACCGAGTGGCTCAAGAGGTCCGAGGCCGAGTGGGGGATGTCGGCGGCGGCGCCGGTGACCGTGTTCGTGAGCGCGGTGTTCGGGCGGCAGACGGTGAAGTATCGCGACCGCGGCTATCGGTTCGTCTTGATGGAGGCGGGCATCCTCACGCAGAGCCTGACGCTGCTCGCGGCGTATCAGGGGATCCACTCGTGCATCATGGGCGGCTGGGTGGACGACGACGTCAACGGCCTCTTCGATCTCGACGGGGTGAACGAGGGCATGCTGGTGGGGCTGTGCCTCGGTCGTGGGAGACAGGCCGCGCCGAAGTGATCGGGCGGCAAGGCCATCGCAGGCAGAAAGTGGAGCGGTCGCGATGATGGAGTTCCAGTCGGTGCGCGTGGCGGCCTTGCAGTGCCGCGCGATCCCCAGGGAGTACGACAAGAACCGCGAGCACGTGGAGGGGCTCCTGCGGGCGCTGGCCCAGGAGGAGCCGCAGGTCGTGGTGATGCCGGAGCTGTTCCTGCATGGCCACTCCTATGAGCCGGACCGCAACCATCAGAAGGAGCCGATCGAGGGCCCGACGCTCGGCTGGATGAAGCGGCTGTCGCGGGAGCTCAAGATGATGCTGGTGGGGGGCATCGCCGAGGAGATCCCGGGCGACGAGCGGTGCTACAGCACGCTCCTGTTCGTGGATGGGGACGAGCTGGTGGGGATCTATCGCAAGCGGCACCCGGCGAGCGCGGAGCTCCTGTTCCTCAAGCCGGGGAGTGAGCCGGCGGTGTTCGACACGCGGCTCGGGCGGATCGCGCTCATCACCTGCTTCGACACCAGCTTCCCCGAGTGCGTGGTGCCGATCTTCGAGAAGCGCGCGGACCTCCTGCTCGTGGCCAACGCCTGGCTCGAGATGGAGAAGCTGCCGTTCCTCGCGGGGCAGCACTTCGAGCATCACCGGGTGCTGCCGCGCGCCCTGTCGATGCAGCTGCGCGCGCCGGTGGCCATGGCCAACCTGGTGGGCCCGCTGCAGATGATCGTGCCCGGGCTGCCTGCCTTCGGCGGCGGGGTGTTCCCCTTCGACACCGAGTTCGCCGGCGGCTCGCTCATCTGCGATCACATGGGCGTGGTGCTCGATGAGCGGCCCAAGGAGAAGGGGCCGGGGCACGTGCTCGCGGACGTGAGCCTCCTGTTCGCCCGGGGGACGCGCGAGGTCACGCTCGATGACGCGGGACTCGAGGAGATGCGGGCCTTCGTCTTCAAGCGCTGACGCCTCCCGACGCCGCGCCGCGGGGCCACGAAGTCCGGAGGCCCCCGATAAGCCCCCTACCCAGTCCCTACAAGGCCCCTATCCAGTCCCCACAAGACCCCCACCTAATCCCCACAAGCCCCCCACCTAATCCCCACAACACCCTATCCAGTCCCTACAAG
>DATAGU010000337.1:0-45383 GCA_036263495.1 Polyangia bacterium | reverse complement strand
TTGCGCACGACCTCGGGCATCGGCCCCGGCTACACCTACACCGGCTTCAGTGTCCTCGCCTCCACCTCCCCTCTCGGCGGCCAGTTGAGCGGCATCTTCTGGCACATCCCCTACCGCGGATGGATCCCGGGCATCTCCGTGGCCACGACTCTGGTACCCTGGTCGCAGCGCTCACGATGACCCAGACCCCTCCCCATCCTTCGGATCGTACGACCTCTCCGGCGTCCCCTCCGGGCGACGCCCCCGAGCGGCGGCGCCGCGTCCTCCTGGCGATCGTCGGCGGCGTCGTCGCGGTGCTCGGGCTCGGCCTGGCCGTGATCGCCATGCTGCTCGTGCGCGAGCTCAAGCAGGCCCCGCGGCCAAGCCCTGCGGTGACGCGACCGAGCCTCACGGACGTGGCCCCGCATCCGCCGTCCGTGCCAGACGTGACCCGCCGCCCGCCGCTGCCGGAACCGGCGCAGCCCGGCCCCGTGGCGCCCACGCCGCCGGTGGTGCCGCCGCGCGAGATGCCGCACCCCGAGCATCCGCCCCAGTGGACCCGCCCGCTCGCGCTCCCGGGGCCGCCCAAGCCCCCGGATCCGTTCACGCCGCCGCCCATCGCCGTCGATCCGGATCGCGGCCGCCCGGCGCCTCCCCATGTCGATGTCGCGCCCGCGCCCGCGCCCGCCACCCCCGCCCCCTCGCCAGCGCGCCCAGAAGATTGATGCCCAACGACGCCCCTCGGTTCTGGCTCCGGCGCCTTGGCCGGGACTTCGCCCTCGTCCTCCTCACCGCCGGCCTGCTGCTCGCCGCCAGTCCTCCTCGCTCCCTCTGGCCGCTCGGCCTCCTCGGCCTGATCCTCCTGCACCCGCTCCTCGCCGACGCCGGCCCCGGGCGGGCCGCGCTCCTCGGCTGGGCGGTCGGTTTCCTCGTCAACCTCGGCGGCCACGCCTGGGGCCCGGCCCTGCTCGAACGCTTCGCCGGCGTCGGCCGCCCCGCCGCCGCCGCCCTGGCGGTCGCCTTCGCCGCGTACCAGGCCCTCGTCTTCCTCCTCGGCGCCACCGTGGCCAGCCTGCTCCGCCGCTACGCCGGCCTCGCCTGGTACGTCGCCGCCCCTCTCACCTTGGCCCTGGCCGAGACGGCGGTGCCCATGGTCTTCCCCTGGCACCTCGGCGTCTTCGTCTGGCGCGCCTGGCCCCTCCTTCAGATCGCCGAGCTCGGCGGTCCGAGCGCGGTCTCGGCCCTGGCCCTGTTCGTGGCCGCGCTCCTCGGCGAGGCCGCCGCCGCCCTGCTCGCCCGCCGCCCGCTCTCGCGCGACCTCGGCCGCGCCGCGCTCTTCGGCCTCCTCGTCCTGGGCCTCGGCCTCGGCCGCGCCTACCACATCGCCCGGCTCCGCGCCCAGGCCCCCTCGCTCCTCGTGGCCGTGGTCCAGCCCAACGTCGGCCTCCTGCCCATGCAGGAGCGCGACCGCCGCGGCGGCGAGCTCATCACCCGCCTGCGCGCCGCCACCGAGCGCGCCATCGCCCAGGGCGCGGAGCTCGTCATCTGGCCCGAGTCCGCCTTCCCGTATCTCTTCGACCGCCAGCTCGATCGCGAGTACGCCCCGGGGCACCCGTGGGAGCTGCGCACCACCCGCCGCGGCCGGCTCCTCGCCGGCGCCCTCACCCACCAGTTCGGCGGCGGCACGGTGGAGAACAGCGCCGTCCTCATCGCCGCCGACGGCCGCATCCAGGGCTTCTACGCCAAGACCGAGCTCGTGCCCTTCGGCGAGTTCGTCCCCTTGCGCCAGCGCTTCCCCGCGTGGGCCGAGCGCGTCCGCAAGCGCCTGCCGGCCTCCCCGGAGATCGTGCCCGGCACCGGCCCGTCCCTCCTCACCGATGACACGCTGCGCATCGGCCCGCTCATCTGTGTCGAGGAGCTCCTCCCCGAGCACGTGCTCGAGACCGCGCGGCTCGGCCCGAACCTGCTCGTCACCCTGGCCAACCACGCCTGGTTCGGCGCGAGCGCGGCCCCGTCGCAGGCCCTCGCGCTCTCGACCCTGGCCAGCGTCGCCACCCGCCGCGACCTCGTGCGCGCCACCAGCACCGGCATCAGCTCCTTCGGCGACGCGCTCGGCCGCGTGACCGACACCAGCGCGAGCCTCGTGTCCGAGGGCACCGAGGCCACCCCCGAGGTCCTGCTCCATCGGGTCGCGCTCCTCGAGACCCCGGCCCTCGCCCCGCGCGTGGCGTGGTTCTTCCCGTATGGCTGCGCCCTCGCGCTGCTCGCCCTTGGTGCCCACGCCTGGCGCCGTCGCTACTCCTCATCCAGGAGGTGATTCGTGAACCGATCCCGGCCAGCGTATCTGGCACCTTGCATCGTCGTCCTCTGCGGTGCCGCGGGCTGCGTGGCCCGGCCGCTCGTGCAGCGCGCCGAGCAGGCGCAGAAGGCGGGTGACGCCTGCGAGGCGGCCTCGCACTACCTGGCCGCCGGCGACGCCTATCAGATGGCGGGGAAGATCGTGCGCTGGTTCAACCGGCTCCCGGAGCGCCGGGTCGCCATGCGGCGCGAGGCGGCGCTGCGGCAGTGCGCGCTCGAGACGCGGCGCCGCGTGCTCGAGAGCCCCTCGCCCGATGGCGAGCGCGAGCTGCGACTTTATGATCGGTACTACATCCTCACCCGCGGCGGCACCGGCGTGGAGCCGACGCTGCGCGAGGCGATCGTGAGCGAGACCCGGGGAGCGGTCGATCGCTACCGCCGCGAGGCCCTGGGCGAGCGCGACGGGCTGCGCAACTACGAGGCGCGCGAGCGCCTGCGCAAGACCGACCGCTTCGTCTCGCAGGAGGTGAAGACGCTCCTCTTCCCGAACGAGCGCCCGGCCGACTACCACCTCGGCCTGGCGCGCGAGGCCGAGACCACCCATCCGGCGCGGGCCTACTTCCATTACCGCATGGCCGAGCACTTCGGCGCCGCGCACAGCGAGCGCGCCGAGGCGCTGCTGGCGCAGATCAGCCAGCGCATCGAGCCCAAGGTGATCTGGCGTTACACCGGCGGCTGCGACCGCGAGATGCGCGAGCTGACGGCCCTCGTGGCGCAGGGCGGCGGCGACGTCATCGAGGCCCTGCTCGACGTCCGCCAGTGCGCCGTGACCGACGAGCACTGGACCGAGCGGGTGCCCACGGTGACGCCTACCACCGGCATCAGGAACGAGGTGAAGACGATCGAGAAGGAGACCCGCCTCGTGCTCGGCGAGGCCGGCTACGTGGAGTCGGATCGGCGCATCTTGTCGTGCGACTGGCGGCCCAAGGGGGCGACCAAGGAGACCCTCTGCCGCCTGGCGCCGGACTTCTATCACAGGCACCAGCAGGAGTACCCCGAGGTGTTGCAGTGGCGCGGCGACGGGCCCTTCGTGTTCCACTGGAAGGAGGAGGTGCTCGTGCAGGTGAGCTCCAGTTCGTCGGTGCTCGAGCTGCGCACGGTGCGGCGCTGGCGCGTGGGGTACGAGCTCGAGGGCATCGCCAAGCTCCAGTGGGAGGGGCAGCAGAAGGACGCGGCGCTCCAGGCGCAGCGCGTCGAGACCGAGGCGGATACCACCTATGCCGCGGGTTACGAGCCGGAGGTGGCGGTGGTGCGGCGCAAGGTGCTGGGCGATGCGGCGCAGACGCTGCGGCGCGAGCTGCTCGCGCTCACGATCGAACGGCACCTCGCGCGGGCGCGCGCCGCCAAGGAAGCGGGCCGCACGGCGGACGCCGAGGAGGCCAACCTCCTGGCCGCGCTGGTCGAGCCCACGGCGCGCGAGGTCCGCAAGGAGACGGCCGACTGGCTGCGCGTCCACTACGGCCTCGAAGGCACGGCCGCGCGGGAGCTGCTCTACGCGCCGTGAGCCGTGCGGCGGTGATCAGCTCGCCGACTCCGCCTGTCCGTCCTGCGCCTCGTCGCCCTCCTCGTCGCGCTCCTCGGCCTCCTGCTCGTGCGCCGGCACGGGCAGGCCCTCCCACGTGAAGCCCCGGTCGCGGTTCGCGTACACGTGCGCCGGCCGCGCCGCGAGCTCGCCGCGGATGGCGTCGATGTTCCGCTCGAGGTAGTCGGGATCCGCGGCCAGCCGCTCGCGGATGCCGCTCTCGAGGTAGCGCCGCGTCTCCGGCAGGTCGGGGTAGTACTTGGTGAACACGGGGTACCAGAACAGGCGCTTCAGGCGGTTGAGGTCGCGCACGCCCGTGGGCAGCGGCAGGAGCTTGACGTGCGCCTTGCGCTTGGCGCGCCGCTCCAGCCGGTCGAGCACGAGCTGCAGGCTGCTCGCGAGCAGGTCGGGCGCGCAGTGGCAGGCGAAGTCGTCATAGAGGAGCCGCATCACGGCCTGCGCCTCCTCGATGGGCAGCTTGGCCTGCCGCTCCCGTCCCATGCGCCGCAGGAGCAGCATGAACGGCACCGGGTGGTTGCCCGTCTGCCGGATCACCTCGGGGTCGCGGAAGTCGGGCTGTAGATAGGGAAAATGCCGCGGGTTGATGGCGTCGAAGCCGCCGCGTCCATAGAAGAGGGTGCGCTGCCAGGTGAGCCGCTCCTCGGGGTCGAAGTAGTCCATCTCCGCCGCGAGGTTCATCCGCATGCCGAAGTATTTGCCGGGCGCGTCGGGCTGCGGCAGGCGGATCTTGCGGAGCGCCGCGAGGTCGGCCAGGTACTGCACCGCCAGCTCGACGGGGCTGATGCGCAGCCAGTAGGACAGCACCGTGCCGCGCGCCTCGGGCAGCATGTAGATGTGCGACAGGTAGATGAGGCACAGCGCCGGGTCGTAGGCGGGGTTGACCAGCACCGAGCCGTCGCGCACGCCGCGCACGCGGCCTTCCTTGTCCTTGGCGACGAGGAAGAAGTAGCGGATGTACGTGCCCGTGGGCGTGGGCTCGTAGGAGTCGTCGAGGAGGAAGCGGCGGATGGCCTCCTCGCGCTCCATCTCGCCGCGCGGGCCGAAGGCGTCCCACAGGAGCTGGTAGCCGGCCGGGAAGTCGGGGTGCTCCGGGGTCTCGATGGACCACAGCTCGTAGCGTCGCGTCTCGCGCTCGATCATCTCCACCACGTCCTGGTGGAAGAGATCCTTCATGCACAGTCGGACGCGCTTGGCCTGGATCACGCTCGGGGTCCGTGGGGGAGGTGACGAGCGGTCGCCTGCCTTGCGCAACCTCTCGATGGTTCCAGCTTGCCCGACCGGTGTCGGGCTGTAAAGGCGGGCCCCGGGCGCGCTTCCATCGGGGCTCTCCGTTATACCGCCGGGGGGGGTGCTTCGGCCGCGGGCCTCTCGGCGGGCTGCCCGCCGCGCGCGGCGGCCCGGCCGGTGCGTTCGCAGAGCGCCCGCAGCTTGTCGCCGAGGTCCCGGAGCTCGAGCTCCTCGAGCGTCTCGTGCATGCGGTACGCCCAGTTGCTCTCGGCGACCGTGCCGGGCACGTTGATGCGCTCGCGGGTGCCCGCCAGATCCTGGAAGGGCACGAGCGTGAGCGCCGAGCCCGAGGCGTACACGAGCTCGAGCAGGGCCTGGCGCACGCCTTCGTCGCAGCGGGGCGGCGGCTCGCCGCGTTCGCGGAGCCGCGGCAGGGACCACAGCGCCGCCCGCTCCGCCTCGTCGAGGCCGTCGTACCAGTCGATGAGCGAGTCGGTGTCGTGGGTGCCGGTGGTGGCCACCGACAGGGTCGGCCAGCCCGCGGGATCGCGGTACACGTCGTCGTCCTTCTCCCAGCGCAGCACGCGAAAGCCGGGGATGCCGAGGCGCAGGAGCGAGTCGCGCACCCAATCGGGCACGGTGCCGAGGTCCTCGGCGATCACCCGGCTGTGGCCCGGCCGCACGCCCTCGGGGAAGGCGAGCTGTCGCAGGAGCCGCTCCCCCTGGACGCGCTGGTCCGAGGGCTCGGGCGGCATGAAGCCGCGCTCGTCGCCGCCCTGCGGGATGTAATAGGTGCGGTAGAGGCCGACCACGTGATCGACGCGGTAGCCGTCGAAGAGCTCGCCCGCCCGCGCGGCGCGGCGCCGCATCCAGGCATAGTCGTCGGCCACCATGGCGTCCCAGCGATAGACCGGCAGCCCCCAGTCCTGCCCCTCGGCGCTGAAGGCATCGGGCGGCACGCCCAGGGTGACGTCGAGCCGGAACAGCTCCTGGTGGGCCCACACGTCGGCCGAGTCGGACGCCACGACGAAGGGCAGATCCCCGAGCAACATCACGCCCGCCTGGTCGAGGCCCTGCCGCATCTCGCCCCACTGCCGCTCGAGCTGCCACTGCACGTATTCGAGGCAGAGGATCTGTCGCTCGTGCTGGCGGCGCGCCTCGACGAGCGCGCCGGGATCGCGCTGGCGGAGCGGCTCGGGCCAGCGCTGCCACTCCTGGCCGCCCGCGGCGTCGTGGAGCGCGGCGTAGAGCGCGTAGTCCTCGAGCCAGTCGGCGTGGCGGCGAACGAACTCCCGGAACTCATCGGCCCGCGGGCCGCCCGTCCCGAGGACCTGCTTCTCGAAGACCTCGAACGAGCGCCAGAGCGCGGCCTGCTTGAGCGCGCGCACTTCGTCCCAGCATACGACGTCGGCCTCGCGTACGCGGTCGAGCGTGACGCGCTGCTCGGGGGAGAGCGCGTCGCGGCCGCCGGCGGCATGGAAGTCCTCCAGCCGATCGATGGCCAGGTACGCGGGGTCGAGGGCGAACGCGGTGCGGGCCGCGTAGGGGCTGTTCTGCCCACGCGACGGCTCGTTGACCGGGAGGATCTGGAGCGTGGTGTGTCCCGCGCCGCGGGCCCAGTGGGCGAGGCGCACGAGATCCGGGATCTCGCCGAGGCCCCAGCCTTCACCGCGGATGGAGAAGAGAGGAATGAGCAGGCCTGCTCGCCGGACGACGCTGTCATCGGAGTCGAACATGGGAGCTTGAGGTAGCTCCACGACTCGCAGGCGCAAGGCTCCAGCCCGTCGAGCGTCTACTCTTCAAGAGCGCCGTTCACACGCATGGATCCGCTCAGGCCGTCCGGCCTTCGCTCACCGCGGGCTTTCGCCCGCATCTGGTCCTATGGATGCGTGTGAACGGCGTGTAGCTGTCCGCGCACCTCGATGGCCACGTCGGTGGCGGCCACGGCCTGGCCGATGATCGCCGCGCCCGTCACCCCGCCCTCGCCGAGGCGTGCGAGCAGCTCGCCCGCGCGCTCCGCGGCCACGGCCAGGAGCAGGCCACCCGAGGTCTGCGGATCGTGGACGATCTGATCGAGCTCGGGGCCCCCCTCGCCCACGAAGCGTACGTGCCCTGCCCCGGCCGCGCGGTTCGGCTTGGTCGAGCCGGTGGTCACGCCCTGCCGCGCGAGCGCCGCCGCGCCCTGGAGCAAGGGCAGCGCGGCCGCGTCGATCACCAGGCTCACCTTGGAGCCGAGCGCCATCTTGAGCGCGTGGCCCACGAGGCCAAAGCCGGTGATGTCGGTGCCCGCGTGGGCGCCCACGGCCAGCGCCGCCTCCGCGGCCACGCGGTTGAGTCGGGTCATGGACTCGAGCGCCGCGGCGAAGTCGGCGTCGCTGCCGAGGCCCTTGCGCCGGGCATTGATGATGAGGCCGGTGCCGAGCGGCTTGGTGAGGACCAGGGCGTCGCCCGGCCGCACGCCCACGTTGCGCAGGATCTGGCCGGGATGCACCACCCCGGTCACCGACAGACCATAGAGGAGCTCGGGGTTGCGCACCGTGTGCCCGCCGATCACCTGCGCCCCCGCCTCCTCGACCTTGTCCGTGCCGCCGGCCAGGATCTCGCGCGCCACCTCGGGCTCGAGCTCCTTCGGGAAGCAGCACAGCGCCAGCGCCGTGAGCGGCCGGCCGCCCATGGCGAACACGTCCGACAGCGAGTTGGCCGCGGCGATGGCGCCAAAGCGATAGGGCTCGTCCGCCACCGGGGTGATGAAGTCGGCCGTCACCACGAGCGCCCGCTCGGCGTCGATCTGATAGACCCCGGCGTCGTCCCCGGTCTCGGTGCCGACCAGGACCTGTGCGGTGTACGGCCGGCCGAGGCCACTCATGATGATCTGCAGGTCGCCCGGACCCACCTTGGCCGCTCACCCACCGGACGAGGCAAAACGGGTGATACGACGCGGATCTGGGGGGGTTTCAGTTGCCATCTCGACGTGCGAATCTAGCACATGCTAGACACGGCACCCGGAGACGATCCATGCCCAAGCTGACCATCGAGCAAGCCCACGCCCTGCCGCACCCCGAGGTGCGCCAGCGCCTGTCCACCCTCGAAGAGCGCCTCGCCAGCAAGTACGGCATCGAGGCCAAGTGGGTCTCGGACACCCACGCCGAGATCAAGCGCACCGGCGCGTCGGGCTCGATCCGCTGCGCGCCCGACCGGGTGGTGGTCGAGATCGACCTCTCCTTCGCGCTCTCGCCGGTCAAATCCAAGGTCGAGACGCGCGTGCGCGAGGAGCTGGCCCGGGCCCTCACCGGGTCATCCGACAAGACCGCTTGACGCTGGGACGTCGGCTCGCTAACGATCCGAACCCATGGATGGATATCGTTACTGGGTCGAGCGTCACAAGCTGCTCATCGAACTGGACCGCGCCAAGCAAGCCGCCACCGGCCTGCCCGAGGCCGAGCGCCTCAAGCAGACCATGGCGCTCGAGCACGACTTTCGCGCCAAGCTGGACGCGCTCTACGCCGAGGCGCGCGATCAATTCGAGAAGCCCGCCGCCAAGGCGTAAATCCATCACCCGGTCCACGACGGTCCTGGTCCTGGCAGGTCCTGATCGCCTGCGTCCGCACACCTCCGACCCGCTGAGGCTCCCCAGCGACCCCGGGTCGCCCCTGGTTCCACCATCATATCCTCCTCATCGGCTAGTACGCCGGCGTGCTGGCGCCGGTGACTGGCAAGACTCCAGACCGCAGAAGAGGCTTGCGCATGGCGCACAGCAAAGATCCCTCCTTGCCGCCGGATCCATCGGCGCCACAAGGGCCACAAGGACCCCAAGGAATCAACCGGCACGAACGCGTTGACGGCGCCGGGCGGAGCGCCGCGGCTCTCGGCACGGCCAGGTCCGTGGAGGTGCCGCCGGTGCGCCGGATCCCCATCGTGGTCGCGCTCGTCATCGGCACCTTCCTGTCCTCGCTCGACGTCACCCTGGTGAGCACGGCGATGCCGCGCATCATCAGCGAGCTCCACGGCATCGAGTTCTATGGCTGGGTCTTCTCGACCTACCTCCTCACCTCCACGGCCATGGTGCCGATCTACGGCAAGCTCGCCGACCTCCTCGGCCGCCGCACGCCCTACTTCATCGGCCTCAGCGTGTTCCTGGTCGGCTCGTTGCTGTGCGCCGCCGCCACCTCCATGCGCATGCTGATCGTCGCCCGCGCGGTGCAGGGGATCGGGGCCGGGGCGCTCTTCCCCATCACCATGACCATCGTGGGCGACCTCTTCAACGTGGCCGAGCGCTCGCGCGTGCAGGGCGTGCTCGCCCTGGTCTGGGGCGTGTCCTCGATCATCGGCCCGGCGGTGGGCGGGGCCTTCGTGACCTACTGGACCTGGCGCTGGGGGTTCTGGATCAACCTGCCCATCGGCGTGGCCACGGCCATCATGCTGGCCATCTTCTATCGTGAGAAGGTGGGGCGGGTGGCGCAGTCGAGTCGCCCCCGGATCGACGTGGCCGGCGCCGTGCTGGTGGTGGCCACGCTGGTGATGCTGCTCGTGGCCGTGGGCCGCTCGCACATCGACTGGCGCATGCTGGGCGCGGGCGCCGTCCTGCTCGTCCTGTTCGTGTGGGTCGAGCAGCGCGCGGCCGAGCCCGTGGTGCCGCCGACTCTGTTTCGCGACGGCGTGGTCGTGCTGAGCTGCGCCACGAACCTCATGCTCGGCGCGGTGCTCTTCGCCTACATCGCCTATGTGACGCTCTACCTGCAGGGCGTGGTGGGCCTGTCGCCGGTCCGCGCCGGGCTCCTCGCGGCGCCGGTCTCGCTCACCTGGCCGCCGGCGGCGTTCTTCGTCGGTCGCTGGATCCTGGCCTATGGCTACCGCCGCGTGCTGCGCACGAGCTCGGTCCTCGTCTTCGTCGCGGCCACGTGCACCTTCTCCGCCACCACGCCGGATCTGTCGTCCGGGGCCGCGTTGGCGCTGTTCGAGGCCGGGCAGCTCCTCCTCGGGGCGGGCATGGGGCTCGGGACCTCCGCGCTCGTCATCGTGGTGCAGGATCGCGTGCCGTGGAGCCGGCGCGGGGCGGCCACGGCCACGCTCCAGCTCACGCGGCAGATGGGCGCGACATTCGGCACGGCCGTCCTGGGCGCGCTCGTGGCGGGGTTCTTGCGCCACCGCCTGGCCGCCATCCCGGGCGCGCCGAGCCCCGAGGCGCTCCTCGATCCCGAACAGTGGAAGATGCTCGGGGCGGCCATGCTCGAGACCTCGCGCGGGGCGCTCGGCGCATCGCTGCGCCAGATCACGATGATCGTGCTCGTCATCGGCGGCGGCGCGGGCGTGGCGACGTGGCTCTTCCCCGACGTGCGTGCCGGCCGCGTGGACGGTGACACGCCGTCGGACGACACCTCCCCGCTGACCGAAGGGATCTGATCCACGCCCGAGATCGCCACATCGCCAGTTCAATGGCGTGCGGGGCTCCTTTGCGCGATCGGCCGCAATCTTTGCAGCCGCGCGCACCGCGCCACATCGGATTTGCGCACAAAGGCCCTGCGATCTCCGGGCGACTTCTGAACAGTCCTGACCTTGTAGGGTGGAACGCCGCTTGCTCTACAGGTTGACGTCGCGGTGAACGATCCGACGGCGGCCCTCCAGATCCGGCCGCTCGTGAGCGGCCCACAAATCCACATCGCCTCGGACGGTTCACACGATACCAGCCACCGACTTGGCCGGTGGTCATGGATTGTGCTGCGTGTACCGCGAGCACTCCTGTGCCCGCGAGAAAGGACTGTTCCATGAGCGAATCCAATTACACCGATCTCGATCTCGTCATCTCGGACATGCCGATGCGTGATGATTTCGATCCGTGGGTCGGCGTGGACGCCATCACGGGGAACGTCAAGAATACGGCGGTCGTCCCCGGGAAGCTCAAACAGCCCAGGTCCATGTCGTCCGATTATTATTACAACCTGATCGGGGACGACACGCATATGGAGCAGGAGCTCTCCGTCGGCACCAGCGGCAAATACAACATCGAGGGGCTGACCATCACCGATTCGTTCTCCTACATGAACAGCATCGAGTACAACGCGATCACCTGCTCGATCGTCGCCAAGTACGCCACCTGGTACAACGATTACGAAGAGCCGGACGCCAACACGGTCAGCCTCACACCCGAGGCATTGGCGCTGGCCGCCGACCCGAACGCGTTCCGCGATCGCTACGGCGATTACTTCGTCTATGGCGAGAAGTGCGGCGGCCAGTTCGTGGCCGTCTACACCTGCCACGCCGAGAGCGCCTCCAGCCTGCAGAAGTTCCAGGCGGATCTCGGGGTCTCGTACGAGCGTCTGTTCACGCAGGAGGGCACCGCGAGCCTGGAGAAGGCGGCCTCCGACAACCACGTCTTCATCGAGGCCCACGTGTACATGTGCGGCCACGACGATTCCCCGTCGCCCGACGTGACCGAGCCCGATCAGGTCATCCCCGCGCTGGACTGGTTCAAGAACCACATCCAGCCCACCGCGATCTGGGTCAAGCTGCAGCACTACAACACCGTCTATGCGAAGCTGCCGGCGCGGGCCCCCGTGTCTCCCTCCGTCTTCCTGGAGTTGACCGAGCTGTACGACGACGTCTGGGCGATCCGCGCGAAGTACGATAGCTGCCCGGACGTGTATCAGGGGGGCTTCACCAAGCGGTACAACGCGCTGGTCGACGGCGTCATGGCGAACTCCAGCAGCCTGCCCTACGACGCGGCCATGCGTCGTGATTACACCGATCAGGCCAATCGGCTCCTGGCCGATCTGCAGGACGTCCTCGATCGCCAGTCGTTCTATTTCGCGGTCCTGGAGAAGGTCGCCGCGGAGCCCGAGCAGGGCAAGATGATCGAGGAGAAGAAAGACGGCCCGTACGACTGGCTGTATGGCTTCCAGACCTACCCGTTGAGCTCCGCGGTCCAGATCAAGAGCAAGTCGCTCCATGACAAAGCGAGCCACGAATCCTGCCACCCCGGGCACCTGACGCACACGTTCGCGTTCGGGCCGGACCAGACGAAGCTGATCGTCGGCTGGCAGGTGCACTCGGGGTGGACCGACGGCACCAACGGCGAGTGGAAGAAGGACGATGAGCAGATCTTGCTCAAGAACCAGGGCGACGTCTCTGTGAAGTCCGACTACGACCGCGGCTACGACTGGACGGTCAATTTCTTTTACGTGGACGCGAGCCAGTACCAGTTCTGAAGGCGGCGAGCGCGCCATCTGGTGAGGCCGGGGGACGTGTGAGCGCCCCCGGCCTCTCTTGAAGGAGGAGACCATGAGCGACAAGCCGCAGATGATCCCACGCGATCCCCAGACGGAGAAAGAGATCCGCGAGTTCTTCGCGGAGCAGCGCAAGCTCCGCAAGGTGGTGGCGACGACGCGCACCCGGAGCGGGCAGGAGCTCGACTGGGTGCCCATCGAATCGCAGTTGCCCGGCGGCGTGCCCGCGCCCCCGCCGCCGCACGCGGCCGGCGTCGCGCACCCCGGCGCGACCCTCACGCGCTTCGAGCTCGACGAGCAGCCGGAGGCGCGCGGCCCCGCCGGCACCGTCCCCATCCTGCGCTACGACACCGGCCGCGCCTATTCGGCGCGCGGCATGCGCGGCCTGCTCGCGAAGAACCCGCCGCCCCTGCGGGACGGCGGCTTCGCGGGCGCCCCCGGCGCTCCCACCGCCACGCAAACGAAGGCGTATTGCACCGCCGCAACCAACCAACGCCCCAATTACGGTTGCCAGGGCACGCTCAACATCTGGAGCCCGTACGTTGGCTATTCGGACAACCTCTCGCTCAGTCAGATCGCCGAGGGCGGCGGCGCCGGCGCGAACTTCCAGGGCGTCGAGGCCGGCTGGCTGGTCTATGGTGACGTCAATGGCGATTGGAGCCCGCACCTCTTCACGTACTTCACGACGTGCGGCTATACACAGAGCGGCGATTACCTCGGCGGCTACAACCGGGCGGTGGGCGGCTGGGTCCAGATCTCGCCCTCGATCTTTCCGGGCGCCGCCCTCACCCCGAGCACGCCCAACGGCCCGCAGGCGGAGATCGTGCTCCGCTACACGCTCCGCAATGGAGGGTGGTGGCTCTCGGTGAACGGGAGCTGGATCGGCTACTACCCGACCGGTCTGTTCAACGCGGCCGGCATCGCCGTCAGCGCTGCGAGCCACTCGTTCTACGGAGAGGTCGGCGACGCGCACGACCCGCCCGGAACCCCAGGCCTCCAGATGGGCAGCGGCGTCAACCCGGCGCTCCACGACGCGAGTGTTTGCTGCTACCAGCGAAACCTCCTGTCCCAGCTGCAGCCCGACACCTGGAACCTGGCGAACTTCCTCCCCGACTGGACAGACCAAACAAACCCGTACTGCTACCGTCTGGTCCCGCACTACTTGGACACCGGCGCTTGGGGGAGTTATTGCTACCTCGGCGGTCCGGGCATGGTCGTCACAGCGCAGCAGGCCGCAGGGTGACAAGGACCGCGGCCTTCTGGTCCACCCTTGACCCTTGCCGCGGATGACACGCGGGCGCGCGCCGGGGCACAATCCATCCCATGCGAAGCCCTCGTCTCCCGCTGGATTCCCCCCCGCCTGAGATAGCGCCCCTGCCCGAACGGCTCCGCCGCCGCGCCGGCGCGCTCGTGTTCGACAACCTGTATCGCGCCCTGGCCACGGGCGCGCGGCTGCACCCGCTCGCGCGGCCCGCGCGCCACGGGGTCGAGGTGCTGCGCAACATCCCCTATCGTCCGAGCCGCCATGACGCCCACCGGCTCGACGTGTACCGGCCGACCGGCGGACCGGGGCCGTGGCCCGTCGTGCTCTACGTGCACGGGGGCGCCTTCCGCATCCTGTCCAAGGACACCCACTGGGTGATGGGGCTCGGCTTTGCCCGCCGCGGCTACCTCGTCTTCAACATCAACTACCGCCTGGCCCCGCGCCATCCCTACCCCGCGGCCATCGAGGACGCCTGCGAGGCGCTGGTGTGGGCCATGAAGCACGCCGCGGACTATGGCGGCGATCCGCGGCGCCTCGTGCTGGCCGGCGAGTCGGCGGGCGCCAACCTGGCCACGGCCCTGGCCGTGACGTCGAGCTACCGGCGGCCCGAGGGCTTTGCCCGCGCGGTGTTCGACGCCGGGGTGCGGCCGCGCGCGGTGGTGGCGGCCTGCGGCATCCTGCAGGTCTCGGACGCGCGGCGCTTTGCCCGGCGCAAGCGGCTGCCGGGATGGCTCTACGACCGGCTCGTGGAGCCGAGCGAGGCGTACCTCGGCGGGCTCGTGGATCCGCACCCCGAGCGGGAGCTGGCCGACCCGCTCCTCATCCTCGAGCGCGGCGAGCCGCCCGAGCGGCCGCTCCCGCCGTTCTTCGCGCCGGTGGGCACGCGCGATCCACTCCTCGACGACACGCGGCGGCTCAAGGCGGCGCTCGACCGGCTCGGGGCGCGCTGCGAGGCGCGCTACTACCCGGGCGAGGTGCACGCCTTCCACGCCATGGTGTTCTTGCCCAACGCCCGCCGCTGCTGGGGCGAGCTCTACGACTTCCTGGGCGAGCACGTCCCGCCCGGGGAGTGAGGCGGAGGGCGGGGACGACGCGCCGTTTCACCCGCCGAGGGCGGCGGTGATGCGGGCGCGGTAGTGCTCCTGCTCGGCGGCATCGGCGTACTTCGTGCGGGGCCAGAAGAAGCCGCGCAGGCCGTCGCCCTTGGCGCGCGGCACCACGTGCACGTGCAGGTGCGGCACGCTCTGGCTCACGCGGTTGTTGACCGCCACGAAGCTGCCCTCGGCGCCGAGCCCACGCACCACGGCGCCGGAGAGCCGCTGCACCACGGCGAACAGCGCCATCAGGGTGGCGGGATCGATGTCCACGAGCGTCTCGGCGTGCCCATCGGGCACCACCAGCACGTGACCCTTGAAGAGCGGGCGCACGTCGAGGAAGGCGGTGATGCCGCCGTCATGGTAGACCAGGGCCGCGGGCGCGCGCCCGGCCACGATGTCGCAGAAGATGCAGGCGGACATGTTCGTGAGGACCTGAGTCGTCGTGCGGGTCGCGAATCGATCCGGTCAGGGCTTGTGCGAGATCCAGGTCGGGTCGTCGCCGACCATCTGCGCGAGCCAATCGAACAGCGTCACGCCGTCGGCGCTGGTGCGGGTGCTGGCGGTCGGCAGGAGGGTGTGGGTGTCGCCGGCCAGGTAGTAGTACCGGTACGACGGGAGGGGATCGAGGACGCGGGTCCCCAGGTCGTAGAGGTTGGCCTGAAAGGTGTTCCCGTCCTGATTGAAGAAGAGACGGATCACCTGATCCTGCGTGAACGACAGGAGGGCGACGCGGTCGTGCGGGTACTTGTTCGCGAGGACCGGGAGGTAGCTCGAGAAGTCGTTGCGGCAGGTCGGGCACAGCGGGTCGAGCACGTTGTCGAGGCGCCAGTTGGTGAACCAGGCGTCGCGGCGGTCCGCGGGGACGGCGTCGCCGATGAACGGCGGGCCGGCGTCGTCGACGACGTACATCGAGCCCGAGGGCCAGTAGCGGCGCGTGAGGTCGTAGTTGAAGCTCGCGCCAAAGCCGCCCGCGCTCGACCCCGAGAGCACGACCTTGGGGGGATTGGGGAAGGTGGCGGCGATGCGGCGCAGGAAGGTCACCATGTTGGAGCGGCCGCGGTGTCGCCAGGTCCGCGATGGCTGTCCGTCCGCGGTGTAGGTGACGTCGTTGTCGCCGGCGTGGACGTCGCCCGTGCAGTAGGGGATGAAGACGAGGTTCCAGTCCTTGAAGGGGTTCCTGTCCTGCGTCCGGTCGAAGATCGAGCCGCTGACGTTGCCGATCATGGCGTAGAACTGGGCCTGGCCATAGGGGCCGCTGCTCGCGGTCCGGAGCTGGAAGCAGGTGAGGTAGTCCCAGCAGGCGCCGCCGCCGTTGAGGAAGAGGAGCACGTTGCTGCTCGCGCCCCGGCTGACACCGACGCCGGTGCGGGTGCCGTCGTTGCAGGTGGTTCCGTCGACGTCGAACCACCTCCACTGGTCCTGCTGCGACGCCGGGAGGGCCGGGCCGAGCTGGGGACGCAAGGTGTCGCCGCCCGGCGCGGTGACGCCGTCGAAGTTGCAGGCGCCGAGGAAGAGCAAGGCGAGGAGGCTCTGGGCAAAGAAGGTGGTACGCATCCCTTCAATCTACAACAGGCCGGAGGCCGGCGGGTCGCCGTGCGGGTCGGCGACGGCGCGCCCTCGCCGATGCTCAGCGGTGGTGGTCGCCGCGCTGCTGGAGATCCTCCAGATCGGCGTCCACCATCATGCGCACGAGCGCGGGGAAGCTGACCTTGGGCCGCCAGCCGAGGAGGCGCGCGGCCTTGCTGGCGTCGCCCTGCAGCACGTCCACCTCGGTGGGCCGGAAGTAGCGCGGGTCGATCTCGACGTGCCGCCGCCAGTCGAGATCGAGGTGGCCGAAGGCCACGTCGAGGAGCTCGCGCACGCTGTGGGTCTCGCCGGTGGCGATGACGAAGTCGTCGGCCCGCTCCTGCTGCAACATGAGCCACATGGCCTCGACGTAGTCGCCGGCGTAGCCCCAGTCGCGCTGGGCGTCGAGGTTGCCGAGGTAGAGCTTGCCCTGCAGGCCGAGCTTGATGCGCGCCGCGGCCCGCGTGACCTTGCGGCTGACGAAGGTCTCGCCGCGCCGCGGGGACTCGTGGTTGAAGAGGATGCCGTTGCACGCGAAGATGCCGTACGCCTCGCGGTAGTTGACGGTCATCCAGTAGGCGTAGAGCTTGGCCGCGGCGTAGGGCGAGCGCGGGTAGAACGGGGTGGTCTCCGACTGCGGCGGCGGCGAGCTGCCGAAGAGCTCGGAGGACGACGCCTGGTAGAAGCGCGGCTGGATGCCGCTCTCGCGGATGGCCTCGAGCAGGCGCACCGTGCCCATGCCGGTGACCTCGCCGGTGTACTCGGGGATGTCGAAGGACACGCGCACGTGCGACTGCGCGCCGAGGTTGTAGATCTCGTCGGGCCGGACCGTGCGCAGGATGCGGTTGAGCGACGAGGCGTCGTTGAGGTCGCCGTAGACGAGCTTGAAGCGATAGTCGGGCTCGTGGGGGTCCTGGTAGATGGGGTCGAGGCGTCCGGTGTTGAACGATGAGGAGCGGCGGACGAGGCCATAGACCTCGTAGCCCTTGTGGAGGAGGAGCTCGGCGAGGTAGGAGCCGTCTTGTCCGGTGACGCCGGTGATGAGTGCACGTTTCATGAGATCTCTGGATAGGGGTCGCGCGGAACAGGCCTACTATACCCGCCTCGACTCGACGCCCATCAACCCATTCAACCCATCGGGAGGGATGAGCCCATGCAATACACCCGTCTTGGTCGCACCGGCCTCAAGGTGAGCCGCCTGTGCCTCGGCACCATGAACTTCGGCCCGCTCACGAGCGAGCCCGACAGCTTCGCCATCATGGACCGGGCCCTCGAGCTCGGCATCAACTTCTTCGACACGGCCAACGTCTACGGCTGGCGCCGCGGCGAGGGCTGGACCGAGCAGATCATCGGTCGCTGGCTGGCCCAGGGCGGCCGGCGGCGCGAGCGGGTGGTGCTGGCCACCAAGGTCTACGGCCTCATGGGCGACTGGCCCAACGAGGGGCGCCTGTCGGCCCTGCACATCCGCCGCGCCTGCGAGGGCAGCCTGCGCCGCCTCCAGACGGATCACATCGACCTCTACCAGATGCACCACATCGACCGCGACACGCCGTGGGACGAGATCTGGCAGGCCATGGAGCAGCTCGTGCGCGAGGGCAAGGTGCTCTACGTGGGGTCGAGCAACTTCGCCGGCTGGCACATCGCGCAGGCGTGCGAGCTGGCGAAGAGCCGCCACTTCCTCGGCCTCGTGTCGGAGCAGAGCCTCTACAACCTGAACGCGCGCAGCGTGGAGCTGGAGGTGCTGCCGGCGTGCGAGGCGTACGGGCTCGGCGTCATCCCCTGGAGCCCGCTCGCCGGCGGGCTCCTCGGCGGCGTGCTCCGCAAGGCCAAGGAAGGGCGCAGCGCGAGCGAGAACTTGATGAAGCAGCTCGACAAGCACCGCGGGCGCGTCGAGGCCTACGAGCAGCTGTGCGACGAGATCGGCGCGCACCCGGCGACGGTGGCGCTCACCTGGCTGCTCAAGCAGCGCGCGGTGACGGCGCCCATCATCGGCCCGCGCACGGCCACGCAGTTCGAGGAGTCCCTGCGCGCGCTCGACCTCGAGCTGCCCGGCGAGGCGATGCAGAAGCTCGACGCCATCTTCCCCGGCCCGGGCGGCCCCGCGCCCGAAGCCTACGCCTGGTAGCGGGGCGCAGATCGGCACCCTCATGAAGCAAAAGCGGCTCGCGCGTGGTCCTCTCTTGGCGCTCCTGGTCGCGCTGATGGCGTCGGCGGCGGCGGATGCGGCGCCTTCGGGCGGCGGCGATGCGCGGCGACCGGGGGACGTCGCCGCGGTGACGAGGTACCTCAAGAACCGATACCCGGGATCCAACTGGCAGGCGGGGCCGCTGGCGCTGGACAGCGAGGAGATCCGCGCGGCCTATCGGGGGCGACGGTTCTACCTGGTGCGCTCGGCGCCGCCGCTGCCGCCGGGCGCGGCCCTGCCCGAGCACATCGCGCGCCACCAGCGCGCCATGGAGGAATACGCCTCGCACCGCTACATCTCGGCGACGGTGAGCGTGGACGCGCGCGGGCGCGTGGCCACGGTCGAGACGCCGCGGGACTTCAACGTGGGCCTCATGGCGGTGCGTTCGGACGAGGACGCCCGCGTCGCCGCCGCGGCCATCATGACCCTCCGCGGTCTCGGCTATCTCATCGGGCCCATCCGCATCGCCGCGTCCGACGTCACCGTGCAGCGGACCGACGACGGCGGCTGGTCCGCCTCGATGGAGCGGGCCTGGCTTGGCTCTCAAGTGGAGTTCGACGCGGCCGGCCGCTGCAAGGAGCTGCCCGCCGTGCCGCCACCGCCCACGCCACCCTCGGCGCCGCGCGGACCCCAGCCGGGTCCGGGTTTCTAATCACATCTCACGCCGGGCCCTGCCTCATGTCTTCCTGGAGAGGGCTTGCTGCGGGTCGTCGAGCAAGCAGTACATGCGGCGGGTGCTGCCACGGCCTGCTTGCTGATGTTCTTCCAAGAGCTGTTTCGCCAGTAGATCGATGAGACGTAGCTTGTCCTCGATCGATAGCCGACTGGCCAGGGGCAGTACGTCTTCGATCCTCATGGGGCTTACCTTGTCACGTAGAACGGCCCCGGAGAAGTCCGGCGCCTCGTCATGGGGCATCACCGCGCGGTCCCGGAACACGATCCAGGCCGCTCGCAGGCCATGAAAAGCCAACGGCAGGCCGGTCGCCGATGAGCGGCGGCGCGGCCTGCGCGTTGTTCAGCGTGTCTTGGGGGAAGTTACGAGTCGAGCGACGCGCGCAGGAACCAGGCGTGCTTCTCGAACTGGGTGATGACCTCGGTGAGCAGGCCCGACGAATCCTCGTCGCCGTACTTGGCGGCCAGGCTCCGCGACTCGCGCACGCCCTCGAGGTACTTCTCGATGCGCTCGTAGAGGAGCTTCACGTGCTCCATGTCGCGCGAGGTCTCCTGCGGGTACTCCGGCAGCCGCGAGTTGCTCGCCACGTGCCGCGCCGTGCCGTACGCCTTGCCGCCCAGGGTCACGGCGCGCTCGGCGATGGAGTCGTTGAACTCCGCCAGGCCCACGGCGAAGGTCTCGAACAGCGGGTGCAGCGAGGCGAACTGCGGGCCCTTGATGTTCCAGTGGGCCACCTTGATCTGGCTGTGCAGATCCAGTCCGTCGGCCAGGCGCTCGTTGAGCGTGACCGAGATCTTGGAACGGGCCTCCTCGGGAAGCGTGCTGGGACTCTTGAACATGGTCTTCTCCTTCGACATGAAACACTCCCTGGTCTGGCGAGGATGCGCACGCCCCCCTGCGCCGTCCTCGCGAAGTCAAACCCCTGTGCTGCTACAACGCCTGCGTCAGCGCTTGCGTCTCGGCGCTCTGCGCCCACGCACGACGACCTGATAGTCGTGGACCTCGTAGCCCTCGAGCTTCTCGACGTGCGAGACGGTGAGCGCACTCCACGGCAGGTCGTAGATGCGTCCGCTGTCCTCGTCGATGAAGTGGTGGTGCCGCTCGAGGTTGGAGTCGAAGACGGCGATGCCCGCGGCGAACTCGAGCTCGCGCAGGAGCCCCTTCTCCACGAAGAGGTTGAGCGTGTTGTAGACCGTGGCCCGCGAGATCTGGGGCAGGCGGCGCTGCACCTCTTTCCACACCGTGTCGGCCGAGGGGTGCTCGTCCGTGTGGAGCACGTACTCCGCCACCGCCACCCGCTGCGCCGAAGGCTGGATGCCGTGCTCCTGGAGCACTGTCATCACGTCGTGCGTCATCGAGAACGAGTTTAGAATTCGTCTAAACGTAGACGTTGTCAAGGAGAGAGTGCAGCGCGCGGCGCTCGATGCCAGCGTGGGCGAGGAGGTGAGCGTGCCCCCTTGCGGCACCGCATCCTCTTCCGTCCGCCCGCCGCGGGGGGCGCCCCAGCACGGGGCTTGCTCTATTCCTATCTTCGTGGATCCACGCATCGAACGCCTGCAGCGGCAGGCCGCGGCCGACCAGGAGACCATCGGCTTGGCCGGCGGACTTCCAGCCGATGAGCAATTTCCCCGCACCCCATTGGCGCGCGCTTTCCTCCGCGCCATCTCGCCGCCCGGGGTGAGCGGTCTGCAGTACGGCTGGCCCGAGGGCCGTGAACGCCTGCGCGCCTGGATCGCGGAGCGGCTGCGCCTCCGCGGCGCGCACATCTCAGCCGACGATGTGATCATCACGAGCGGCGCGCAGCAGGCCATCACCCTGGCCACGCAGGTCCTCGTGCGCCCGGGTCAGGCGTTGGCCGTGGACGCGGCGACCTACCCCGCGGCGCTCGCCCTGTTCCGCGCCCGCGGCGCCGCCCCCGTCGCTCGCCCGGCGGCGAACGCGGCGTGCCACTACGTCATGCCCGCCATCGGCAACCCCGACGGGCACCCGCTCTCCCCCGCCGAGCGCAACGCCGTCCTCGCCACGCGGCGGCCGATCATCGAGGACGACGCCTACGCCGACCTGCGCTTCGACGGCGCGGCCCCGCCGCCCCTCCTCGCCGTGGCGCGCGGCCGCGTGTGGCACGTCGGCACGTTCTCCAAGACCCTGTGCCCGGGCCTGCGCGTCGGTTGGCTCGTGCCGCCGCGCCAGCGCCTGGCCCGCACCCTGCGTCTCAAGCACGCTCAGGACCTCGAGGCCAACCACCTCGCGCAGTCGATCCTCGAGGCGTACCTCCTGAACGCGGACTTCGACGCCCGCCTCGGCCGGCTGCGCACCTTCTATCGCCGCCGCGCCGTGCGGCTCGCGGCCGCGCTCCGGCGCCACCTGCCCGCCTGGCGCTTCACCTTCCCCGCCGGGGGCTTCTCCATCTGGGTCATGACCGACGAGGACGGCGACGACATCGAGTTCCTCAAGACGGCCATCTTGCACCGGGTGAGCTTCGACCCGGGGCGCCAGTTCCGACCCGACCGCGTGCCGCACCCCCTCATGCTGCGGCTGTGCTTCTCGGCCACGTCCGGCCCCAGGCTCGAAGAAGGGGTGCGCCGCCTGGCCGCGGCCTGGGACGACTATCGCCGCCAGCGCGACGCGGCCGCCGGCTCCCGCGCGGCGAGCTCGACCAGCACCTGGCCACCGCCGTGAGATGAGCCACACGCGCGCCGGACGCTCTTTCCCGGCTCGCAATCGCCCGATATGGGTCTGGGATCAGTTCGAACTCGTGCAGATGCCCGTGAGGTTCACCGGATCCGAGGGATCACCGTTGGCGCGTCGCAGGGGTTCGCATGTTGCGCCCGCGCTGCACTGCACTGCGACGGTGTTCTTGTCACAGTACTTGAAGCACGTACCCGTCCTGAACGGACTATAGTTCTCACCCGCGTTGCCGAGGCAGCCATAGCCACCGGGGCAGTCTGAGAAAGTGCCGCCGCAAATGCGTCCCGCGCCGGTCGTGCATGAAGCACCGGCGCTGTTGGTCCCAACACACGGGGTGGTGCACAAGCCTTCGCCAGTCAACCCCGACGCGTAGCATCCTTCAGCGTTGCTACAGCCTGAGTTCGCAATGGGGTTGCAGGCCATCCTGCAGACGCCGACGTCGTTGAAGCCTACGTTTACGCAGGTCTCCCCAGCGCCACAAGAGCCACGCACGCGTGGGTCGCATTCGCTAAAGGCCCGTGGCAGGCACACATAGCGACGGCGGCCGGCCGAGAAGCAGGCGTATTCGGAGCGGCACTCGTTCGCCGCGGTGCATGCTGCGACGCACTGGGGCGTACCGTTGCCACTACCCGTGGCGATCACCACGCACGTTGCCCTATCGCTTGGGCAGTCGGGGTTGAGCGCGGTCGTCGAGTGGTTATGCGAGACACTGCAACTCGACGTGCAGTAGCCACCTTTCCAAACCGTCGTCATCAAACAAGTACCCGGATTGCCGTCACAGTCGGCGCTGGCGGTACATGCGCTACCCGTTGTTCCACTGGTGTCGCCACATGCCACCAATGCCACGGCGAAAGCGCACGTCAGCGCAGCGCCCCCCCATGATCCTTCTCGCATCAACCGAATGTCCCACCGCCGCACGTCGCATGTCAAAGTCTCTCGTCGGACAGATGAGCCTATCGTAACGTGTCTCATGCTAGCTCAGCCATCACATGTTCTTGGATCTGGTTGCATCAGCGCGCTCTCCTCGGCGAAAGCGCGTAAGATCCTGCGCGTCGTCAGCGCGATCACGGCCCTCCTCGTCTTAGGGCCATCTCGCGCGCGCGCCGAGCCTCCGCCCGCCGCCATTGCAGGGGCTACGCCGCCCCTCCCCTCTCTCGGTGAAGTTCTCGAGGCGGATCCTGCGATCGAGGCGATCCGCGTCGAGGACGCGGACTCTTATCCCCCTTGCAGCGAGGCGGGCTGGACCCGCGTTGTTAAGCTGCGGCGGCGCGCCTGGGGCGTCGGCTGGTGTGTCACTGCCCCGGGGCACGTGCCACGCTGCCTCACTCCCCAGAACAACGACCTCTCCGGCGAGCGCAAGGCCTCCCACGCGCGCTCCCTCCAGTTCGCCACCGTCACCGATCTCCTCTGCCGCTCCGAGCCCATGGCAGAACCCGCCCCCGCGGAGCTCGTGCCGCTCCTTCGATCGATCGAGAGCGAAGAGCTTGTCTACGTCTCTTCCGATCCTGCGGTGCCGACGGAGCGAGTCATCATCACGCTGGCGGGCGCCCCCGCGAAGAGCGGATGGCAGCTCTTCTTCCGACTGGGCGGGCGATGGCGCGGCCTGCAGGCGACGGCGTTCGGCGAGGACTTTGAGTTCTTCTCACATCACCGCCCGACGATCTTGGTGCCTGATCTCGGCGATGCGAACGACCACTCGTTGTTGCTCACCCTCAGTGTCTACGACGGCGGTTCACAGTATGGTGCTGAGGAGGATTGGCTCTACGCCGTCGCCGAGCGCGACGGTGTCGTGCAGGTGACCTCACGGGTGCCCATCGGGTACTTCGCATGGAGCGCGACGCCCGAGGAGCGGCGACGCCTCCCGCGCGGCGCAGCTTACGACCGTCGCCTGCGGCCGCATGTGGAAGTGACGCTCCGCCCCGAGATCTTACGCGATGGCTCGCTTCGTCTCTCCGTAGATCGTTCCGAGCTCAAGAGACTCAAGCGCTTTTGCTCACCTGAAGAGTTGGTGCGCCGCCACAAGGATGACGAGTCGGTCTGCGGCATCGAAGAACTCGATGCGGTGCGACACGCCGCGGGCCATTACCAAATGGAAGGCGGCCAACTCGTCCGAACACCGTGAGTGGCCGGCCTGCCTCGCGCCGCGCATCATGCCGCAGGCTCCTCGATCATCGGTGGCCAACGCTCTTGGCGGCATGCGGCGAGGGTTTTCAACGCAGGCAGACCCCTCTTCGGCATGTCCGGAAGGGTCTTGCCAGGGTTGCGAGGGCTCTGCGGAGTAGCGAAGGGGGGGCGGGGCAGCCTTGCAAGGCCTCGCCGCATGCGCGGAGGCACGCTGATCCGTGTTGCAGGGCCCTCATGGAGGGGCGGATGGCAGGTGGCAGGGGTGTACAGGGCGTTGGCGACGTCCGCGCTAGCGTTGGCAGGCGTTGCAAAGCCTCGCCGCATGCGGCGTGGGGGGCTGGGTGCCGTGGCGGCGCCTGCGGTGGGGGAGGCCGAGGGTCTGGGCTTCGGGAGATCTTCTATCTATCGATGGCTATAGAGGGGAGGACGGCGGGTCTTCCGCTGGGGGCCTCGCGCCCACGCTGCGGGGATCGAGGCGGAAGAACCCATCGGGCCACTCGCGCAGCTGACCGAGCTCACGCCCGAGCGCGGCCAGGGCCTCGTGCAGGTGGTCGCGCTCGTGCGTCAGCTCCCGGGCCAGCGCGGTCTTGGCCTGCCGCGCCTCGCCATACACGATGGCCAGCGCCTTCGTGGCGATGAGGGCCTTGTCGGCCGCCTGCGCCCAGCGCTCGATCTCCTGGCGGTGACGCTCGAACACCGGGTCGCTCGTGCCGAGCCAGCCGCGCACCCGCGCGACGCGCCGGCCGAGCTCCTGGCGGAGAAAGAGGCTCAAGGGGAGGGAGAAGAACTGCCGCCACCGGTCGGCGCGGCGATCCTTGCCCACGGCGAGGAGGAGCTCGTCGCCAAAGGCCACGCAGGCGCGATGGAGGCGGGCGCCGGCCACGACGCGCGCGGCATGAGCCCCGGCCTCGGCCCGGCGGACCTTGCGGTACACGCGGCGTAGCTCATCGATGCGATCGAGCCAGTGCGCGGTGCGCTCGAGGAGTCGCGCGGCGTCGGGGTCTGCGCGGAGGGCGGCGTCGGTGTACAGCACCTCGTCCTCCATCTCGTCGAGCGGCGTCTTGGCGGTGAGTTTGCGCGGCATGAAACCCTTCCAGAGGGGCGTCCCGAACGGACGAACGCCCGCACAAAAGATGATCGAAACCGCTGGGGATGCAAGCCGGCCCAAGGCAGGCAGGGGGGCCGGCGGGGAGCGCCTGCGGGCCCGGTCGTGTCTTTCCCGCTCACCGGCCATCGGGTATGAACGGCTCATGCGTCCGACCACGGCCACCCTCCTCGTCCTCTTGCTCCCGCTCCTCCTCAGCCCTGGGCCTGCGACCGCCGCGCCACCGACCGACGTCGCCGCGCTCGAACAGCAGAGCGCGCGCTTCGCCCCCGTCGACATCGGCGCCGATCTCACGGCCATGCCGGCCCACGAGCGGCACGCGCTCGCCGAGCTCGTGCGCGCGGCCGAGCTCCTCGACAACCTCTACCTGCGCCAGGTGTGGGCGGGCAACGAGCCGCTCCTCTACGACCTGGCCGCCGACACCACGCCCCTCGGGCGCGCCCGGCTCCACGCGCTGCGCATCAACAAGGGCCCCTGGTCCCGCCTCGACCAGAACGCCCCGTTCCTGCCCGGCGTCCCGCCCAAGCCCCCGGCCGCGAACTTCTATCCCCTCGACGCCACGAAGATGGAGGTCGAGCAGTGGTTCACGTCCCTCGCGCCGGCGGAGCGGGAGGTGGCGCACGGCTTCTTCACCACCATCCGCCGCGGCCCCGACGGCAAGCTGCGCGCCGTGCCCTACAGCATCGAGTACCAGAGCGAGCTCCAGCTCGCCGCCGAGCACCTGCGCCGCGCCGCGAAGCTCACGCAGCAGCCCTCGCTCGCCCGCTTCCTCGAAAAACGCGCCGCCGCGCTCCTCTCGAACGACTACTACGACAGCGACGTGGCCTGGCTCGAGCTCGACGCCAGCATCGACCCCACGTTCGGCCCCTACGAGGTCTACGAGGACGAGTGGTTCAACGCCAAGGCCGCGTTCGAGGGCTACATCAACGTGCGCGACGACGCCGCCAGCGCCCGCCTCGCGCGCCTCGGCCGCGAGCTGCAGGACATCGAGGACCACCTGCCCATCGAGCCGGCCCTGCGCAACCCCAAGCTCGGCGGCCTCGCCCCCATCCGCGTGGTGAACGTCATCTTCTCCGCCGGCCAGGGCAACGACGGCGTGCAGAGCGCCGCCTACAACCTGCCCAACGACGAACGCATCACCCGCGACAAGGGCACCAAGCGAGTGATGCTGAAGAACAACCAGGAGGCCAAGTTCAACAGGGTGCTCCTGCCCATCGCCCAGAAGACGCTCGTCCCCGCGGCGCTCGGCGAGGTGTCGTTCGACGCCTTCTTCACCCACATCCTCATGCACGAGCTCATGCACGGGCTCGGCCCGCACAATATTTCTGTCGGCGGCCGGGCCACCACCGTGCGCGCGCAGCTGGAGGAGCTCTACAGCGCCATCGAAGAGGCCAAGGCCGACGTCTCGGGCCTCTACGCCCTGCAGCGGCTCGTCGACCGCGGCGTCCTCGACAAGGGCCTCGAGCGCACGATGTACACGACCTTCGTCGCCTCCATCTTCCGCTCCATCCGCTTCGGTGTCACCGAGGCGCACGGCAAGGCCAACGCGATCGAGCTCAACTACCTCCTCGACCAGGGCGCGGTGCGGGCCACGCCCGAGGGCCGCTTCTCCATCGATCGCGCCAAGATGAAGCCGGCCATCATGGCCCTGACCCGCGATCTCATGACCCTCCAGGGTCACGGGGACCGGGCGCAGGCCCAGGGCCTCCTGGATCGCCTCGGCGTGGTGCGGCCCGAGGTGCAGCGGGCGCTCGACCGCCTGGCCGACGTGCCGGTGGACATCGAGCCGCGCTTCACCACCGCCGCCCGGCTCCGCGCCGAGTTTCCATAACTCCGTGGAAGCCCACGGATTGTCCATGCGCTGACCCGCGCCTGGCCAGCCCGCGCCGCTAACGCGGGCCCCCGCTCCTTTTCTTCGTTCCCCCATGAATGAAACGGCCCCTCCTGGCAACCAACCAGGTGGGTCGTCTGCCGTTCACTCGGTGAGGAGAGAAAACTCATATTTACAACTTGCCGTCCGATGTGGGAGAACCATCTATAGAGGGGGATGGCCGTAGGGCGTCTACAATAAAATTCAACGGTGTAACCGGGTCGTGGGGGAACGTCGCGTGAGAAGTCGGGGAGGTCGTTCTGGTGGTGGACGTGCTCGGAATCCTGCCAGGGGCCGCCGGCAGGCGGCCCCTGGCCCGTAGCCTATAGCCTATAGCTTATTGATAGATGAGCACTCGAGGTCGCCCGTGGGCCGTGCCACGCAGGGCGACCTCCCCGACGCTTACGTCTCGTGAACCTGTTCAGCGATCACTCGGTCAGGGGGACCGCGTATGTGATAGGAGATCGGTGAGCTCCTGGAGGACCGCGGGATCGTCGATGGTGGCCGGCAGCTTGTAGGGCTGGCCGTCGGCGATGGAGCGCATGGTCGATCGCAGGATCTTGCCCGAGCGGGTCTTGGGCAGGCGGGGAACGACCAGGGCCTGCTTGAAGCTGGCCACCGGGCCGATGCGTTCGCGTACGAGACGCACGACCTCACTGGCGACCACCGCGGGCGGGCGGGTGGCGTTCGACTTGAGGACGAGGAAGCCGACCGGCACCTGCTCCTTGAGCTCGTCGTGGACGCCGATGACCGCGCACTCGGCCACGTCGGGGTGGGAGGCGAGCACCTCCTCGATGGCCCCGGTCGAGAGGCGATGCCCGGCGACGTTGATGATGTCGTCGGTGCGGGCCATGATGTAGACGTAGCCGTCGGGGTCGATGTAGCCGGCGTCGGAGGTGTGGTAGTAGCCGGGGTATTCGGTGAGGTAGGAGGCGACGAAGTGCTGGTCCTTCTGCCACAAGGTGGGGAGCGCGCCGGGCGGCATGGGGAGGCGGATGACGAGGGCCCCGATGGTGCCGCGTTCGCGCTCGCGGCCCTTGGCCCCGGGCTCGCCCTGGGGCCCGGGGATGCCCGGGTCGACGACGTGGAGATCCCACCCCGGCACGGGCTTGGTGGCCGAGCCGGGTTTGACCGGGAGGGCGCCGAGGCCGAGGCAGTTGGCGGCGATGGGCCAGCCGGTCTCGGTCTGCCACCAGTTGTCGATGACCGGCACGCCGAGCCTCTCCTCGGCCCAGGCCACGGTCGGCGGGTCGGCGCGCTCGCCGGCGAGGAACAGGGCGCGGAAGCCGTGCGGTTCGCTCGTGCCGAGGCCCTGGGCGCGGAGGAGGACGCCGTCGGGATCATCGCGCTTGATGGCCCGCAGCGCGGTGGGGGCGGTGAAGAGGGTGACGACCTGGTGCTGGCGGATGACGCGCCAGAACGCGCCGGCGTCGGGGGTGCCGACGGGTTTGCCCTCGTAGAGCACGGTGGTCGCGCCGTGGAGGAGCGGGGCATAGACGATGTAGGAGTGGCCCACGGCCCAGCCGAGATCGGAGGCGGCCCAGAAGACCTCGCCGGGGGCGATGTCGAAGACGTTCTTCATCGACCAGGCGAGGGCCACGGCATAGCCGCCGGCGTCGTGCACGACGCCCTTGGGGATGCCGGTGGTGCCGGAGGTGTAGAGGATGTAGAGCGGGTCGGTGGCGGGGATGGAGACCGCGGGCGCGGGGGTGGCGCGGGCGAGGAGGTCGGCGAAGTCGTGGTCGCGGCCGGGGGTGAGCGGGGCGGGCGCGGCCGAGGCCGAGGCCGAGGGAGGTGAGGAGCGCTGGAGGATGAGGCACGCCGCGGGTTTGGCGCTGGCCTGGTCGATGGCGGCGTCGAGGAGCGGCTTGTAGGGGACGATCCGCCCGGGCTCGATGCCGTGGGAGGCCGAGATGATGACCTTGGGGCGGGCGTCGTCGATGCGGACGGCGAGCTCGTTGGCGGCGAAGCCGCCGAAGACGACCGAGTGGATGGCGCCGAGGCGCGCGCAGGCGAGCATGGCCATGACGGTCTCGGGCACCATCGGCATGTAGATGAGGACGCGGTCGCCGTGGGTGACGCCGAGGCCCGCGAGCACGCCGGCCAGGCGGGCGGTGAGGTCGCACAGCTCGGCGTAGGTGTAGGTCCGGACGGTGCCGGTCACGGGGCTGTCGTAGATGAGGGCGGGGCGGTCGCCGTGGCCGGCGGCGACGTGGCGATCGAGCGCGTTGTGGCAGACGTTCAGGCGGGCGCCGGCGAACCAGCGATAGAAGGGGGCGCGCTCGGCGTCGAGGACACGGTCCCAGGGGTGGTCCCAGGCGATGGCCTGGGCGGCCTCGGCCCAGAACGCCTCGGGCTCGGCGAGCGAGCGGGCGTACTCGTGATCGTAGCGGCTGGGCGGTCGGCTCATGGGCTCCATGATGACGACCACTTTGCCATGAGTACATGTTTGGGGTCCGTAAGCGCAGCTGGAGCACGATGACTCGGGACTTCTAAAGTCCGCTCCACTCTTGCAGTTGCGGGAACTTCACGGCATAGGCAGCTCATGCGTTCCCGCTTGTCGTCACAGCTCCTGCCGCTCCTCGTCTGCTTGGCTACGCCGGTCTCCGTGCGGGCCGACGCGCCGGCCGCCTCCGAGAAGACGTCCAAGACGCCGACCTCGCCGCCTGCTGCCGCGCCGTCGCCGGCTCCGCCCTCAGGCGACCTGCGCGACCCCCGCGAGACGCGCCTCGCCGACCTCCGGCAGCTCACCTTCGGCATCGAGAACGCCGAGGCCTACTGGTCCTCGAGCGGCAAGGAGCTCATCTTCCAGTCGACGCGGCCGCCCTACGCCTGCGATCAGATCTTCCGCCTCACGGTGGACGCGCCGCGCCCCGAGCCGCGCCTCGTGTCGACGGGCAAGGGGCGGACGACCTGCGCCTACTTCCTCCCCGGCGACCAGCGTGTGCTCTACTCCTCGTCGCACCTCGGGAGCCCGGCCTGCCCGACGCCGCCCGACCACTCGCACGGCTACGTGTGGCCGCTCCTCGCGAGCTTCGACATCTTCACCGCGCGCCCCGACGGCACGGACCTCCGCCCGCTCACGAGCAGCCCGGGCTACGACGCCGAGGCCACGGTGTGCCCGCGCGACGGCTCGATCATCTTCACCTCGACGCGCGACGGCGACATCGACCTCTATCGCATGGACGCCGACGGCAAGAACGTGCGGCGCCTGACCAAGACCCCGGGCTACGACGGCGGCGCGTTCTTCTCGCCCGACTGCCAGAAGATCGTGTGGCGCGCGTCGCGACCCAAGGCGGGACCGGAGATGGAGGACTATCAGCGCCTCCTCCAGCAGGGCCTCGTGCGGCCGAGCAAGCTCGAGCTCTACGTCGCCAACGCCGACGGCACCGACGCCCGGCAGATCACCTATCTCGACGCGGCCTCCTTCGCGCCGTCGTTCTTCCCCTCGGGCGACCGCATCATCTTCTCGTCCAACTACGGGGACCCCAAGGGGCGCGAGTTCGATCTGTGGGCCATCGACGTCCAGGGCACGCGCCTCGAACGCGTCACGTACACGGCTGGCTTCGATGGCTTCCCGATGTTCTCGCCCGACGGGAAGCGGCTCGTGTTCGCCTCCAACCGGCACCAGGGGCACCCCGGCGAGACGGACATCTATGTGGCGCGCTGGGTCGATGGGCCGGTGCAGGCGGCCGCGCCCGCGTCCTCCGCGACGCCCATGTCGCCGACGGCCGCGGCGGAGCGCATCCTCGCGGACGTGCGCTGGCTGGCCGACGACGCGCGCGAGGGGCGCGGGGTGGGCACGCAGGGCCTGGACCAGGCGGCGGCGTGGCTGGAGGCGCGGTTTCGCGAGATCGGCCTCGCGCCGGCCGGGGATCGGGGCGGCTATCGGCAGTCGTTCATGGTGCCGGTGTCCGTGCGCTCGCTGCCCGAGACGCGCCTCGTGATCGATGGCCGCCCGGTGATCGACACCGACTTCCGGCCGGCCGGGTTCTCGCGCTCGGCCGAGGCGGCCGGGACGGTGGTGGTGGCGGGCTATGGCATCACGGCGCCCGAGCTGAAGGTGGACGACTACGCGGGCCTCGACGCGCGGGGCAAGGTGGTGGTGGTGCGGCGTTTTACACCCGAAGGAGGCGCCTTCGCCGATGAGAAGGCGCAGCGGCAGTATGGGGATCTTCATTACAAGGCGTGGAACGCGCGCCAGCACGGGGCGCGGGCCGTGCTCATCGTGGACGTGCCGGAGGTGGCGGCGGGCAAGGAGGCTCCGCCGGAGGCGCCGCTGCCGTCGCTCGTCATCAGCGGGACGGGCGCGGTCGGCGACGTGGGCATCCCGGTGGCGGTGGTGCGGCGGGCGGCGAGCCAGGCGCTCGTCACCGGGCGGCATGAGGTGGCGCTGCACGTGGCGCTGGCCGTGGAGAAGAAGCCGGCGTTCAACATCGTGGGCCGGATCCCGGCCGAGAACGGGACCGGCTCGCGGCCGGAGGGGGCGGTGGTGATCGGCGCACATTATGATCACCTCGGCTTCGGCGGGCCGGGGTCGCTCTCGCCCGAGAGCCACGACCCGCACGTGGGCGCGGACGATAACGCCTCGGGCACGGCCACGCTCCTCGAGGTGGCGCGGGCGCTCATGGATCGCGCCCGGCACGCGGCGCTCGGCCGCGACGTCTATGTCGTGGCCTTCTCGGGCGAGGAGGTGGGCGTGCTCGGGTCGACGGCCTTCGTGCGTCAGGCGCCCGCCGGCGCCGCGGCCGCGGCGGTCCCCAAGGGGGTCTGGGCCATGCTCAACATGGACATGGTGGGGCGGCTCCGCGAAAACCACCTGGCCGTGCTCGGGACCGAGTCGGCGGCGGAGTGGCCGGAGCTGGTGAAGCCCGCCTGCGAGCGGGCGCGGCTCGAGTGCGCCATGAGCGGCGACGGCTACGGGCCCTCGGATCACTCGCCCTTCTACGCGGCCGGCGTGCCGGTGCTGCACTTCTTCACGGGGGCGCACGACGACTATCACAAGCCCTCGGACCGGGCCGAGCGCATCAACGCCGCGGGGACGGCGGAGATCGCGACCCTGGTGGAGGACCTGGCGAACCAGGTGGCGGCGCGGCCCATGAAGCTCACGTATCGCGCGGTGCCGGCGCCGCCGCCGCGGGGCGACCTGCGCTCGTACGGCGCCTCGCTCGGGACCATCCCGGACTACGCGGGGACGCCGGATCAGAAGCCGGGGGTGCTCCTCGCCGGGGTGCGGCCGGGCGGGCCTGCGGATACGGCAGGGCTGCGTCGCGGCGACCTGCTCCAGCGCATCGGCAAGTACGAGATCCGCACCATCGAAGACTTCGAGTTCGCGCTGCGCAACTCGCACCCGGGCGAGCAGGCGACCGTGACCGTGGAGCGCGAGGGCAAGCCGCTGTCCGTGCAGGTCATCTTCGGCCAGCGTCGGTATTAGCGGTCATGGGGGAGGTGTCCTGGCGACCGCTGGTCTGGCTCCAGTTCAGCAGAAGTCGGCACGCGGACTGCTTCCCGGTAAGATTCGCCCGGCCCCGCCCTCATCTAAAGATGCGGGGCACATGAGCGAGCATGCCCTGGCGAGCGCCGGACGAAGACCCCACCACCAAGCACGACCTCTATCAGATCCGCGTACGCGGTCTGGAGAAGACCTTTGGCGTGCACCACGTGCTCCGAGGGGTCGATCTCGACATCCTGCGCGGCAAGATCAACATCGTCATCGGCGGCTCGGGCACGGGCAAATCGGTGCTGCTCAAGCACCTCATCGCTCTCCTCAAACCGGATGCCGGGCACATCTATGTTGATGGCGTCGACATCGTGCCAATGACCGAGTACCAGCTCAACGAGGTGCGTAGGAAGTTCGGCATGCTGTTCCAGAACGCGGCGCTGTTCGACTCGTTCACGGTGGAGGAGAACGTGGCCCTGCCGCTCATCGAGCACACCAAGATGCCGCCCCGCGAGATCGCGGCCAAGGTGCGCGAGATGATGGCCGCGCTCCGCCTCGACGAGGTGCTCCTCGCCAAGTCGCCGGCCGAGCTGTCGGGCGGCCAGCGTAAGCGGGTGGGCCTGGCGCGAGCGTTGGTGCTCAAACCGGAGATCCTGCTTTATGATGAGCCCACCACGGGGTTGGATCCGGTGGCCACCAAGAACGTGGACGACATGATCCGCGACATCTCGCAGATGACGGGCGTCACCTCGGTGGTCATCTCGCACGATATGGCTTCGGCCTTCCGCATCGGGGATCGCATCTCGATGCTCCACGAGGGCCGGATCATCGACAGCGGCACCCCGGACGAGATCCGACGTTCTCCAGATCCGTTTTTGCGCACGTTCATCGAGACCTCGGGCACGGTGACGCTCGAGCCGCCACGACAGGAGACGACGCCATGAAAGGGACGACGGCAGGGCTCAAGGTCGGCGCCACGGTGCTCCTCATCCTGGTCCTCGGTTTCTTCGTCTTCCGCTTCGTGGCCAAGGGGCTCGGCGGGGACCGCGGCTACGAGGTGTGGGCGCTCTTCCGCGACGCCACCGGGCTGGTGGAGAAGTCGCGCGTGCAGGTGGCGGGGCTCAACATCGGCGAGATCGCGGGCCGCCGGCTGCAGGGGCACGAGGCGCGCATCACCATCCGCCTGCGGCCGGACACCGAGCTGTGGTCGAACGCGGTGATCTACAAGAAGTCGGCCTCGCTCCTCGGCGAGTACTACCTCGAGATCGATCCCGGGATGCCCTACACGCCCGACCCGCTCACCGGGAAGACGATCCAGAACTACCTCATCAAAGATTGCGAGAAGGTGACCGGCAACCCGGACTGCAAACAGATCAAGAACGTGATCGAGGCGGTCACGCCCTCGGACATCCTGGTGCAGGTCAATGAGACGCTGCCGGTGCTGCGCGACATCCTGTGGAACGTGCGCAAGCTCACCGAGGGGCCGGTGACGGATCTCGTGCAGGAGGTGCGCGGCGACATCGCGCGCAACTCGCAGGCGCTCGAGAAGCTGCTCGGCAACGTCGATCGGGTGGTCTCGGACGTGGGCGGCTTCACCCACGGGCCGCCCTCGGAGGACATGCGCGAGTCGATCCGCAACCTGCGCGACATCACGGCCGAGGTGAGGAGTCTGGTGGCTTCGGGCGAAGGTGGGGGGCCAGGTGGTGGCGGTGGTGGTGGCGGCGGCGGCGGTCCTGGCCAGAGGAGCGGGGCGCCGGGGGCGCTGCGGCGCGACCTCGACAAGCTGGCCGACTCGATCGACCGGCTCAACAAGTCGCTCGACCACGCCGAGAAGTTCACCGGCGACGTGGCCGAGATCACGGACCGCGTGAACCGCGGCGAGGGGACCGTGGGGCGGCTGCTCAACGACGACGCCATCGCCGAGAACGTCTCGGACATCACCGAGGACGCGGCGGGGTTCGTGAAGTCGCTCACCCGGCTGCAGACCATCGTCGGCGTGCGCACCGAGTACAACATCCTGGCGCGCGCGCCGCGCACGTACCTCTCGCTCAAGCTGATGCCGCGGCCGGACAAGTACTATCTCATCGAAGTGGTGGACGACCCGCGCGGCTCGCGGCGCTACAGCCACCGGTTCGAGAACGTGACTGGGGGGAACACGACCCAGCAGGGCAACATCAATTACGACGTGTGGGAGCGCACCTCGGGGTTCCGGTTCTCGTTCATGTTCGCCAAGCGGATCGTGCCGTCGTTCGCGCGCGGGCAGTTCGGGATCACCGGACGCGTCGGCATCAAGGAATCGACCGGCGGCGTGGGCCTCGACTTCGACTTCTGGAACCAGCGGCTGATGCTGAACGTGGACCTGTTCGACTTCATGGCGGCGCGGTTGCCGCGGCTCAAGGTGTGGGCGGCGGTCGAGGTCCTCAAGCACTTCTGGCTGCTCGGCGGGCTCGACGATGTGCTCAACCGCGAGGGTTCGACGCTGCTGCCCGCCGAAGCCACCTGCGGTCCGGCCACGCCCGCGAGCTTCTGTCGCGCGGGGCGCGATTACTTCCTGGGTCTGCAGCTCACGTTCACTGACGAAGATCTGAAGGCGCTCCTGACCGTGGGCGGGAGCGCGTTGGCCGGGGCGGCCCGTTAGGCGCGCCTCCGCGCCGCCTCCCGGCCCGTCTCAAGCCGGTCCGCAAGCTGCGTAAAATCGCATACCTAGAGGATATTTGTGCTAAGTTGCACCGTGCTGGAGGAAGCCCTTGGCCAATAACGACAAGACCTCATCGTCCGATACGCCGCAGTCCTCCCCTGGTGGAGGCGACAATCCGTTTGGTGATCTTGACCGCCTGCTGGATGAACAGCCCGCCGATGGCGGCGATTTCCCCGCTGAGAAGACGGGGGTTCATGCCACTGCCAGCGCTGGCGGGGAGCCACTCCCCAAGGGGAACGACGAGGAGCTCGATGTGCTCGACGCCTCGGAGGTCTCCGAGGTGCTGGATGTGCTCGATGTGGCTCCTTCGGGGAGCACGGGGAACGGCGAGGTTCCGCCGGCCGGCGAGTCAACGCCAGTCGCAGGAGCGAGCGGGGCTTCGGCGCTCGATGGGTCCGCCGAGGACCGCACGGTGGCCAGCGGCGCCGAGACCTCGGGGGGCGCCGCGGCTGGGACCGCACCGGAGCGGAAGACGGGGCGTTTCTCCGTGGCCGGAGAGGGCGCGGTGCCGCCGGCCATTCCGGCAGAGCCCAGGAAGACCGGGCGTTTGAGCGCGGCGGACCCGTCCGAGCCGCCGCCCACGCCGCCGCCCTTCCGCAAGACGGGACGGCCCGGCACCCTCGTCGAGAGCAAGCCGCCGGAGAAGGCGCCGGCGGCCGCGCCTCCGAGCGAGGAGCCGGCGGCCGAGGTGCCCCGGCGTCCGCTCACCGGCGATCCGCTCATGGACGACAACGCGGCGTTCCGGCGGGAGATGCAGCAGCTCGCCCGGACGCGCAACTGGAAGCGCCTGGCCGAGCTGACGAGCGCGGCGGTGGAGCGCGCTCCCTGGGCCGAGCTGCCCGAGGCGCAGTCCGCGCTGCTCATCGATCTCGCGCGCGTGTACCGCGACCGTCTGAGCGACTCGGTGCGCGCCGAGCAGGCGTTCCGCCGGCTGGCCGAGATGGATCCCGGCAACGCGGACGCCATCGACTTCCTGTCGGCGGCCTACCGTGGGCGCGGGGAGTGGCGTGCGCTCTACGACCTCTATTCGATGGCGATCGAGCCGACGTGGGACCCGGAGCAGCGCCTGGCCTGGACCCGCGAGATGGTCGAGATCGCGACGGATCGCCTGAACGACATCGATCTGGCGATCACGGCCTGGGAGCGGCTGTGGCGGCTCGGCGACGCGATCGAGGAGACGTTCAAGGCGCTCTCCGAGGTGTATCGCCGGGCGCGGCGCTGGGAAGGGCTGGCCAGCTTCCTCGGGCAGCGCGCGGCGCAGCTCAAGGGGGCCGAGCGGATCGTGGCCCTGCGCGAGGTGGCCGAGGCCTATCTGTCGGGCCTGCGCGACCAGGGACGGGCGGCGACGGTCATCGCGCAGATCCTCGAGGAGCGGCCCGAGGACCTGGTGGCGCTCCTGGCGCGGGCGCGGCTCCTGTCGCGCTCCGGGGACTGGGACGGGCTGACCGATCTCGGCGCGATCGAGCTCAAGGGGCAGCCGGAGGCGGCGGTGCTCGACTTCCGCCGTCTGGTCGCCGACGCGCTCTGGGCCGGGGGCGAGATGGAGCGCGCGGTCGCGGTCTACGAGCGGGTGCTCGAGCTGCGGTCGGATGACGCCGAGGCCTCGAAGGCGCGCGACGAGTATCTCGAGAAGAGCGGCAAGTACGAGGTGCTGGTGAACCTGCTCGCGCAGCGGGCGGATCGCGCGACGGACGATCAGACGCGGGCGGCGCTGCTCGAACGGGCGGCGCTCCTGGCGGAGAAGGAGCTCGAGGATCCACGGCTGGCGATCTCGCTGTGGGAGCGGCGCGTGGCCCTCGATGGAGGGAGCGCGGCGAGCGACGGCACCGCGATCAAGCGCGCCGAGGCCTACGAGTCGCTGGCCAACCTCTACGAGTCGCTCGGCGATCCGCAGGGTGTGGCTCGCGCCCTCGAGGGGCAGCTCGCGCTGACGCGTCACCCGGCGACGCGCGTAGAGCTCCTCCGGCGGTTCGGCGAGCACGCGGCCCATCGCATGGGCGATGACGCCAAGGCCGAGGCGTGCTGGAAGGAGATCGTCTCGCTCCTGCCGGACGACGCGGCGGCGCAGGCCGAGCTCGTGTCGCTGCATCGCCGCCGCGGGGACTTCGAGGCGCTCGATCGCGCGCTCCAGCAGCAGGCGTGGCGCGCGCTCGACGAGCAGACGGTGCTCTCGCTGTGGCACGCGGCGGCCCAGAACTGCGATGAGAACATCGCCGAGCCCAAGCGCGCGATCGCGGCCTGGCTGCGGGTCATCGATCTGGCGCCGCAGGATGGCCGTGGCCTCGCGGCCCTCACCCGCCATCGCCGCACGCTCGGGCAGGTCCACGATCTCGTGGCCGCCCTCGAGTCGGAGCTGCGGGCGACCGAGGACCCGGGGCAGCGCGTGGCCCTGGCGCTGGAGGTGGCGAACCTCTGGGAAAGCGCTGAGGCGCCGGCTGCGGCGGTGGCCGCCTATGAGCGCGTGCTCCGCTGGGAGGCGGGGAACCCGACGGCGCTCAAGGGGCTCGAGCGGCTGCGCGGCGGGGCGGATCGTGGCGTCGCGGTCGGGGCCCTGGAAGTGGCGGCGACCGTGGTGCCCGAGGAGCGGATCCCGCTCCTCAGGCGGGCGCTGGCCGCGGCTACGCAGGGCTCGGGCAACGATGAGGCGCTGGCCAAGTTCCATGGGCTGCGCCGCATCCTCTGGCTCAACCGTGGATCGCCGGAGGTGCTGAACGAGGTGGAGCAGGCGGCGGCGGCGTGCGGGGCCTGGTCTTCGCTGACGGCGATCTACGAGGTGCTCGCCGGGCAGGCGACGGACGCGCAAGTGCGGGCCGGGCATCAGCGGGCGCTGGCGCGGGTCGCCGAGGAGCACCTCAAGAACCCGGTGCGCGCGCTCCTGGCGCTCGAAGCCTGCGGGCGCGAGCGGATCGGGGATCCGGAGGTGGTGGCGTCGATCGAGCGGCTGTGCGAAGCGACGGGGCGCCACGAGGACGCGCTGGCGCTGGCCGATGCCGCGGCGCGGGCCGAGGTGGGCGACGACGTGCGCCGGACGGCCCTGCGGCGCCGGCTCTCCCTGTGCGAGACCCGGCTGGGAGACGGGGAGCGCGCCTTCTTCGAGGCGGTGCGCCTCCTGTTCCTGGATCCGAGCGACGCCGCGGCGCTCGCCGACGCGCGGCGCCTGGCCGAGCAGCATGGCCTGTGGCGGGCGCTCGATGCGCTCTACGCCGAGCTGTGGGATCTGGCGAGTGACACGAACGCGCGGCTGGCGATCGCGCGGGCGCGGCACGGCATCCGGGCCGAGCGCCTGAACGACCCGGTGGGCGCGCTCGATCAATTGATGGTGATGTACCGGCTGCAGCCCGAGGAACCTGGGCTGCTCGATTCCATGCTCGGGGCGGCCGAGGCCCTCGGGGCCTGGGATCGCGTCCTGCCGCTGGTCGAGGCGCAGGTGCGCGCCCGGGGCAGCGCCGCGGTGCCCGAGGAGCTCATGCGGATCGCGGCGCTCAACGAGGAGAAGCGCGGCGACGCCCACCGCGCCTTCGAGCTGTACGCCGAGGCGCTGGTCCTGCGGCCGGCGGCGGTCGAGCTGCAGGAGCGGCTCGAGCGCCTCGCAGGCTCGACCGGACGCTGGGAGCACCTGGCGCTCTACTACCGCTTCGCGGCGGCGCGCGCGGGCGATCCGATGCGCCAGCTCGATCTGTATCACCGCATCACCGACATCTATGCGACGCGCCTCGGGGCGCAGGGAGAGGGAGCGACCGCGGCGGCCGGCCCGCAGGAGGCGCTCGATGTGCATCGCCGCATCCTGCAGCTCCAGCCGGCGGCGCTGCCCTCGCTCGACGTGGTGATCGACCGGCACCGGACCGCGGGCGAGTGGCGCGAGCTGCGCGATCGCCTGCTACAGTGGACCGAGCGCGCCCCGGCGGCGGGGCACGCGGCGGCCGACCTCGTGCCGCGCTGGGTGGAGATCGCGCGCCTGTCGCGCAACCAGCTCGGGGATCCGGAGTCGGCGCTCACGGCGTTCGCCCGGATCCTGGAGATCGATCCGGGGCACGAGGAGGCGCTCCAGGGCGTGCGTTCGCTCACCGAGGGCCCAAGGGAGCCGGTGCTCGAGCTGCGCCGGCTGCGCATCGAGCTCGAGCGTGCCCACGCGGCGCGACGCATCGAGATCCAGCTCGAGATGGCGCGCATCCAGGAGACGCAGTTCGACGACGTCGAGGGCGCCATCAAGACGCTGCGGGCGCTGGTGGAAGAGGCGGGGGCGGCATCGCCCGGGTATGAGCCTCTGGCGCGCCTGTACCGCAGCCGCGGCGACTGGGGCGCGCTCGTGGATCTCATGGAGGCGAGAGCCCGGGCGCTCCCCGATCAGGCGGAGCGTCTCGCGGCCCTCGCCGAAGCGGTGCGGGTCTGCGATGCCCACGTCCAAGCGGTGGCGGAGCGGCGCGAGCGTCTGTACCGGCACGTGCTCTCGCTGCAGCCCGACGACATCGAGACGCGGCGCAGCCTGCTCGCGCTCTATCGCGACGGCAAGCGCGGCGAGGACATGGCCGCGCTCCTGCGCGATTGGCTGACCGTCATCCCGCAGAGCGAGGCCGAGGAGCGGCTGACCACCGAGCGCGAGCTCACGCGGGTGCTCGATCGCGGGCTCGGCCGGCTGGCCGAGGCCGAGGCGGTGCTCAAGCCGCGCGTGGACGACGCCGACAGCACCGACGCCGACGCCCTCCTGGCGCAGGCCTCGTTGCGGCTGCGGCAGGGGGACTTCGCCGGCTACCTGGCGCTCCGGCAGCGCCAGGCGCGGCAGCTCCCGCCCGCGATGGCCTCGCTCGTCCTCTCTCACCTGGCCGAGGCCTGCGACGAGACGCAGGGGTTCCAGGCGCAGGTGGCGGCGCTCTACCGCGAGGCGCGCACGCTCGATGCGGGCAACCTCGCGGCGCAGGAGGCGCTCAAGGCGATCGGCCGCCGCGCCAAGGGCTGGCGCGCGAGCGCGGCGCTGCTCCCCGATGCCGACGAGAGCAAGCTCGACTGGGCGCAGCGCGCTGAACGGCTGCGGCAGCACGCGGAGCAGGCGACCGATCCGGCGGTGCGGATCAACTGGCTGCAGCGCGCGGTGGCGGTCGAGCCTGACTACTACCCCGCCTGGGATCTGCTCGCGCAGACGTACGCGCAGCAGGGCAACCACGATGAGGCCCTGGCGGCGCGGCGCGACGCGCTCGACGCCTTTGTCCGCTCGACGCCGCCCGAATCGGCGCGGCTGGCCGAGCACGCCGAGCGCATCCAGCAGCTCGCCCTGGCCTATCGCGCGGTGGGCGACAAGGAGCAGGCCGATCGACTGGCGCTGCAGGCGCACCAGCTCTTGCCGGACCTCCCGTCGGCGGCGCTGGCCGTGGCCGAGCAGCGGCTCGCGGCGGGCGATCAGCGCGGCGCCTTCGCGCTGTACAACCGGGTGCTCGAGCGCGCGGGTCGCCTGACCGACACCGAGCGGCTCCACGCGACGTTCCAGCGTGGGGCGCTGCGGGCCCAGCTCGGAGAGCCGGATCGGGCCATCGCGGATCTCCGCGCGGCGCTCGAGATCGATGCGCTGCATCCGGGGGCGCTGCGGGGCCTGGCCGACGTCCTGGCCGCCCGCGGTTGCGTGGGCGCGGCCATCCAGCACTACATCCAGGCGCTCCTCGTCGTGAGCGACGCGACCGCGCGCGGCCACCTGTTCGCCGGTCTCGGTCGTCTGTGGGAAGACGCCTTCCGCAACACCGACGAGGCGGGCGTGTGCTACGACCTGGCCGTGGAAGCGGGGCTCGACGACCGCGACCTCATGGTCCGGGCGCTCCGGCACTACCGGCGCGGCGGTCAGTCGGCGCGGGCGCTGGCGGTCATCGACCGGCTCCTGCCGGCCACCCAGGAAGCGGCGGACCAGGCCATGCTGTGGACCGAGCGCGGCGGCATCCTCGCCGCGAGCGACGAGCAGCAGGGCATGGAAGCCTTCGACATGGCGCTCTCCTACGATCCGGGGAACCTGGAGGCGCTCAAGGGCCTGTCGCAGATCCTCGAGCGGCGCGGCGACTGGGAGCAGCTGGTGCAGATCCACGAGGCCCGCACCGAGACGGGGACGCCGACCGAGCGGGCCGAGGCCCTGCGCTCGCTGGCGCGCGTCGTCATCGCCCAGCTCGGCGACCGGGTGCGCGCCGAGCGCTACCTCATCGCGGCCAGCGAGCTCGCGCCGACGCGCGCGGACTTCGAGCAGCTGCTCGAGCTCTATGGCGAGGCGCCGGAGCACATCCGGGGCCGCAAGGCCGCCCTGGGCGGGTTGCTCGGCCTGGGCGGGCCGTGGATGCCGCGGCTCGTGGATCTCGGGCGGATGCTGGCGCACGAGGGCGAGCGGCGTTGGGCCTGGTGCCTGCTCTCACCGCTCATGAGCGCGACCATCACGGATCAGGGGCTGAAGGCGCTGGTCCTCGAGCTGCGCAAGGAGTTCGAGAAGCAGGACTCGACCACGGCGCTCCATCCGGACCTCTTGTCCGAGGTGCGGCACCCGACCCTGGACGAGGCCGTGCTCGACGTGGTGGCCGAGCTGGATGGGTTGATCACGCTCGGCCGCGGCACGCCCGAGGAGTGGGGGGCCACGGGGCTCAGCCGGCTCGACGAGCGGACCGCGGTGGGCAAGGTCTTCGCCATGCTCGGCTCGCGGCTCGGCGTGGATGGCGTGCAGCTGTCCCGCGTCCAGGAGCTCGAGCTGCCGTACGTGGTCCTCGACGGCAACGAGGCGCCGCACGTGCTCGTGCGCGCCGAGCTCCTGCAGCTCCTGTCGCAGGCGGAGACCGGGTTCCTCTTCGCCTCGATGATCGGCCTCGCCCGTCCGGGGGCGCGCCTCCTCGCCTCGCTGCCTCCGGCGCAGCGGGAGCTCCTCCTGCCGGCTCTGGCTGCGGCCGTGGGGCTGTGTGAGCCGTCGGCGGCGTCGGCGACGCTCTGCCAGCGCATCCGCGAGGGTGTGCCGGCGGAGCGGCGCGAGGCGTGGGCCGCGGTGCTGCGCGAGCGCCTGAACCTCGGCACGGGCGACGTGCAGGTGCAAATCCGCGAGCAGGGCGAGCGGCTCTGGAACGGTCTCCAGGAGACGGCGCGTCGAGTCGGGACGGTGGCGGCCGCGGATCTCCGGTTCGTGGCGCGCGTCCTCACCCGCCTGGACGAGTCCCTGCCCAAGATGCCGACGGTCGGCAAGATCGAGGACGTGGAGGCGTTCTTCGAGGGCGTGCCGGCCCTCCAGTCGCTCATCGGGTTCGCCGCCTCGCCGCTGTTCGGCAACATCCTGTCGGGTGACAACCCGCAGGTGACCCCCACCAAGTAGACCCCGGGCGCGCCGTCCCCGCACGGCGCGCCTCTCTTCCCTCCACATTAGATTCATCACCGCCGCCCCCCTCCCTTGCGAGGGCCGGCCACGCTACACACATTGTAGACTCACGAGCCTGCGTGCTCCTGAAAGGCGGTGCCCCATGTCGATGTTGAACCTGCTCCTCCAGGTGCTCATCTCGGCGGTTTCGGTGTTCCTGGCCGCCAAAGTCGTGCCCGGGGTCCGGGTGCGTTCCTTTGGCAGCGCCTTGATCTTCGCCATCGTGCTCGGGCTCCTCGACAAGCTGCTCTTCAAGCTGCTGGTCATCCTGGGCTTGCCGCTCGTGGTGGTCAGCTTTGGCCTCTTCATCTTCGTCATCAACGCCTTCTTGTTCTGGCTGGCGGACAAGCTGGTCGACGGGGTGGAGGTGGACGGCTTCGGCTCCGCCCTCCTCGGCTCCATCGTGACGTCGCTCTTCGGCGTGGCCGCCCACTGGCTCCTGGGGTAACCAGGGCCTCTCGCTCCTCCCCGTAGCGCCCACGCCAGTCCGCTCCATCCCCATCCCCATCCCGATTGAAAACGCGCCCCCGCGCCGTATACTGCGAGCCTCTCTGGAGGCCCCCCAAATGTGCGGCATTTTCGGCGTCTTCGGCCATCCCGAAGCGGCCAACATCACCTACCTTGGACTTCACGCACTGCAGCATCGCGGTCAGGAATCAGCCGGCATCGTGTCCTCCGATGGGGACCGCCTACATCCGGAGCGCCACATGGGCCTGGTCGGTGAGGCGTTCTCGCGCGGCCAGCTCGAAGGCCTGCCCGGACACCTCGCCATCGGCCACGTCCGCTACTCCACCAGCGGCGGCTCGATGCTCAAGAACGCGCAGCCCTTCGCCGTCGAATACGCCCACGGCTCCATCGCCGTGGCCCACAACGGCAACCTCGTCAACGCCCCGGAGCTGCGGCGCAAGCTCGAGATGGACGGGTCCATCTTCGCCTCCACCTCGGACAGCGAGGTCATCATCCACCTCATCGCCCGCGCCCGCGAGATCGAGCCCGATCGCCGCATCATCACCGCCCTGCAGCAGGTCGAAGGCGCCTACTCGCTCCTCTTCCTCCTCGAAGAGAAGCTCATCGCCGTGCGCGACCCCTCCGGCTTCCGCCCCCTGTGTATCGGCCGTCTCAAGGACGCCTTCGTGTTCGCCTCCGAGAGCTGCGCCTTCGACCTCCTCGAGGCCGAGTTCATCCGCGAGGTGGAGCCGGGCGAGATGGTGATCGTCGACGGCAAGGGCCTGCGCAGCTTCCACCCCTTCCGCCAGGAGGGGCGGCGCTTCTGCGTCTTCGAGCACGTCTACTTCGCGCGGCCCGACTCCATCATCGACGGCCGCTCGGTCTATCGCGTGCGCGAGGAGCTCGGCCGCACCCTGGCCCGCGAGCAGCCCGTGGAGGCCGACCTCGTCGTGCCCGTGCCGGACTCGGGCACCCCAGCCGCCATCGGCTACGCGCGCGAGAGCGGCATCCCCTACGAGATGGGCCTCATGCGCTCGCACTACGTGGGCCGCACCTTCATCGAGCCGCAGCAGTCCATCCGCCATTTCGGCGTCAAGCTCAAGCTCAACGCCGTGCCCGAGCTCATGCGCGGCAAGCGCGTCGTCGTCGTCGACGACTCGCTCGTGCGCGGCACCACCGCGCGCAAGATCGTGAAGATGCTGCGCAACGCCGGCGCGCGCGAGGTCCACCTGCGCATCTCCTCGCCGCCCACCACCCACCCCTGCTTCTACGGCATCGACACCCCGACCCGCTCGGAGCTCATCGCCTCGTCGCACACCGCCGAGGAGATCGCGCGCTACGTCACGTGCGACTCGCTCGGGTACCTGTCGCGCGAAGGCATGATGAAGGCCGTGGCCTCCGCGTCCAACACCGGCGGCAAGCACGAGGGCTACTGCGACGCCTGCTTCACCGGCCAGTATCCCATCCAGTTCCGCCCCGGCACCGTGGCCACCATCAAGCGGATCATCAATTGAGCGCATGAACGAGGCGTCCCCCCTCACCCGCTTCCGTCCCCTCCCGCTCCAGCTCGGCGACGAGGAGACGCTGCTCGATGAGGCTCACGAGCGGCTCGCCGCGTGCGCGGCCCGGTCCGTGGTGGTGCTGCCCGAGTTCCTGGCCTGGACCATCGCCGGCTCGGCGCAGGCCTACCGCGAGCTGGCGATCATGGCGCAGGCGCACCGCCTGACCCTCGTCACCACGCTCAACCTCGGCCCCCAGCTCACCGAGGATCTACCCGGACGCCAGCCCGAGCATCGCCACAACGCGGTGACCATCTTCACCCGGTTCGGCAGCGTGCACGTGCCGCAGGCCAAGCTCACGCCCCAGGGGTTCGAGCAGTCCCCCGACCTCTTGGGCCCGGGCATCGGCGTCGCGCCCTATACCCGGCTCAACCTCGTGGAGTTCGACCTCGGAGAGACGCTCCTCAAGGTGCGGTTCCTCGTGTGCTCGGACCTGTGGCTCCTCACCCGGGTCGAGCCGCCCGCGCTCGGCTGCGACCTCCTCGTCGTGCTTGGCAACTTCGCCCGCGGGGCCGAGGTCGAGGCGCGCAACCTTCTCGTGAAGGCGCGGCGTGCCGGCGTGGCGCGGGCCACCCTCCTCGTCAACGCCCATCACGTGCCCAAGGACGAGACCCGGCAGCCGCTCGCGCTGTCCGCGGCCGATCTGGCGACCGATGGTGCGGCCGAGGCCCTGCCCGAGTGGCCCGATCGGGCCGCGCTCCTCGATCACTTCCGCGTGCTCGACGACGACGCCGCGGACGGCTTCGTGGCCATGGTCGAGGCCCCGGCGCGCGAGGGGCGGATCGCCGTGCCGCGCTCGTGCGCCGAGGTGGCCCCCGTCTTCGGGACCTACCCCCTCACCATCGCCGTGTGAATACGAGGGCTCAGCGCCTCAGTTGGTAGACGCCGGCCGTCAGCGCCGGCAGATCGATCACGAACGATCCATTCGTCACCGAGACCGACGCCGGCGCCCCGCTCCCGAGCAACTCCACGAACCGCGCCCC
>DATAGU010000336.1:0-15099 GCA_036263495.1 Polyangia bacterium | reverse complement strand
TGTTCAACCAGCGCTTCAAACGTTCAGGGTCGCGCTGGAAAGAACGAACGGGTGAACACATCCTCCACTTGCGCGCGCTGGCGTTGAGCGATCGGTGGAATCCCGCGATGGAGCTACTCCTCAGCCCTCTGCGAAAGGACGCCACGGAGGCGGATTTTGTCCGGGATGTGGCGGCTTGAGCGCCTGATCAGGATGGCGACCAGACCCCTAAAAACTAAAAACGGTCGATATGCCTCGGTGAGATGCTCTGGACGATGCCTCTCTTGATGGCTTCGCGCGCCAGTTCCGGGGGCGTCCAGTGGGAGACCGGCAGTCCGCTATCTGCGGGGGGCCCACAGGCCAGCGCGATGATCCCTGCAACCTGCTCCGGCGTAAACGTCGCTGGCGCCCCGCTACGAGCGTCGTCGGCGAGAACGGCGAGGATCAGCTTCTCGAGATCCTTGTCGGTGGCGCCCTCATTCTCGGCTGCTGCCAGAACCTCACGAGCCTTGGCCCAACGGTGGCGCCACCGACGTACGCGCTGTCGATCCACGCCGATCTTGGCTGCTTGGTCTGCGTTCTCTCGGCCTTCGGCCGATATCAGGGCAATGCGGCATCGCTCGACCAATTGCTGCGGCGCCAACTTGGACCTGGCAACCGCCTCAAGTACTTGCCGCTGCCTCACGGTTATGGTCACCGTGACGGATTGCATGCGCATGGGATCCCCTCCCCTGGGAGATCGCCACACCATGATCCTCTTCGAAGCAGACCGCAAGAGCTGAAGGCTCGGCTTGTGATTTCTGCCGGGCACATCTAGATGGAGTCCATGAGCCCTTGAAACGCTCGGGGGTTTGCAAGACCATCTCCAGCATCGGGCATCCTCCATCTGTTTGTTCGTAGGGCGCGATGGTACGGCTATGCCCCGTATCCCGTCTATCTCCAGACGGGGACGCTACCTCGAGAGCCCCGGGGGGGCCCAGAGGTCTTTACATATCCGCGGCTCTCTGTGGCCCGGTTCAATGGGCAGAATTTTCCCGCCAAACCGAAGCCGGGAAAGTTGGAAATCGTCAATAAAGACAACGCCTAATGTCATTCTCAGGATGAGATCCATACCAAATCAGCGTGGGGGGGCTGTACGAAGCGTGCCCGGCACGAAGGGCAGCATTCCGTCCGGCTCTGGCGTTATGGTGGCAGCATCATGGAAACGCTGCGACGCAAGATGGTGACAGAGATCCCAGGGCCGCGAGCGCGTGAGTGGATGGCACGCGGCGGCTTCGACATGCAGTCTTATTATCGAGGGGCCGTCATCGACGATGTGCAGAGCACGGGCTCGTATGCCGTGGACGTGGACGGCAATGTCCTGCTCGATCTGTTCGCGCATTTTGCGCTTGGGGCGCTCGGGTACAACCATCCGGCGCTCCTCTCCGTGGCACGCAGCGAGGCGTTCGTGCACGCGGCGGTGAACCCCACCTCGACTCCGTTCGTGACTTCGCCGGTCTGGTTCGAGTTCCTGGAGGGGCTCACGCGCCGGTCGCCGGCCGGCATGTCCCGGGTGTTCTGTGTCGATGCCGGTGGCGAAGGGGTAGAGGCGGCCCTCAAGGCCGCCTTCATCGTACACGCGGAGCGACGCCGCGGAGCGCGTGGGCAGCCGGTGAGTCCACTCGAGCTGACCGAGGTAGAACAGCGCGCGATGATGGAGAATGAGGGGACGGATGCGGTGGTCGTGTCGTTTGCGGGGGCCTTCCACGGCCGGGGCCTCGGACCGCTCTCTGCCACGCACAGCAAGGTGATTCACAAGGCGGACCTGCCGGCCTTCCCTTGGCCCATGGCGCCGTTTCCAGCAAACCGGTTCCCGCTCGCGCGCTTTGCCGAAGAGAACGCAGCGACCGAAGACGAGGCGGTGGCAGAACTCGGGCGCATCCTCGATGGGTACGCGGGTCGGGTGGCGGCGGTGCTGGTGGAGCCGATCCAGTCCGAGGGCGGGGATCGGCATGCAAGCCCAGGGTTCTTCCGGCGCGTTCAGACGCTGGCCAAGAGCGCTGGGGCGGCCCTGGTATTCGATGAGGTGCAGACGGGGATGGGGCAGAGCGGGACGCTATGGGCGCACGAGCAGTTCGAACTGCCCGAGCCGGCGGACCTCGTGTGCTTTGGCAAGAAGATGCAGATGGGCGGGTTCTTTGCGGCGGCGCCCTATGCGATCACGCAGTTCGGGCGGATGTATCAGACGCGCAATGGAGACCGCGCACGGGCTCTCTTGGCGTTGGCTATCTTGGAGACGATTGACCGGGAGCGGCTGCTCGAGCGGGTGCGGCAAACGGGGGCACAGTTGCTTCTGGGACTCGAGGAGCTGGCCGAGCGGTATCCAGGGCTGGTGGCGCAGCCGCGCGGGCGGGGGCTTTTGCTGGCTTTTGATCTGCCTACACCCGCAGCGCGCGATGATTTTCTCCGGCGCGCGCTCGCTCAGGGAGTGATGGCCACCTACACGGGGACGCGTTCCGTTCGGCTTCGGCCACATCTCATCCTGACGCCGGCCGAGGCGGCGGAGGCCGTGGGGGTCTTCGACACGGTGCTGCGCGAGATGGCGCGATGAACGCAGGTCCGCCTGACAATGGGGCGGAGGGCGACACGGAGATCGAGACGCTCGGGGAGGCGGGGCTTGCGGCGGCCTGCGATGTCGATGACGAGAAGGCCCGCGCAGCCTGTGGGCGCTTCAGCGTGGCGCGCGTATGCACGAGTCACGGGGCGGCGTTCGCCGAGGCCTATGGAGCGCTCGAAGCGGAGTTCGGGGTCCGCGGCGAGCTCGAGCGGCATGCGGTGATCGCCGGGTGGGTTGACGGCATGCGGCGGGTGGAGCAGGGGGAGTTCGGCCACGAGTATCATCTTTTGATGGCGCGCGATGAGCGCGGGGCGCTGGCCGGGGTGCGAGATTGCCACGTGATCGTGGATCGATCAGCGGCGTTGGCGGTCGCCTATCTGGCTCACGTGCTGGTGCTGCCGGCATACCGGAGGGCTGGCCTTGCCGCACTCCTGCGGGCAGTGCCCCTGGCGCTCGCGCAGCGGGCCCTGGCCGCCCATGGACTCGATGCGGGGCGCGCGGAGGTGTTGCTGGCCGCGGAGATGGAGCCGGCGGAGCGGCAGGCACCGGAGACCCGGGTGCGGCTGGTAGCCTACGGGCGCGCGGGGTTTCGGGTCCTCGAGCCGGCCTGGGTACCGTATCTACAGCCGGACTTCCGTGACCCGGTGAGTCGTGCGGCGCCCGAGCCGCTGCCGTTCCTCCTGCTCGTGCGGTGGCCCGGGTATGAGCAGGAGACAGCACTTCCGGCACACCTGGCGGCCGCGGTGGTGCGCCATCTGTACGCGGTCTTTGCGACCCATTGCCGTGCCGAGGAGCTAGGCTCGCTGCTCACTGGTACCCTCAGCCGGCTGGCGCGTGCCGGCGACCGGGTGCCTCTCCTCGAATTGCCGCGTTCGCTCGATGACGAGGAACGCCTGGCGCCGTTATGGCGTGAGACGGTGCTACGGTCGCACGGCATGAAATGAAAACAGCATGGAGTTTGGCCCCATGACCCAGCCCTCTTTGCCCAGCCTTCCTGCCGACCCGGGCCCGCGTATTCCTGGCGAGCCGGAGCGTGCCCTGGTGAAGACCCCCATCCCCGGGCCTCGCTCCGAGGCGCTCCGGGCGCGCCATGGGCGCTATCAGGATGCACGGACCATCCACGTGTACCAGGACGCGCGCGCCAGCCTGGGGAACTATCTGGTCGACGTGGACGGCAATGTGCTGCTCGATGTGTATGGGCACATTGCGGCGGTGCCGGTGGGCTACAACCACCCGGATCTGCTCGCGGCCTGGCACGGCGGGCGGTTCGACTGGGCGGCCGGGTATCGCCCCGCGCTGGGGGTGGCGCCGCCGGCAGAGTGGGTGGATCTGGTGGAGGGGACGTTCATGCGGCTCGCGCCGCGCGGGCTCGACCGCGTGCTGACGGTGACCACGGGCGCCGAGGCGGTGGAGAACGCGATCAAGGCGGCCTTCATCTGGCACGCGCGTCGCCGGCGTACCCGAGCGGGACGGGTGGCGGTGACGGCGGCGGAGATCGAGGCGTGCATGCGCAACGAGCAGGCGGACCCGGGGGAGTTCCAGGTGATCTCCTTCGAGGGGAGCTTTCACGGTCGGAGCCTGGGGGCGCTGTCGCTCACGCGGTCCAAGCCCATTCATAAGCTCGACATTCCGGCCTTCGCGTGGCCCGCGTTGCCGTTCCCGGCGAATCGCTTTCCCCTGTCCGAGTACGCGGGTGAGAACCATGCCGCCGAGGCGCGGGTGCTCGAGCAGGCCGAAAGACTCCTGCAGGAGCGGACGGGGCGGGTGGCGGCGCTCATCGTGGAGCCGATCCAGGGCGAAGGCGGGGATCGGCATGCCAGCCCGGAGTTCTTCCGCATGCTGCGCCGGCTTTGCGCCGAGCACGGGGTGGCCTTCATCGTCGATGAGGTCCAGACCGGTGGGGGGGCCACGGGGCGCTTCTGGGCGCACGAGCATTGGAGCCTCGAGGAGCCGCCCGACCTCGTGACGTTCTCGAAGAAGCTGCAGCTCGGCGGCTATTTCTGTCGCGAGGAGTTCATGCCCGCGGAGCCGCTGCGCATCTTCAATACCTTCCTCGGCGACCCGTTCCGGGCGGCACAGCTCGCGGTGATCGTCGAGATCATCGAGCGCGACCGGTTGCTCGAGAACGTGGAGGTGACGGGCGCGTATCTGGTGCAGGGGCTTGCTGCGTTGGCAGCGCGCCATCCGGGTGTCCTGTCCGGGGCGCGTGGGCGGGGGACGTTCGCGGCCGTGGACGTGCGCGATGGCGCCACGCGCGATCGACTGCTCGGTCTCCTCCGTCAGCGGGGCCTCGAGGTGGGCGGCTCGGGCGAGTGCAGCATCCGCTTCCGCCCGGCCCTGGTGTATGCGCCGCGTCACGCGGCCGAGACGCTCGGCCTCCTCGAGGACGCGGTGCGAGGGCTCGGATGAGTCGGAGGATGCTCCGGATCCGCGCGTTCCACTCGCCGCGCTACGAGGCGGACATCGGCGAGCACGTGATGCCGATGCGCAAGTTCGCCCTGGTGCGGGCGGCCATCGCGGCGGCGGGGCTGCCGGTGACGTTCGTCGAGCCCGCGCAGGCGAGCGACGAAGATCTCGGCCGCGTGCACACATCGGAGTACGTGCGGGCCGTGACCATGGGAGAGCCGCGGGCGCTGGCCGAGTCGCAGAAATTCCCCTGGTCGCCCGCGCTGGCCGGGGCCGTGCGCTGGACCTCGGGCGGCTGCATCGCGGCGCTCGCCGCGGCCCTCGAAGATGGAGTCGCCGTCAATCTGGCCAGCGGCTTTCACCACGCGCACGCCGATCACGGCGAGGGGTTTTGCACCTTCAACGGGCTCGTGGTGGCGCTCGAGCGGGCGCGCGTCGAGGGCCTCATCCGCCGCGCCCTGGTGGTGGACCTGGATCTCCATTACGGCAACGGCACGGCCGCGCTCCTCGGCACGCGCCCGGACCTTCACAACCTGTCGATCTATGGCTCCTGGTACAAGGAGAACCGCGCGTATCGCGAGGTCGATGGCGAGCGCGCGCCCGACACCGCCAACTGCCGCTCGATGCCGGTGCCGGGTGGGGCGGGTGGGGCGGCGTACCTGGAGATCCTGGAGCAGGAGCTCGGACCGGCCATCGCGCGCGCGCGACCAGACGTGATCCTGTATCAGGCCGGAGCCGATCCGTACCGGGAGGATCCGTATTCACCGCTCGATCTCGGGCTCGAGGATCTGTGGGAGCGCGATCGCCGGGTGTTCCGGGCGGCGCAGGTCGCGGGGGTACCGATCGCCTGGGTGCTGGCCGGCGGCTACACGCGCGACATCACCAAGGTGGTGACGGCGCACGTGAATACCGCCCGGGCCGCGGCCGAGGTCTTCCTCGGTTGGCAGGAAGGGGCGGGTCACCTCGCTACGTAAATAAGAGAGGGGACCGGCTCCGCGGACGATCTGATGCACGAACCCAGGAGTCGAACCGCTGGAGCAGGGGCAGGGCGCCGCTGGCAGAGGCGCTCTGATCCGATCAGAGTGCTCGCGCCAAGCTGGCAGAGGCGCTCTGATCCGATCAGAGTGCTCGCGCCAGAAGATTCCTGAAGGACTGGATGCGCTCGGGCCGCGCCGTCCCCTAGGCGTCGCGGTCGGCCACCGCAGCATCCTTCGGACCCAGGGGCATGAAGAAAAAGATCGTCCGAGGGCCTCAGGACGTCGACAGGAGGAAGCGAGAGTCTTACTGAAGGGGGGTTCATGACGGAAGAGGGAGCGCTCGGGCCTGTTCGGAAACGGTCCTCTTGCTCCCCGGGGTCGCTACGGCTAGAAATGCTCGTTTCCACACAGCCCGCTGCCCGCCGTGCTAAATCAAGTACCCCGTTACCTCAACAGGCGATGACGCAAGATGATCGGAAACTTCATCAAGAAAGTCTTTGGCACCTCCCACGAGCGTGAGCTCAAGCGCTTGCGGCCCATCGTGGCCCGCATCAACGACCTCGAACCCCAGTGGAAGCAGAAGAGCGACGATGAGCTCCGCGGGATGACGGCGGAGTTCCGCCGCCGCCTCGACCAGGGGGCCAAGCTCGATGATCTGCTCCCCGAGGCCTTTGCCACGGTGCGGGAAGCCTCGCGGCGGGTCCTGGGCATGCGCCACTATGACGTGCAGCTCATCGGCGGCATGGTGCTCCACCGCGGCGCCATCTCCGAAATGAAGACCGGCGAGGGCAAGACGCTGGTCGCCACGAGCCCGCTCTACCTCAATGCGCTCGAGGGGCGGGGCGCCCACCTCATCACGGTCAACGATTACCTGGCCACGCGCGATGCCGAGTGGATGGGACGCGTCTACAAGTTCCTCGGCATGACCGTGGGCGTCATCGTCCATGGGCAGATGGAGCGGGAGAAGCAGCAGCACTACCGCGCCGACATCACCTACGGCACCAACAACGAGTTCGGCTTCGATTACCTGCGCGACAACATGAAGGAGTCGATCGAGCGCTACGTGCAGCGCGAGCTGCACTTTGCGATCGTCGACGAAGTCGACTCCATCTTGATCGACGAGGCGCGCACGCCGCTCATCATCTCCGGGCCGGCCGAGGAGTCGGCCGACCTCTACTACCGCGTCAACATGATCATCCCGTCCCTCAAGAAGGACGTGGACTTCAACCTCGACGAGAAGGCCCACTCGGTCATGCTCACCGACGCGGGCGTCGACAGGGTCGAGAAGAAGCTGGGGCTCGCCAACCTCTACGATGCCCAGAACCTCGTCTGGAACCACCACGTGCAGCAGGCGCTCCGCGCGCACACGCTCTACAAGAAGGACGTCAACTACGTCGTCGAGGAAGGCAAGATCATCATCGTCGACGAGTTCACCGGTCGCAAGATGCCGGGGCGCCGCTGGTCCGATGGCCTGCACCAGGCGGTCGAGGCCAAGGAGAACGTGAAGGTCGAGGAGGAGAACCAGACCCTCGCCACCATCACCTTCCAGAACCTGTTCCGCATGTACAAGAAGCTGGGCGGCATGACCGGTACGGCGGACACCGAGGCGACCGAGTTCCACGAGATCTACAAGCTCGACGTGCTGCAGATCCCCACCAACTTGCCGATGGTCCGCAAGGACCAGGACGACGTGGTCTACAAGAACGAGCGCGGCAAGTTCCGCGCCGTGATCGAGGAGATCGCCCAGTGCCACGAGCGCGGGCAGCCGGTGCTGGTGGGCACAGTCTCGGTCGAGAAGTCCGAGGTGCTGTCGGCGATGCTCAAGAAGCGCGGCATCCCGCACAACGTGCTCAACGCCAAGCACCACATGCGCGAGGCCGAGATCGTGGCGCAGGCGGGCCGCAAGGGCGCGGTCACCATCTCCACCAACATGGCCGGCCGCGGTACCGACATCCTCCTCGGCGGCAACGCGGAGTTCATGGCGCGCGCAGAGGTGGGCGGACACGAGGCTGCGGCCATCCCCGGCGCGGTCGATGAGTCGACGCCCGAGTACCAGGCGGCGCTCGAGAAGCACAAGGCCGAATGCGCGGCCGAGAAGAAGGAGGTGCTCGCGGCCGGGGGCCTGCACATCCTCGGCACCGAGCGGCACGAGTCGCGGCGTATCGATAACCAGCTACGTGGCCGCGCCGGGCGTCAGGGCGACCCGGGTTCCTCGCGCTTCTACCTGTCGCTCGAGGACGACCTCATGCGCATCTTCGGCGCCGAGCGCATCGAGAAGATGATGAACTGGCTCGGCGGCTGGGACGAGAACGAGCCGATCGAGCACGGCCTGGTCAACAAGGCGATCGAGAACGCGCAGCGCAAGGTCGAGGGACATCACTTCGACATCCGCAAGAGCCTGCTGGATTACGACGACGTGATGAACCAGCAGCGCAAGGCCATCTACAAGATGCGGCGGCAGGTGCTCGAGGGGCGCTACATCCCCGAGCAGCCCGAGGAGCTCAAGAAGAAGGGGCTGCCGTGGAACCCCGATCCGCCCAAGTCGAGCGGCGACTGGACGATCGAGTCGCTGTCCGAGATGATCCGGCCGCGCGTGGAGATGATCATCGACGCGGCCATCGCCGCCGCCGATCCCCAGCCGGGCGACGGCGCGAGCGATCCCTACCGCGACCAGGCCGACGGCCGCGCCGTGGACACCGAGAAGGTGCGGCACGAGCTGTATCGGGTCTTCGGGGCGGTGATCGACCTCAGCAAGGAGCTGAGCCGCGAGAGTGACGGCAACGGCAAGGCCGGGCGGGTCAAGGATCGCGACAAGGCGGTCGAGAAGGCGGCGCGCGAGGGGGCGGCCTCGCTCATCCAGCAGCGCGAGCGCATCCTCGACCTGTCGGACGAGCTCCTGAGCGGTCTCATCAACCAGCACTGCCCGCCCAACGTGCACGCCGAGGAGTGGGACCTCAAGGCTCTCGAGGAGGGGGTCAAGGAGCTGTTCAACCTCACGGTCCAGGTGGAGCGCACCAACGTCGACCGCGAGGGCCTGGCCGACCAGCTGTGGAAGCAGATCGAGACCTGGATCGAGGCGCGCCAAACGGAGCTCCGCCCGCTCGCCTTCCTCGCCCTCGGGCGTCACTTCTTCCTCGAGGAGATCGATGCCCAGTGGATCGATCACCTGAAGTCGATGGACCAGCTGCGCGAGGGCATCGGCCTGCGCGGCTACGGCCAGAAGGACCCCAAGCTCGAATACAAGAAGGAAGGCTTCACGCTGTTCGAGGACATGATGGCGCGCATCAACCTGAACGTGGCGAACAAGATCTTCCGCGTTCAGCTCGAGCTGCAGCAGCAGCCGGCGCAGCAGCCGCAAGCCGTGCCGCAGCCACAGCCGCAGCCGCAGCCGCAGCCGCAGATGCAGGCGGCGGTGGGTGCCGATGGCGGCGCGGTGCCGGAGTTCCGTCACAAGGAGCGGCGCATGGTGGCGCAGCATCCGGGCGGTCAGATGACCGCCATGAGCGACGGGGCAGCGGCAGAGCCCGAGCGGCCCAAGACCGTGGTGCGAGATGCGCCCAAGGTGGGACGCAACGAGCCCTGTCCCTGCGGCAGCGGCAAGAAGTACAAGAAGTGCCACGGCCTGACCGCCGTGGCCTGAGCCGAGCCCTCCGCGCCTCCTTCTTCCTCTCCCTTCCTGTTACTCCGTCCGATGTCGCTTAGAACCGGCCCGTCACGTCGAGGGAACCGGTGAACAGGCCGAGATAGCTCACGCCCGAGTAGAGACTCTCGAACACGAGCGCGCCCCGGTACTGCGCGGTCACGCCGAGGCTCACGTGTCGGCTGAGCCAGAAGTCGATGCCACCGCCCAGCTGGTAGCCGGGACCACCGGCGATGAGGCTGAAACGATCTCCCAGCAGGTAGGCGCCGCCGCCAAAGAGGACGAAGGGCTGGATCGGCCCGCGCAAGGGGTAGAACTTGCCGTCCACGGACAGGGTCGTGAGGCGCATCAGGCCGAAGAGGCGGCCGAAGTAGTCGGGATCGTGGTGGTGGAAGCTCGGCGACCAGGTGAACTCCATGCCGAAGTGACGTCCGAGTCGCCCGCCCAGCGTGAAACGGAAGCCGGCGCCGTCCGAGAGGAGGGGCCGCGGGCCGCTCTGGCGTAGCACCAGCACCACTGAGGGGCCCCCGCCCAGGTAGAAGTGGGAGCGGCCGTACGCGCTCCGAGCGTAGTCGTAGGGCCACTCGGCATGCGCCGTTGTGCCGAGCAGCGTCAGGGCTGCGGCGAGGACGAGCGCGCAGCCCCTGGGCCTTCCCCGATGCATGAAACCTCCTTGGGCCGCGCCTCGGTGCCCGTCATGTCCAGGACGGGACGGGGCGGCCTACGTTGGAGGTATTCACACGCTACGCCGGAGTTGGGGGGTGGGGAGGGGCCAGGACTGATAGGGGGTATCTGGGCGGAGTGCGCGGATCAGCCCGGCCGCGCCGAGGACTCGACGGCGCGCGGCGCAGGGGCGCGGGACAGGAGCTGCGTCACGAAGGCTTCGAGGTGCTGGCGGCGCTCGGGGCGCACGTACTCGAGGTTCTCCTGGCGGTCGGTCACCTCGAAGAAGCTGCGCTCGGCGGAGAGCAGCTCGCGCATGGCCTCGCGCACGATGGGCTCGGGGACGTCGGCGAGGTTCTGGCGCACCTGCTCGGCTTCGGCGGTGAGGCCATTCTGCATACAGAAGCCGCCCAGCATGAGCTTGGCCTTGACGACGAGCGGCGCGACGGCGTGTCCATCGACGTGAGGGATGGACAGCGCCTCGCCGAGGATGTCGCGCGCCACGGGGCTCGATCCCTCGTAGGCGCGCCGGGCGAGGTTGCCGATCTCGAAGGCGGACAGGTGCTGGATGAAGGGGATGCCGAGCGCCCGGGCGGCCTCGGCGTAGTAGCCCACGTAGCGGGCGATGTCGCGCTGCTTGTCGGGGTAGGCGGCCAGATCCCGGGCGAGCAGGCGGTACTCGTAGAGGACGTCGTAGGCGCTGTGGGTGTCCTTCTTTTTGAGCGACTCGCGCACGAAGTTGTTGAAGTAGCGGATGGCGATGTCGAGCGCGGGCTTGTCGCTGCGCCTGGCGCACTTGACGGCGATGGCGCGCACGGCGTCGGAGATGCTGGAGACGATGTCCGAGGTTTTGGCGAGGGCCTGCTGGTAGGCGAAGTAGAGCTGCCGCATGGCCGCCATCTCGAACCAGGTGTGATCTTCGTTCAGCATCTCGAGAGCTTCGTGGGAGAAGCCGACGAAGTCCTTGCGGTCGACCTTGAACCAGGCGGCCGGCATGCGCGCCTTGAGCTCGCCGTGGTGTTCGACGAGCTGCTTGAGCGTCCACACGCCTTCCATGGCCACGCCGCGGTCAGCGCGGTCGAGGGACTTCAGGACGATGGTGCCGATCTGGAAGATGCGCTCGTTGACCTGATCCTGCCCGAGCTCGGTGTCGAGCTGCCCGGCCTGCACCTTCTCGACGACGGCCATGGTCTCGAGCTTGACGCGGTGGAGGATGTTCGAGGGGTCGAGGAAGCGCACGACGTAGAAGAAGTACGGGATGAGGAGCGCCCAGCCGAAGACGACGAAGTAGATGGCAAAGCGATAGACCCAGATGGGGGCGAACTTGGGGCCGATGAGGTAGCCGACGAAGAGCACGTTGGCCGCGCCGAAGGCCATGACGTAGAGCACCGCCTGGTTGAGCCGATCGCGGAGGAACATGTCGATCAGTTTGGGGGTGTGCATGTTGGCGGTGAGCGGGATGGCGAGGCCGATGGTGGCGAGGAGCATGCCGAGGATGTTGTTGTAGGCCCGCGCCATCGGGCTGAGGACGTCGACCATCTTGGCGTTGTTGGTGTCGGCCCAGGTGAGCTCGTGGAGGCCGGGGCGCCCGAGCCGCCACCACTCGAAGAAGAACTCGGTGAGGAAGAGGGTGAGGAAGACGCCACACACCACGAGCAGGGTGCGTACGAAGCTTTGCCGCATTGCTCGACGGTAGCATCGGAGGTCGGCGATGCGAAGAGGGTCGCGTAAGGCAACGCTCAATGATCGTTGAACTAATGAATGGCAGGGGGGGGCGCGTCGGTCGGCTCGCTCGTGCGGTGCCCGCCCGGTGACCCGCCGTGTCCATCGTGTCCATCGTGTCCATCGGTCGTACCGGGGGGCTCGGCGGGGCGTAGGAGCTCGGCGGCGGCGGCGATGGCGTCGTGCGTGCCGGCCAGCGCCACGATGTCGCCGGGCAGGAGGGTCTCCTCGCCGCGCGGGACCACGAGGGAGCGGTCGCCGCGCTGGATGGCGAGCACGGTCGCCCCGGTGAGGCTGCGGAGCGCGAGCTCCTGCAGCGTCTTGTGCGCGGCTTCGCTGTAGGGGGAGAGCTCCACCGCCACTGGTTCGCCGAGTCCGGGCAAGAGCTCGCGTGCTTTCTGCAGCTGGCCGGCGGGCTCGGCGTGTCCGTTGCCCGTGCGGCGGGCCTGGGCGGCGAGCGCCTCGACGATCATCTGGGCGCCCGCGCGCACGTGGCCCTGGAGGTCGGCGGCGCGGCGCCAGAAGACGACGGCGAAGAGCGCGAGGAGCGCGGCCACGACCACCAGCAGCAGGCCGTCGTGCACCTGCAGGAAGGGCTGCACCACGGCGACGAGGGGCACGAGGGCCAGCACGGCCAGCCCGAGCTGCAGCGCCAGCACGAGCACCCGCCGCGGCGCGGCGGCGAGGTCCACGACGTTCGCCGCCACGGAGGGCAGCGCCAGGGCGGCGAGCTCGAGCCCGAGCGCGCGCACGGCGCGATAGATGCCGATGAGGAAGATGAGCGCGAGCGCGGCCGCGCCGCCGATGACGGCCACCCGGGCGAGGAGGAGGCCGGCGCGCGCGCTGAGGCCGGTCACGAGGCGATCCATGGCCAGGGACGCGCCGATGACGACCGCGGCCAGGCAGGCCGTGTCCACCACGAGCATTCGAAACCGGCGCCGCAGCCGCGCCCGCCGGGTGCCTGCGGCCGGCGCGGCGCGCAGCCGCTCGACCCAGCTGCCATAGAGCGCGACGAAGGTCTGCAGCGGGCCCGGGAGCCGGCGATCCACCCAGGCGCCGAGCGGCCCCGAGGCGCGGATGAGCCATGGCGTCATGAGCGTGGTGAGGGCCGAGATGCTCACCGCCACGGGATAGAGGAACTCGCGCGTGGCCCCGAGCGCGAGCCCTTGCGCCGCGATGATGAAGGAGAACTCGCCGATCTGGGCGAGGCTCATCCCGGCCTGGAGCGAGGTGCGCGGGCCGAGGCCGGTGAGGAAGGCGCCGCTCGCCACGCCCACGACCTTGCCGATCACCACCACCACGGTGAGGACCAACACCGCGGCCCAGTGCTGGTACACGAGCCGGGGATCGAGGAGCATGCCGACGGCGACGAAGAAGATGGCCGCGAAGAGATCGCGCACCGGCTCGATGAGGGTGGCGATGCTGTGCTCCTCGCCGGACTCAGCGACGAGCGCGCCGGCCAGGAAGGCGCCGAGCGCGGTGGAGTAGCCGAGCCAGCGCGCGAGGAGCGCGACGGCGAAGCAGAGGCCGATGCTGGCGACGAGCGTGGTCTCGGGCTGCCCGAGCCGGGCGATGGTCCGGATGCCGCGGGGGACGATGAGGAGACCGAGGGCGAGGAGGCCGGCCAGGAAGGCGACGAGCTTGGCGATCTCGAGGCCGGCGGCCTGGGCCGAGAGGCCTCCGGCCGAGGACACGGTGGTGAGGAGGGCGAGGAGCAGGATGGCCGCCAGGTCCTCGACGATGAGGATGCCGATGACGACGTCGCGCAGCCGGCCGGACACGCGCTGCTCGGCGAAGGCCTTGGCGATGATGGTGGTGCTCGAGATGGAGATGGCGGCGCCGGTGTAGAGGCTCTCCTGGCGGGTCCAGCCGAGGGCCTGGCCGGCGAGGTAGCCGAGCCAGAGCATGAAGCTCACCTGGACGACGGCGATGACCCCGGCGGTGCCGCCGATGCGGAGGAGCTTGCGCAGGTGGAACTCGAGGCCGAGCGAGAACATGAGCAAGATGACGCCGAGCTCGGCCAGCGTGTACACGGTCTCGCTGTCGGCCACGAGCGGGACGGGCACGTGCGGGCCGATGATGAGCCCGGCGATGAGGTAGCCGAGCACCACCGGCTGGCGCAGCCGCTGGCAGAGCACGGTGGTCACGGCGGCGACGCCGAGCACCACCGCGAGATCGGTCAGGAAGCCGCTCGCCCCGTGCATGTCACCTCCCCGCGGATGTTTGATGTCTGTCTATAGGTCCGGGGCCGGCGAAGTCAGCTGCGCTCTCCCCGGAGCCTGGAGGGGAGGGCAGGCGGGGGCGTGGGGTCCGGCGCAGACAACCCGGCGGCCGGCCGGGGCGTCGATTGGACAATGGCCTTGGACCGATCTACGTCATGGAACCTTTGATGTAGGATGTGCGCCCTGATGCAGCCCCCATCGCTCTCCCATCGTCTCTCTCTCCTCGCCGCCGCGGCGCTCGTCGCCTTCGGCGGGATGATGACCGCCTGCGGCAACCAGATCGGCGCCTCCTGCCGCGTCAACCTCGACTGCAGCGCGCTCGGCGACCGCTTCTGCGACGTCTCGGCCCCGGGGGGTTACTGCACCGTCGAGGGCTGCGACAACCGCAGCTGTCCGAGCGGATCGGTGTGCATCCGGTTCTTCCAGCCCATCCCGAGCAGGTTGTGCAATCCGCTCACTGCCAATCTCAATTGCGCGCCGAGCGAGCGCTGCCTGTGCGTCAATGGTGCGGTCGATGCCCAGGGCAACTGCCCATCCATGAGCACCCCGGACAAGGGTGGCCACTGCGAGACCAATCCGAGCACGCTCTGCAATACCAGCAGCGATTGCCCGCCCACGGGCGGGGCGTGCCTCTGCGATTACGGCGATCGCGACCCTCAGGGCAATTGCCCGCCCCCCCTCGGCCAATGCGCGCCCGAATCGAGCGAGCGGCGCTGGTGCCAGAAGCGCTGCAAGTCCGACGGCGACTGCCGCGACGACAAGGACGCGGAGGGGAACCGGCTCTACGAGTGCCGCCAGAGCGGCACCCAGGGCTCCGAGCCCATCCCGGAGGAGATCACCGACGCCGGGGTGCCGGTGGGGACGGCGGTGAAGTTCTGCGTGCAAAAGAAGCGC
>DATAGU010000335.1:0-12983 GCA_036263495.1 Polyangia bacterium | reverse complement strand
GCGCCGGGAGGTGTGGCTTTGGCGCGGGGAGGTGTCGCTTCCGCGCCGTGAGGTGTCGCTTTCGCGCTGGGAGGTGTCGCTTTCGCGCCGGGAGGTGTCACCTGGGCCCTGCGCGGGGACCTGCCGGACGTGCACGGCGGCATGGCGAATGGGCGCGGTGCAGGTAGACTGCGGCCGGGTCGTATGCGATGAGCGCCATCCTCACTGTCCAGAATGTCGAGAAGAGTTTCGGGCTCCGGCGGGTCCTCGGCGGGGTGTCCTTTGCCGTGCACGAGGGGGACCGCATCGGGCTGGTGGGCGTCAACGGCTCGGGGAAATCGACGCTCCTCCGGCTGATGGTGGCCGGCGACAGCGCCGATCCCGCCGACCAACCCGACGCGGGCCTGATCACGCGCCGGCGCGGGCTCACGCTCGAGTACGTGCCGCAGGAGCCGCACATGGACGGCGAGCGCACCATCGCCGAGACGCTGCGCGAGGGCCTGCGCGCGCACGCCGCGGTGCTCGCCGAGCTCGCCGACATCGAGGCGCAGATCGGCGCGGGCGGCGGGGACGGCGCCGGCGGGCTCACCCCCGCGCGCCTCGAACAGGCGCTCACCCGGCAGGCACAGCTCCACGAGAGGATCGACGCACTCGGCGGCTGGGAGCGCGAGCACGAGATCCGCGGGCTCGCCGCCTCGCTCGACCTGCCGCCGCTCGAGGCACGCGTGGGCACGCTCTCGGGCGGCGAGCGGCGGCGCGTGGCGCTCGCCCGGGCGCTCCTCTCCCGCCCCGATCTCCTGGCGCTCGACGAGCCCACCAACCACCTCGACACCCGCACCGTGGAGTGGCTCGAGGGGCGGCTCATCGAGGGCTCGGGGACGCTGCTCCTGGTCACGCACGACCGCTACTTCCTCGACCGCGTGGCCACGCGCATCTTCGAGCTCGACCGCGGGCGCCTCCACGCCTACGAGGGCGGGTACACGCGCTTCCTCGAGAAGCAGGCCGAGCGCCTCGAGACCGAGTCGGCGCGGGAGCGGGCGCGCGCCTCGTTCGTGCGCCGCGAGCTCGACTGGATCCGCCGCGGGCCCAAGGCCCGGGGCACCAAACAGAAGGCGCGCATCGATCGGTTCGACGAGGCCGTGGCCGCCAAGCCCACGGCCGCCGACCGGCGCCCGGGCGAGGTCGAGCTGCGCCTCGGCACCGGCGGGCGGCTCGGCAAGACCATCCTCGAGCTGCGCGGCATCGGCAAGTCGCTCGGCGGCCGGCGCCTGTTCCGCGACCTCACGCTGCTCATGAAGCCGGGCGATCGCATCGGCATCGTCGGGCCGAACGGCGCGGGCAAGACCACGCTCGTGCGGGTCATCATCGGCCAGCTCGCGCCCGACGAGGGCGAGGTGATGGTGGGGCAGAACACGCGCTTCTCCTTCCTCGACCAGAGCCGCGCCGAGCTCGACGACACGCGCACCGTGCTCGCGGAGGTGGCGGGCGACGGCGACCACGTCTACCTGGCGGACGGCCCGGTGCACGTCCGCACGTTCTTGCGGATGATGCTGTTCGACGATCAGTTCGCCGACACCCCGGTGGGCACGCTGTCGGGCGGCGAGCGCAACCGGGTGCAGCTCGCCAAGCTCCTGCGCTCCGGCGGCAACGTGCTCGTGCTCGACGAGCCGACCAACGACCTCGACGTGGTGACGCTCGGGGTGCTCGAGGAGACGCTGGCGAGCTTCGCGGGCTGCGCGATCATCGTCTCGCACGACCGCTGGTTCCTCGACAAGGTGGCGACCGGCATCCTGGCCTTCGAGCCGTCGGGGAGTGAGGCGGGGGCGAGCCAGGTGGTGTTCTACGAGGGCGACTACAGCTCGTACGTGGCGCGCCGCAAGGCCGCGGCAGAGGCGGCGCAGGCGGAAGAGGCGGCGAAGCCCAAGGCGGCGGCGCCCCGGCCCGCGCCGACGCCGGCCAAGCCCGCGGACGCGGCCAAGCCCGCGGGGCCACGCAAGCTGAGCTTCAAGGAGAAGCAGGAGCTGGCGGGCATGGAGGCGTCGATCCTGGCCGCGGAGGAGCGGGTGACCACGCTGCAGGCCACGCTCAACGACGGGTCGATCTACAAGCAGCGGCCGACCGAGGTGCCGGCCCTCGTGGCCGAGCTCGATGCCGCGCGCGCCGAGGTCGACCGCCTCTACGCGCGCTGGCACGAGCTCGAGGAGCGGGCCTCGGCCTGAACCGAAACACCCCAGCTGCGTGCCTGCTGCGGCGCAACCAGCGACGGCGATGCGGCGTCGGTCAGTCGGTCGCGTAGCTCCAGTCCGCTCCCCCCGCTCCCCCCGCTCCCTCCGCTCCCTCCGCTCCCCCCGCTCCCTCCTTGCCTCGCCGCCGCTGGCGGTGCCTCGCGACGGCATCCAACTGGGGTGTTCCGGCGCAGCGCCGCGACCGTGCCGCTGGCCAGGCGCTGGTTCGCCGGTCTATGCTCGCGCCATGCGCCGCCGCCGTTCCCTGCCGCTGCTCTCGCTCTTGCTCCTGGGTCCTATGCCACTCGGGGCGGCCTGCGGTGGGCGGTCGCTCGTGTTGCCGGTCGGGGATCTGTCCCCGTCCGATCTGGGGACGCCCGAGGACCTGCCAGGCCTGGTGGACCTGCGACCCTTCGACTTCGCGACGCCGCCGGATCTGCCGCCGTCGGACCTGGCGGCGCCTTCGGATCTGCCCTTCGACCCGGGCGACCTGGCGACGCCGTCGGACCTGCCGCTCCTCGACCTGGCGGCGCCCTCGGATCTGCCGCTCGATGCGCTGCCCCCGCCGTTCGACGCGTCGCCGCTCACCGATCTGCGCGACCTCGGGGCGCCGCCGGACGCGTTGACGTCCTCGGATCTGTCCTCGTCCCCCGACCTCTTGCCCCCGGCGCCGGTGCAGCCGCGCGTCGATGGGCTGTTCGGCGAGTGGCAGGACGTCCCGCTCCTCGCCAGCGACGCCGTGGGGGACGCGACCGGGGGCTTCGACATCACGCGGCTCCAAGCGCAAAGCCGCGGCTCGGTGCTGTTCCTGCGCTTCGATACGGGGAGGACGATCAACGTGCAGGCGGGGGATCCGGCCGATGGCACGCTGCGCCTGGAGCTCGATCCGCCGGCCGGGCCCCACCTCACGATCGATCTCCGCAACCGCCGGATCCGCGCCGGCACTCAGACGCTCTATTGGTCCGACGTGGGGTTCCGCTTCTCCCCCACCTACGCCGGGAACGAGTTCGAGGTGCGCGTCGACCTCCAGCGCTTTGGCGTGGCCGAGGGCGGCACGGTGCGCATCAACTTCAGCGGCTCGGATGCGCTCGCGGCCCCGGCGTCGTTCACCCTCCGCGGCTCGGCGCTCCCGGCGCCGGGTCGCTCGCCGGCGCGCCAGCCCGGCACCCGGCTCCGCGTGGCGGCCCTGAACACGCTCCAATCGGGCCTCCTCGACCCGGCCCGGAGCGCGGCCATCGGGCGCCTGGTGCAGGCCGTGGCGGCGGACGTGTACTCGTTCGAGGAGGAATACACGAGCGACGCGCCGGCGATCGCGCAGGCCCTCACCGCGCTCAACCCGACCGGCGACGGCGCCCCCTGGCAGGTGCACAAGGGGCGCGACATCGCCATCGCCAGCCGCTACCGGCTCATCCCGGTCACGGTCACGCAGTCGCGGCACGCGGCGGCGGTGGTCGAGGCCCCGGGCGGGCCGGTGGTGGTCGTGGGCGTCCACCTGTCGTGCTGCGGCTACGACGGGAGCCTGGAGGATCAGAACCGGATCGCCGAGGCGCAGGCGCTCGCCGGCACGCTGGCCAGCCTGCGCGGCGGTCTGCTCGGGATCGCCCTCCTGCCCTATCGCAACGCGCCGGTGGTGGTGCTGGGGGACTTCAACCTGGTGGGTTCACGCACGCCGCTCGACGTGCTGACCGCGCCGTCCGGGCCGGCCCTGGTGGACTGGCTGCTGCCGCACCTCAACGCCGAGGACGTAGAGACCTGGCGCGTCCTGCGCTCCTCTTATGTGCCGGGGCGCCTCGACCTGATGGTGCACAGCCCCGCGCTCGTGCGCCGCAACGGCTACGTGCTCGACGCCGCCGAGCTCGACAGCGCGACCCGCGCCGCGCTCCGGCTCCAGCTCACCGACAGCCAGGCGACCGATCACCTCTTCCTGGTGAGCGACTTCGACTACGCCTCGCCCTGACCCCCTCCGCCGCGGCCCGCCTCGCCGGAGACACGGCATGGCGGGGCGACGAGCTGTGCTAGCATTTACGCCCCGATGACCCAAGAACGCCGCTCACACGCATCGATCCGCTCAGGCCCTTTCGGGCCTTCGCTCACCGCGGGCTTCGCCCGCATCGGGTCCTATCGATGCGTGTGAACGGCTATATAGCTCCCGATTTCCAGCTGCCGCCCGAGGCCCGCGTGGCCCTCCTCTCGGACGTCCACCTGGGTGACGGCTCGGCGAGCGATCTGTTTGGTGACAAGGACGACCTCTTCCTCTCGGTGCTCGACCGCGAAGGCGGGGCGGCCGATGTGGTGATCATCAACGGCGACGCCGTCGATCACCTGCAGGGCCGCTCGAGCACACGCATCGAACGCGCCCACCCGCGCGTGTTCGATGCGCTGCGCCGGCTCTCGCAGCGCAAGACCGTGCTCTATGTGCTCGGCAACCACGAGGACGAGGCGGAGCTGCGCGGCGCCTTCCCCGACTTCCGCTACGTGCAGGGCGTGGCGGTCGGCGAGAGGCTGTGCATCACCCACGGGCATCAGTTCGACCTCAACTGGGGCCATGGCGGCGAGGACCCCTGGATGGTGCACCTGCACACGTTCCTCGAGACGTTCTTCAAGATGCCCATCCGCCAGCCCCTCCGCGACTACGCGAACCCCCTCAACCGGGTGATCCACCGGCTCTTCTTCTTCTACACGCAGGCGCTCCGGTTCGAGGGGCTCTTCTGGAAGACGCTCGGACGGCCGGAGAAGTACGCGCACTGGCAGAAGGTGGATAACTTCTGGGCGCGCGGGCAGTGGGGGGACCTCGGCTGCATCTTCGAGTGCGCGGTGGCCTATCTCGCCTCCGGGCAACCGTGGCGCACGCTCGTCCTCGGTCACTCGCACCAGCCGGGGGTGGTGCCGCTCGGCGAGCAGACCTACGTCAACCTCGGCTCCTGGGCGCTCGAGCAGGCGACCTTCGGCCGCATCGTCCAGGCCGAGGTGCAGGTGCTGGACGCGGCCAACGGGCGCGAGTACCGCGAGGACCTGTATCGCAAGCTGCTCGTCGGGGAGTCGCTGCCCGACATGGCGGGGTGGTTCCGCCGCTACTACCGCGGTTTCTTCCGCTACGACGTGGCCGCCATCTGGCGCGACTTCCCCCACGTCTAGAATCAGCCCCCCCGGAACAGGCCGCTCCCCCCTGAGTCCGTTCCTCCTGCTATCCTCATCCTGGTGGCCAGGAAGGACTCCATCTCACCGCGGGGGGCCACATCCACTCCAGGGGAGCCCCTTCACCCCGGGGAGGACGCGAGCGCCGTCGGTGCGCCCGGCGCCGCGGAGCCCCGAGGGCAGACGGCGGAGAACGAGGCCACCCGGCCGTTCCATCCGGACAGCGTGCCCAGCCAGGAGTCCCTCGACCAGACGCGGTCCATCAACTTCGCGGCTCAGGCCCGCGACGCCGCCCCCCCGCCCGAGCGCCCGGCGACCTTCCCAGGGCCCGGGATGCGCATCGGCGAACGCTATCGCATCGAACGCCTGCTCGGTGAGGGCGGCATGGGCGCCGTGTTCCTCGCCTACGACGAGATGCTCCAGACCGACGTGGCGCTCAAGTTCGTCTTCGCCACCGCCGCCGATGACCAGGCCCTGCGGCGCCTGCGGGCCGAGGTCCTCCTCGCCCAGCGGGTCACGCACCGCAACGTCTGCCGCACCTACGATCTCGAGGAGCTCGACGGCGCCCTCGTGGTCAAGATGGAGTACGTCCAGGGCGAGACCCTGGCGCGGCGCTTCGAGGAGCTGAGCCAGCCGGATCGCAAGGACCCGTCGGCCCCCGCGCTCCTGCCCATCGAGGAGGTGCTCGAGATCGCGCGCGGCGTGGCGGCCGGGCTCGAGGCCGCGCACGCCCGGGGCGTGGTGCACTGCGACCTCAAGCCTCACAACATCATGCGCGAGCACGGCACCGGGCGCGTGGTGCTGATGGACTTCGGCATCTCACGGATCACGGCCGAGCGTGAGACCGGCAACCGCAGCATGTGGGGGACGCCCGAATACATGGCCCCCGAGCAGGCGCGCGGGCTGCCGGTGGAGCCGCGCACGGATCTCTACTCGCTCGGCTGCGTGCTCTATCACATGGTGACCGGGGAGCCGCCGTATCGGGGCAAGACGCCGCTCTCCCTCGCGCTCCGGCACATCAACGACCCGGCGCCCGACCCGCGCGCCCGGCGGCCGGATCTGCCGGAGTGGCTGGCGCAGGTGATCCGGCGGCTCATGGCCAAGCCGCCGCAGGCGCGGTTCCCGAGCGCGACCGAGGTCCTGATCGCGCTGCAGGGCCCCCCGCGCCGTGATCGCCGGCGCACGCTCCTCGTGGGGCTGCGCGCGCTCGGACTCGGCCTCGGGCTCAGCATCGGGGGGATGGTGCTGCTGCTGATGGTGCGGCACCTCATCCATCGCCCGCACGGTGAATGGCGGCCCGACATCCGGGACCGCTTGCCGACCTATGACGAGAACGCCGACGACCTCGCCATCTCCCCCGATGGCCGGACGCTGGCCTATATCTCGGATCGCGAGGGGTTCTGGCGGCTCTACGTCGAGCCCCTCGACGGCGGGCCAGCGCGGGCCCTGACGTCGCGCGGGCACAACTTGCCGCACGCGCGCTGGACGCGGGACAGCCAAGCGCTCGTAGGCGTGATGAGCAGCCGCCGCGCGGCCCGCATCCGGATCGATGGCAGCCCCCCCGAGGTGCTGGCCGACCGGGTGCTCGAGGTCGAAGACTGCGGGGGGCAGCTCGTCCTGGCCCGCCGCGGCATCCCGGATTGCGACGACTGCATCCGCGTCGTGCGCTACGCGGGCCCCGAGGAGAAAAACGACTCGGAGCTCTTCCGCCTGCCCCCGGGCCTCGTGCTCAAGTGGTTGCGTTGCGATCGCGAGGGGCGCTATCTCGCCTACACGGTGGCCCTCCCGGCGCCTTCCCTCGTCCTCTTGTCGACCGATCTCTATGTCTTCGACCTGAAAGCAGGCACGCAGCGCCAGCTCACGTTCGATCACCAGCAGAACGGATATCCGACGTTCGCGCCCGATGGCCAGACGATCGTCTTCTCGTCCACCCGGGGAGGCCCGGCGCAGCTGTGGGAGATCCCCGTCACCGGTGGAACGCCGGTCCTCATCCCCACGCCGGGCCAGGCCCGGGGCCCCAGCATCACCCCCGATGGCCAACACCTCCTCTACCACAACGACGTGACCGCCCTGCAGCTGTTCGCCCATGACCTCGAGACGGGCGGCAAGCGGCGGATCACGTCCGTCGTGGGCAGCTTGTTCCAGCCGCATCCCACGCCGGATGGGCGCGAGATCCTGGTGCGGATCGAGCGGGAGGGGAAGAGCCAGGCAGCCCTCGTCACGCTCGATCCCTCGGAGGAGCGCCTGCTCACCCCCGCCAACGCGGTGACGCTGACCCCGGCGGGCGACGAGGTGATCTACGCGATCAACGGCGCGGCAGCGTCCGAGGTGTGGGCCATGCCGCGGGCCGGAGGCCCCGCCCGTCGACTCACCCAACTCCTCGGCCCGGTCCATAACCTTCACGCCGACACGGAGTGGGTCTACGCCAGCATCCGCGCCGGGGATCACCGCGGCGCCTGGCGTATCCCGTTGGCCGGCGGACCGGCGCTCCGGGAAGGCACACCCGGCGTGCTCGAAGTCTTCCCCGCCCCCAAAGGGGGATGGCGCCTCCTCGGCCTGGTACAGCCGACCGGGCAGCTCGAGCTGCGCTGGCGCGCGGTCGCGCCTGACCGCCCCCTCGACGATCCCCTGGCGCTCGAGCTCTTGTCCGAGCACGTCGCCTGGGCTCCCGACGGTGACTCGTTCCTGGTCTGGACGCACAACGAGATCCGCCGCTACTGGGTGGACGGCGAGCCGAGCGAGGTGGTGGTGGGAGGCTTGCCGGTCAACGGCGGCATGGCCCTATCGAGCAACGGCGAGACCCTGTACACGTCGGAGCTGGTGGGGCACGCCTACCGGCAGGTGATCACCAACTTCGCCGCCCGCCCCCGCCCGCCTCATTGACGGCGGGCCACCTACTTGATCAAGAGCTCGGCGAACGGCGACGTGGACGATAGATATCGCGTGGTCCCCACGAGCTGCCAGTCCCAGCACGCCGCGGCCATCATCTCCAGCCCGGACACGTAGCGCCGCAGCAGGCGGCCCTCCTCGTCGCTCTCGGAGAACTCGGCCAGCGCGCGGTCGCGCAGGCGGATGACGTCATCGCCGTGACGCTGCGCCATGGCGGCCACGCGGCGGGTCGCCTCCGCGAGATCGACCTGCTCCTTGAGCATCAGCACGAGGAGCAGGTTCCCGGTCTGCTCCTGGAAGACCTCCTTCTCGTACGAGCAGATCTCGTTGAGCAGCGAGCCCACGTGGCAGCAGTGCCGCTTCAGCTCCTGGATCAGGGGGATCTGATGATGCTCCTCGCCGAGGAAGCAGTTCATGGCCAGCTCGAGCAGGTGCAGCGCGTGGGCCATGCCGCTGTTGATGAGCTTGTGCTCGGCATACGCTTCCACCGAGATCGTGGCGATGTCCCGGTAGATATCGGCGTGCGAATCCGAGAAGGGGATGAGCGACTGGCAGAAGGTCTCCAGCCAGAAGTCGAAATGAGGCGCCCCCGAGCGCCGGCCGTATGCATGAAGGCGCGTCGAGAAATCACGCAGCGCGTCGTAGAGGAAGAGCGCCCCGGACACCTCCGGGCCGAGATCGGGTTCGGGGGCCGTGGGGTCCCGAAGGATCCGCACCCCCGCCATCATCCCTTGGGCGAGCAGCCGCGGGTTCAAGCGCAGGTGGCGCATCTCTTCGGCCATGCGCTGCCCTTGCGGCGACGCCAGCATCGCGTCGTACGTGTCGATGCCGTCGAAGACGTCGTCGTTGACGAACTCCAGTGTGGTGAACAGGGTCGCCAGGAAGTTCCCCTCGGGATCGGCGTCAGGGAAGAGGTAGGAGCACATCGACAAGGTCTCTTCGATGGTGCGCTCGAGGCGCGGCCCACCGCCGAACCGGTCGGTGTACCCGCGCATCCAGTCGCGGGCCTCGTCCATGAGGCGCTGCGCCCCGGGAAAGACACGATGCGGCGTAGAGAAGCGGTACAGCGGCGCGAGCTGGATGCTACCCGGAGGCCCCTCGGGCCTCCCCTGGTGGCCGAGCGCGCTGGATACGGCTGTAGGCACAGGCGGCGAGGAGTTGGTGCTCATGATGTCCTCTCACCAGGCAGGTCCCCAGAACTCGGGGAGTCAGGCACTCCTCATGCCGCCCATCGCGCGCTGAACGCGCGCGCGCAGCTCCCTCATCTCCTGCTCCGCGCGTTCGGCCGTCGCGGGGGACAGCTTGAGATAGCGGACGGCCTCATCCAGATCCGCCCAGGCGAAGCTCTTGATCTGGACGCCGACCCAGGAGAGCGCCGTCGTGTAGGCACGCACGATCTTCTCATCGGTCACGACCGCGCTCATGAGCTGCAACTGATCAGCGATCTCGGACGCTTGCTTGCGCTGGATGCTGGTCAGGTGCACCTGCCCGAGGGCCGCGCCGATGCACCTCGACACGCGATGGGCGCGCATCTCATTCATCAACTCGAGCCATCGATCATGTGGCACGTCGCCTTGCGACGAGCAGATGAGCGCCACATCTTCCAGGATGACCCAATCGACACTGGCCTTGCTCATCTAGTTTCTCTCGCCCGGGACCGGGCAGCCCATGTCCCCATCCACCGCCGAAGGTTCATCCCCCCAGTCCGGGCAGGGGTTTCAAGCTCCAAGAGAGAACCATTGGCGAATCCTACCACAAACGATCGGTGCCCGATCTGAAAGCAGACTGCCCGATCCTCTCGAGCCCCCCATGGCCCGGGGAGGCTAGAACTTGAACGTGACGCCGGCGCGGGCGTAGAGGGGGAAGTCGGTGGTGGGGAAGAAGCTGCTGAACTTCTTGGTGAAGGCCTGGCGCTCCCCCTGCCCCGGCGCGCCTTCGACGAGCACCCACAGGTTGATGTAGTCCTTGAGCAGGATCTCGACCACGCCCTGCAAGAGGAAGCGGTGGGTGACGAAGCGCTCGCGCGGGTCGATGTTCGCCCGGAGGCCCGGATCCGGGGTGTAGCCCGTGGGCGGGGTCAGAGCGTAGCCGCCCGTGCGCTGGGTATCGAAGTTCTTGCACACCCGCCTCTCGCGCGGCCGGCTGTAGATGGGGCCGCTGCCCGGGGTGTTGGGATCCCCGTTCTGCCGGTCATCGTCCTGGATGTCACCGACCGAGGGACACAGGCGGTCGTTGTAGTAGCCGTAGTAGGGCTTGACCGAGAAGCGCACGTACTTGCCGGCCAGCAGGGTGAAGATGGGGCCCACCTCGAAGGTGAAGGCGTTGCGCTGGACCGGCCCGCCGCCGCCCAGGATGGTGACGTCGAGGCCGACGGCCACCGGGTCGATGCGGAAGAACTGGACGCGCGGCCGCACGCCGACGTCGGTCTCGTGCAGGGTGCTGCGCAGCTCCACGCCGATGTCGAAGCCGAAGTACTTGCGCTGGAGGATGCCGGCGACGAGGCGCGCCGAGATGTAATACGGATAGACCGTCCCCACGTCGACGTTGAAGTGCCCGCGGTCGAGCACGGTGGCGCCAAAGGACGACTGCTCGCGCCGCGCCAGGAGGAGATCCTCGGGCCGCGGCCCATTCCGCACCTCGTGGAGGTCGGCCTGCACCACCTGCTGCTGGCCCGCGGTGACGATAATGTTCTGGCGAGCGTCCTCGTAGTTCGGCGCCTTGAGCTCCACCACGTGCTGGCCCACCGCCACGTTGTCGATCGTGACCGGGGTCTTGCCCGCCTGCGTGCCGTCGAGATAGACGAGCGCGCCCTCGATGTTGCTGATGACGCGCAGGACGCCCACCGCGCGCAGGTCGGCCACCACGTCGCGCCGCCCCCCCGCCTCGACGACGATGTCCTCCTTATAGTCGGCATAGCCGTCGCGGTGCACGACCACGATGTGGCGGCCCGGCGAGAGGTCGGAGCGGTCGATGGGCGCCTGGCCGACGAGCGCGCCGTCGAGGTAGACGTCGGCGTAGGGCACGGCGCTGATGACCCGCAGGGTGCCGGTCTTGGGCTGCTGCGGCACCTCCTGCGCCGTCAGGTCCACCTGGATGACCCGCTGCTCGTCGGCCGCCACCTCGACGTTGGTGCTCTTGGGGGAGAAGCCCGGGGCGCGCACCTCGACGATGTGCCCGCCCGGCCGCACGTCCTTGATCTCGCGGTTGGCCTGGCCCTTGAGGTCGCCGTCGAGGAACACCTCGGCGCCGGGCGTGGAGGACAGGACCTTGATGGACCCGGCCGCCGGAGCCGCCGGCGAGAGGGTGGCGGCCACCTTCACCTGCTGGCCCGCCAGCACCGTCACCGCCTGGCTCCACTTCGGGAGGCCTTCCTTCTGTACCTCGACCACGTGGCCGCCCTCGCTGAGGTTCTCGATCACCGCGGGCACCGTGTCCTTGCGCTGGCCGTCGACGTAGACGACCGCGCCGGGGACGTCGGCGACCACCACCAGCGAGCCCGGCCGCTGCGCGACCGCCAGCACCACGACCACGGTGCGGCTCTCGTTCTCGTTGAGCTGCAACGTCTCGCGATAGGGGATGTAGTTGGGCCGCGCCACTTCGAGGAGGTGCGCGCCGGGCGCCACCTCGACGCGGGTGGGCACCGTGCCGACCTGCGTGCCATCGAGGCTCACCGTGGCGCCGGCGGCGCTCCCGTCACCCGTCCCGCGCACATCCAGCGTCGCCGGCCGCGCCTGCTTCAGGAGCGGGAAGACCAGGTTCTGGGCGCGATCGATCTGGAGCGTCTTCTCGGCCGGGGCATAGCCCTCGAGCTCGAGGATGATCTGGTGGGATCCCGCCGGGACCTGGATCGTGGTGGGGGTGGTCCCCGCCACGCCCTTGGCGCGATCATCGATGTAGACCCGCGCGCCCGAGGGCTGCGAGTCGATCTTCACCGGCAGCTTGCGCGTCGAGCGCGAGCGCGAGGAAGAGGAAGAATGCGAGGAGGAGTGCGACGAGGAGGAGTGCGACGAGGACGGGCGCGACGAAGACGGAGGCGTCTGCGCCCGCGCCACGGGCGCAGAGAGGAGCACAGGGACGACGGGGAGCCACAGGGCCAGCGCCAGGCTATGTCTGCGTAGGGTGAACATGGCGAGGAACGTACCCGTCCGAGAGGGAGCGGTCAATGCACAGTCCGTCGCTGGGCTCCCCACCGAGTGGAGGCCGGCGGCGCTCCGTCGCGGAGGGGACGTCAGGGCAGGAGAGGACCGGCCGCCAGCGGCGGCGCTCGGTGACACGTCCAGGGAGGAGGCTGGGGGGCTGGAAGGTGGGAGGAGAGCGCGAGGTGGCTAGCGGCCGAGCCGCTTCTTCAGCTCCGCGACGACATCGTCTTCCTCGGGGAAGCCGCTGTTGCCGCGGAACAGCCGTTCGATGATGCCGGTGCTCTGCTTGGAGGCGACCACGTCGCCATGGAGCACCACGTCGAACTGACCGCGACCACCACTCTCAAGGCTGGTCTTGAGGCCGAGCTCCTTCTCGATCTTGGCAGCGAGACTCGCCGCCCGGGGACGGTAGTTTCAAACCACGCAGTAGAGGATCCGGATGGTGTTTTCCATGGCGGGGAATCTACCTCATGCGGCCGCGATCTGCGACCCCTTACGGGCCGTCTTGGCCACCTCTCACGCTCCAGGCGCCACCTTTTATGCCCCAGGCGTCAGCATGCGGGTTGATCGGTGTCACCTCGCACGCTCCAGGCACCACCTCGCACGCTCCAGGCGC
>DATAGU010000334.1:0-4829 GCA_036263495.1 Polyangia bacterium | reverse complement strand
AGCGACAGGGCGTAGCCGATCTGGAGATCGCCCGCGCTGTGCACCGCGATGTAGCAGAAGTTGCTGCCCGTGCAGAAGCAGTCGAGGGCGTTGCGGATGGCGCCGTTGGTGCTGGAGATGGTGCTCTGGCCGTCCCAGTTGACCGCGCGCTTGTTCACGCCCGCCGGCGTGGTGGACGACCCCCAGGCGGACCAGTCGTTGTAGTTGCCCTGCTGGCTCCCCTGGTGACGGCCGTGGATCCAGAGGGTGTAGTTGGTCGCGTGAGCGGCCGGTGCAGCCAAGAGGACGGTGGCGGCGCACAACATGGCGCCAATGAGTGGGTTCAAGTATCGCATGGGGACCTCCTTGGTAAGGAATACCGGGCAGAAGGGCGCACGGTATCGGGCCTCTTGCAAGGAGGCAAGGCCAGCGAGCGACCGCGGCCCGGGAGGACGAGTTTCGGGCTACTGCGGGTGCAGCTCGCGCAGGTGGGCCAGGATCGCGCCGATATCGGCCTTGCCCAGCGGGAACCGCGGCATCCGCCCCCGCCCCTTGCGGATCACGGACGCGAAATCCTCCACGTGCCAGAGGATCGGACGATCCGCGATCGCCACCCCCATCGCCGTCCCCTTGCCATCCGTGCCGTGGCACTTCTCGCACGCCGCCACGTAGAGCTTCCCGCCCTTCTTGAGGTTCGCCGTTGGAAACGCCCCATCGGGCTGCGGCTCGATCGCCGCCTTCGCCTGCGCCGCCCCGATGCTCGCGTACTCGTAGCCCGGCTCCTCCGTGCCATACCGCTCGGACAGGTAGGCCGCCAGCTTCTCCATATTCTCCGGCTCGATCGGCGCCCCCCAGCCCTGCATCTTCTTCACCTCCGCCGTCCACTGCTTGGCCGTGAGCCGCTGCTGGTCGAGCATGCTCTCGTCATGGCACCCGAGGCAGTTGTTCGTCACCAGCGGCGACGTCGCCGCCCCCGGGTCCCGCTCCGCGCGACGCCCCGCGCCCCCCGCCTTCCCCGCCGCCCGCGCCTTCGCCGGCACCTTCGCCTGCGCCCACGCCCCGGCCGGCCCCATCGCCGCCACCAGCGCCCACAAGACCAGACCCCGCCGCCCGCTCATGCCACCACCGCCCAGGTGACCGAGTGCCAGGCGTTCCAGAGATAGCCGCTCGGGTTCCAGTTCGGCTCCTTGGGCTGCGTGTTCCCCTGCGCGTCCGTCGCGCGGGCCATCACCTGATACGTCCCCGGCGCGGTCACCTCGAAGCGATAGCGGAACACCTGCCAGCGCCCCGGCCCGCCCTCCCCTTCGAGGGCCGCCTCGGTCCAGTTCTGCCCCTCGTCCACGCTCACCTCGACCCGCTTGATCGCCGCCGTCCCCGAGAACGCCACCCCCACCACCTCCTGCGGCCCCACCTTCACCGTCGTCCCCTGCCCTGGGCGACCGATGATCGACTTCACCGGCATCACACTGAGCGGCATCGTCTGGTCGGGCGGCACCGCCTGCCCCGGCTGGATCGGCTGCTTCGGGTAGCGATACCCCGTCTGCATGTAGAACCCGTCCTGCTCGTCCTTCTGAACGTTCACCTCACTCAACCACTTCAGCCAGTGATTGCCCGTCCAGCCCGGCACCACCAGACGCAGCGGCGCCCCGTGCGCCAGCGTGAGCGGCTCCCCGTTCATGCGATAGGCGATCAGCGTCGTCGGGTCCATCGCCCGCTCGAGCGGGATGCTGCGCACGAAGCGCGGCACCGTCGGCTTGGGCGGCGTGTCCGCGCCCACCAGCTGCACGTGCCCCGCCCCCGCCTGCACCTCCGCCTTCTTCAGCACATCGGCCAGCCGGACCCCCGTGAACTCCGCCTGCCCCATCGCCCCATGCCCCCACTGCACCCCCGGCACCCGCGGCCGATGAAACGAGCGCCCGTTGCCCCCGCACTGCAGCACACAGGTGATCTTCACCTCCTCGAAGCCCTTGAGGTCCTCCGGCCCGAGATCGAGCGCATGCCCCACCATCCCGCCCACGCGCAGCCGCCGTTTCGGGTTCAGCGCCGGCGGACCGAAGTGACTGCGCACGAAGAACACATCCGTCGGCGTGATCGCGCGGTCGAAGAACTCGAGCGGCGTCGCCAGGTTCTGCGGCCGCTCCGTGAGCTGGATCAGTTGATGACCGGCCTCCCCGGTCCCCTGCGCCTCCCCCGCGGCCCCCGCCGCCCAGGCGCCCCCCGGCAGAGCCGCCCCTGCCAGAGCCAGACCACTCCATTCCAGGAAATCGCGACGCTTCATCATTCGTCCGTCTCCGCCGGGCAGCAAGTCCCCGGATGTGAATCGAGATCCGCCGCTACTCTAACCGAAGAAGCGGACCGATGCTGCGAGCGCTTGCTGGAGACCAGACGTACAGGCAGGGCTCGCCTCGACCTCACGGCGAGCCTCGGATGGATCCGAGAGGAGACGCTTCGTAGGGGAGACGCTCAGCCCACCGAGCAGAACGCCTCGTAGTCGATGAGCTCGATCTTCTTGCCCGGCTCCGAGCACGTCACGCACTTCGGGTCGCGCGGCAGCTTGAACTCCCGGAACTTCATATTGAGCGCGTCGTACTGGAGGAGCCGCCCCACGAGCGGCTTGCCGATCCCGAGCACCAGCTTGAGCGCCTCCGTCGCCTGCACCACCCCGATCACCCCCGGCAGCACCCCCAGCACCCCCGCCTCGTTGCACGACGGCGCCATCCCCGCGGGCGGCGGCTCCGGATACAGGCACCGGTAGCACGGCCCCTCGAACGGCTTGAACACCGTCACCTGCCCCTCGAACTGGAAGATGCTCGCGTTGATGACCGGCTTGCGCAGGATGAGCGACGCATCGTTCAAGAGATACCGCGTCGGGAAATTGTCCGTGCCATCGATGATGAGGTCGTAGTCGCGGATCACGTCGAGCACGTTCTCCGACGTCAAACGGAGCTGGTGCTTGATCACCTTCACGTCCGGGTTGAGGTCCGCGATCGTCTCCGCCGCCGAGTCCACCTTCGGCTTGCCCACGCGCCGCGTACTGTGGATGACCTGACGCTGCAGGTTCGACTCATCCACCACATCATCGTCCACCAGCCCGAGCGTCCCCACCCCTGCCGCCGCCAGATAGAGCGCCGCCGGCGCCCCCAGCCCACCCGCGCCGAGGAGCAGCATCTTCGAGCGCAGGATCTGGGCCTGCCCCTTCTCCCCCACCTCCGAGAGCATGAGATGGCGCGCATAGCGCATCTTCTGCTCGGTCGTCATGAGGAACGGCTTATCGAACGCGAGCCCTGCGCGCTTCCAGGCCGTAAAGCCCCCCGCCATCGACTTCACGTGCGCGTAGCCGAGGTCGGCCAGCGCCTTGGCCGCGAGCGCCGAGCGGTTGCCGCCCGCGCAATAGAGCACCACCTCCGACTCGCGGTCCGGCACCACATCCTCGATGCGCAGCTCGAGACGCCCGCGTGGAATCCAGGTCGCCCCCGGGATGAACCCCTCCTGATACTCCTCGCCTTCGCGCACATCGATGAGCACGGCCGGGCGCTTCTTCTGCACCTCCTCCACCGTGGTCTCCTGGATCTGGCTCTTCACCTGCTTGAGGTAGGATGAGAAATTCATGGCGTCCTCGAGTGTGGCTCCAACGTAAATCCGCGCTCCGTGCTGCGCGAGCTCCTGCAGGCGCTAGTACGATGATGGCCGGAGGGCGTCAAGCCGCGGCCCGTGAACAGCCGGCGACCAGGCCCCCCAACGAACGCCAAACCCCTGGCCAGGCCGATCCGCACCTCACCAGACCTCGACCTCGAGCCCTGGAATGCGCGGGAAGCTCTTCTCATCACGAGTTGCCACTGCCTGCCCCAGCGCCAGCGCCGTCGCCGCGATCTGAAGATCGTGAACGCCGACCGAGGCCCCTGCCTTCCGAAGGAGTGCTCGAAGGCGGGCATACTCCCTTGCGATCGCCACATCGAACGGGACGACAGGCAAGGTGCTGATGATCCTCTCGACGATGGTCCGGCGGTTTTCACGCCGATTCGTCGTATCGGCGAGATAGACCCCTTCAAGCAGCTCGGCCGCGCTGATGGTGGCGAGCCCAAACCAATCACCGGAGCGCTTCGCCAGCTCCGCTTCGAGGTCGAACTGACCCCGCTCGGCCGCAACGAAGATGCTCGTATCGATCAGCGCTCCCAAGGCGAGGGTTCTTCCGAGAGGGCCGGCTGTGCGTGGGCGGCGCGGTCGACCTCATCGGCCCAGTCCGAATCGCCATGAGGAAGGCTGCGCCATAAGGCGAGCAGATCCGCGCCCGTAAACGCCGGCAACCCAGGAGGAGGCGCTTCGGCAATGAGAACGTCCATGGGAAGCCGCAGCTCATGGTGCGCGGCCTTATCGGCCAGCTTGCGCAAGGTGCCGGCGAGCGCCTCCTCGCACGTGGTCCCCTCCGACGATGTTCCTGGGACCCCGCGGGCCTCGACAAGCCAGCCTTGGGGTCTCTTCTCGTATTCAATACGTAGCAGCATGGAAGCCTCAGAGCGTCAGCACCCACACGTGACACATGAGTCTAGGTTGCAGGAGCCGGTGAAGCCGCTCGCAGAGCGCATCATGACCAGTCTCGCGAAGATACACAATCTTCAGGCAGGGAGCACCGACCGCTCTGATGAAGGCGCACCTGCGGCCGATGACAGCCGGTCGCCGCGAGGTGACAGGCCATGCCCGCAGCGAGACAGCACCTCCTCTTCCGGCGACAGCGCATGACATCGGAGTGACAGCCCCCCTCGGACAGGAGACGATGCCTCCCCTCCAAGAGACACCCTCTGCCCCCCAAGAGACACCCCTCACTCCCCAGGAGACATCCCTCCCCGGCCAGG
>DATAGU010000333.1:0-4802 GCA_036263495.1 Polyangia bacterium | reverse complement strand
GATGGCGGCGGTCTCGCCGATGGCGGCGGTCTCGCCGACGGCGGCGGTCTCGCCGATGGCAGCGGTGCCGCCGATGGCGGCGGTCTCGCCGATGGCAGCGGTGCCGCCGATGGCGGCGGTCTCGCCGATGGCGGCGGTCTCGCCGATGGGGGCGGTCTCGCCGATGGGGGCGGTCTCGCCGATGGGGGCGGTCTCGCCGATGGGCGCGGTCTCGCCGATGGCGGCGGTCTCGCCGATGGCGGCGGTCTCGCCGATGGGGGGGCGAGCGATGGTCCGGGGGGCGGCGGGGGCGATCAGGGAGGGACGAGCACGGACGCGGGGATGGCGGCCTGTGAGCCGGGATCGCCGTCGATGCGCATCGCCTCCTCGGAGGGGTTCCCCATCGCGAAGCTGGCGGTCGACGCCACGTATGTGTACTGGGTCGTGCCGCCCGCCGGGCGCCTCTCGGGGTTCTATCGAGCGCCCAAAGAAGGTGGGGAGGCGACCCTGTTCTCCGGGGTGACCAATTTCAATTGTTGCGACGGGGTCGATGCGGATCTGACGGTCGACGGCGATGGTCTCTTCATCGTGGAGGGGGGGCAAAATGGCAGCAGCGACAGGGCGGGAACGGTCGGTCGTTTCGATGGCGGCGGCGGTTATACCCAGGTGGCGAGCGGTGATAGATACCCCTGCGGCTGGGCGGGCCATCCGCGACGTGTGAGCACGGATCCGGATCGGATCTACTGGATCGAGGGCGTCGGGTTCAGACCCGTGAACGATCCGGGGCCCACGTGCGATTTCGATAGGCTGCATGGATCCTTTCACCTGCGCAGCGTCTCCAAGCGAGGCGGCGACGCGCGGGGGCCGGTGCGCGTCCCGTCGCTCAACATGGCGGTGAGTGGTGGTTTCGTCTACTTCACGGAGGGCACGACGCTCTACCGCCTGCCGGCGGACGGCGGCACGCTGCAGCCGGTGGCCACGGGTCTGATGCTCGACGCGCTGGCCAGTGATGGGGACGAGATCTATGTGGGCGGCCAAGACGCGAGCGTCTACGCGGTCGACCCGGGCCGCGGGGGGGTCCGCAACGTGGCCGGTCCGAGCGGTACGGGGGACGACCGCGTGTACCAGTTTGCCTTCGACGAGCGCTATGTCTACTGGGCGAGCGTTGGCGGCGGCGGCGGCATCCGGCGCGCTCCGAAGTCGGGCGGGGCGAGCGAGCTCATCCTCCCCGGGGGGGCGACCACGCTGGCGCTCGATGAGCGCTATCTCTATTACTTGCAGGGGGCCTCGGTGTGGCGGCACTGCAAGTGACGGCGCGAGTTCTTCTGCCCTTCGAGACGATGTCTAGTCTCTGTCCCTGAGCACGAAGCGGTAGTAGTCGAGCAGCCGGTCGACCACGCGGTCGCGGCCGAACTCGGCGGCGCAATGTTCACGGGCCTGCGCGCCGAGCGCGGCCCGGCGGGCGGGATCGCCGAGGAGGGCGGCGAGCGCGTCGGCGAGTTCTCCATGACCGGCCATGTCGATGGCGAGGCCGCCCTTGCCCACCATCCACTCGAGCACGGGGTGGCGGTTGACGACGCAGGGGAGGCCGCTCGCGCACGCCTCGAGCACGGCGATGGGCATCATCTCTTTGAGGCTGGCGAGCACGAAGGCGTCGGCGGCGCGGTAGAGGTCGGGCATCTCGGGGCGGGGGAAGCGGACGAGGAAGCGCACGCGATCGCCGAGGAGGGCCTGGCCCTGGCGGACGAGGTCATCGGTGTCGGCCTCGCGCCCGCCGGCCACGACGAGGTAGGCGGGGAGCGCGGGGTGGGCCTCGCGCAGGCGCGCGAACTCGGCGAGCAGGGCGTCGATGCGCTTGTGGTGGCGCTTGATGGCGGCGACGGTGAGGACGACGAGGGCGTCGCCCGGGAGGCCGAGCTTGTGGCGCATGGCGGCGCGCGGGCCGGGCGCGGGGCCGAAGCGGTCGACGTCGATGAAGTTGGGGATGGCGGTCCAGGTGGTGCGCCACACGCCGGCCTCGCGGGCCTCCTCGGCGTGCCAGGGGGCGAGGTGCTGGAGGTAGTGGATTTTCTGTTGAAACTCGAAGGGCTCCTCGGTGCCGTGGGCGAGGATGGTGCGCGTGCGCACGAGGCCGAGGTCGCGGGCGCGCTGGAGGAGGAGGGCGAGCTGGGGATCCTGCACGTGGAGGATGTCGCTCCGCTCGTGGCGCAGGCGGCGGATGAGGCCGAGGGCGAAGGTGCTCTGCTCGATGCCGTAGCCGGAGTTGAGGCCGAGGCGCCAGCTCGCGGAGGGGATCCAGCGGAGGACGCGCTGGGTGCGCGGGGCGGCGCGCTGCCAGCACGGGATGACTTCTTCGATGGGGCTGTCGGCGGTGCCGCCGCCTTTGTAGAGGCGCACGTCGACGCCGCGCCGGGCGAGGGCGTGGCCGAGATCGCTGGCCCAGGACTCGATGCCCCGGGCGATGTGGCCGAGGCCGCTCGATGCGACGGCGATGCGCATCAGCCGGCGTAGCCGCGCGGGTGGCGCTCGTGCCAGCGCCAGGCGGAGGCGACGATGTCGTCGAGGCTGCGCTCGGGGGTGAAGCCGAGCTGGGCGCGGGCGGTGTCGGCGCGGGCGACGAGGGTGGGGGGATCGCCGGGACGGCGCGGGGCGTCGGTCCGGGGGAGGGCGCGGCCGGTGATCTTCTCGATGGTGTCGATGACCTCGCGCACGGAGTGGCCGGCGCCGGTGCCGATGTTGAAGGCGTTGAAGGTGCCGGGCTCGATGCGCTCGAGGGCGAGGGCGTGGGCGCGGGCGAGGTCGTCGACGTGGATGTAGTCGCGGATGCAGGTGCCGTCGGGGGTGGGGTAGTCGGTGCCGGTGACGCGGAGGGGCGGGCCGCCGAGGAGGGCGCCGAGGGCGAGGGGGATGAGGTGGGTCTCCTGGGTGTGGTCTTCGCCGTAGGCGCCGTCGGCGGCGGCGCCGGCGGCGTTGAAGTAGCGCAGGGCGATGGCGCCGAGGCCGTGGGCGCGGGCGTAGTCGCCGAGGACGTGCTCGACGGCGAGCTTGCTCTTGCCGTAGGCGTTGATGGGGGCCTGGGGGTGGCCCTCGGGGATGGGGACCTCGGTGGGGATGCCGTAGGTGGCGCAGGTGGAGCTGAAGACGAGGCGGCGCGGGCCGCTCGTGACCATGGCGTCGAGGAGGCGCAGGGTGCCGAGGACGTTGGTGCGCCAGTAGATGGAGGGCTTTTCGACGGACTCGGGGACGATGCAGCGGGCGGCGAAGTGCATGACGGCGTCGAAGCGGCCGGCGGCGAGGAAGGAGGTGAGGTCTCCGGTGACGAGGTCGAGGTGGACGAGGGGGAGGCCGCCGAGGGCGGCGAGGTGGCCGGTGGAGAGGTCGTCGAGGGCGACGACGTCGTGGCCTTGCTTCGAGAGGTGGCGCGCGGTGTGGCTGCCGATGTAGCCGGCGCCGCCGACGATGAGGATGCGCATTCGCCTTTGGTACAGGCTGGATCGGCTGGTGTCAACGCGGGCGCTGGCGAGACGCCGCGGGAGTGGGGGGGAGCTCTCGGACGTCGGCGAGAGGGGGCCTGCGGTGGGCCGGAGGGGGCGGGAGGGGGATTTGGGGGTGCAGGGGGAAATACTTAGAATGCGGCCCCTGTTCGATCGTCTCTGGAGAGAGACCCCCATGATGAAAATGACCAGAGTTTGCTCAAGAGTGCTGATGTTCGTGGCGGGCTTCGGCCTGCTCCTGCCTGCGGTCGAGAGCCGCGCCGATGTGCCGCCGCTCGACGTGAACGCGCGCAATTTCCGGAAGCGCGTGCAGGTGCTCGGCACGCTCCCTTATGGGACGACGACGCCGGCGATCGTGGTCCGGGGGCTGCCGCGCTATCGCGCGTTCGCCTTCCGCGGCAATGCCAATGACCCGGTGGAGGTGTGGGTGCGATCGCAAGATGGCGATCCGGTGGCCTGGATCCTGAACGAACGTTTTACGGTGGTCGCCGAGAGCGATGACGCGAATGACGATGTGAAGGACGCGCAGCTGCAGCTCACGCTGCCGGCGCCGGGGATGTATTACATCCTGTTTCGCGAGTACGACTTCGCGCCGGCCGCGTTCACGGTGAGCCTGCAACGGGGGCGGCCAGGGCCGGGTTGTCCTCCGCCGCTGCGGTGGGACCCGGCGCTCGGGCGCTGCGTCGGGGAGTCGTCGCTGAGCTGCGGGGGGCAGAGTGGGCGTGGTTGTCCGCCAGGCTATCAGTGCCAGGACGACCCGCGGGACCGCTGCGATCCGCGCTTTGGGGGGAGGGATTGTGTCGGGACGTGCGTGCCGGCGTCGGTGCCGGTGCCAGGCGGCGGCGGGTGTGACCCGGCGGGCGCGGCGAGCTGCACGCAGTTTCAGAGCTGGGATGCGCGGGCGTGCCGCTGCGTGGAGAACCCGAGCTGCGGTGGGTGGGCGGGGCGCCCGTGTCCGTCGGGGTATCAATGCGTGGACGATCCCCGGGACCCCTGCGACCCGCGCTATCACGGGGGGCACTGCAATGGTCTGTGTGTGGCGCAGGGAGGGACGCCGGCGGAGGGCTGCGACCCGGCGGGGGCGTCGCGGTGCGCGCCGTATCAGACGTGGGACGCGCGGGCGTGCAACTGCGTGGACAACCCGATCTGTGGGGGGCCTTCGGGGCGTCCCTGTCCGTCGGGCTTTCAGTGTGTGGATGACCCGCGGGATTATTGTGACCCGCGCTATCAGGGGGCGAGCTGCGGTGGGGTGTGCGTGGCGCAGGGGACGGGGCCGGGGCCAGGATCGGGCGGCTGCGATCCGGCGGGGGCTTCGCGGTGCTCGCCGTT
>DATAGU010000332.1:0-30782 GCA_036263495.1 Polyangia bacterium | reverse complement strand
TGACGCATTCGAGCCCGGAGGTGACGCATTCAGGCCGGGAGGTGACGGTTTTGGACCGGGAGGTGTCGGTTTCGAGCCGGGAGGTGACGCATTCGGGCCGGGAGGTGACGCATTCGGGCCGGGATGTGACGGTTTCGGGCCGGGCGGTGACATATTCGGGCCGGGCGGTGACGCATTCGGACCGGGAGGTGACGGTTTCGGACCGGGAGGTGACGGCTGCGGAGCCGGAGGTACGTCTGGAGATCGGGAGGTGACGGGGGGAGCTACTGGCGGGGTTCGAGCGCGATCTGCAGGCCCTCACGCGCGGCGACGGCCTCGGGGAAACGCGCCCGGGTCAGGGCCTCGATGCGCTCCACCTCGGCGTCGTCGTGCGAGGGATCGTGATGGTACAGGACGAGGCGGGACACGCCGGCCAGCTGGGCCAGCCGCACGCCTTCCTCGGCCGTCGAGTGGCCCCAGCCCTTCTTGGAGCCGCCGCCCACCGCCCCGTTGTACTCCTCGGGCGTGTACTGGGCGTCGTAGATGAGGACGTCGGCGCCGCGCGCGAGGCCGAGGAGCTGGGCGTCGGGCTCGCCGTTGTCGGCGTGCTCGGTGTCGGTGGCGTAGACCACGCTCCGCCCCTGGTGGTCGACCCGGTAGAACAGGCACCCGTTCGGGTGCCGCGCCGGCGCCGTGCGGACGCGGACGTTGCCCACCGTGAAGTCGCTCTTCGACTCGATGTCGTGGAAGGAGATGGTGGACTTCATCTCGTTCATCGTGACCGGGAAGCAAGGCGCGCTCATCTGGCCTTCCATCACGCGGCGCACGACGCCGGAGCCACCCGCCCCGTAGAGGGACACGTGGTTGCCGGGCACGTAGGCGGGCACGAAGAACGGGAACCCCTGCACGTGATCCCAGTGGTAGTGGCTGAGGAACAGGTGGGCGTTGACCGGCTTTCTGCGGCTCATCAGGTCGGCGCCGAGGGCCCGCAGGCCCGTGCCGGCGTCGAAGATGATGTGGGTCCCCTGCGAGGGATCGGGGCGCGCCGACGGATCTCCCGGAAGGCCCGACGGCCGCTCGTTCGCATCGCAGATGACCTCTACGCACGAAGTGTTACCGCCCACGCCCGCAGTCCGCCGCTCACCGGTGGCGACGCTCCCGCGTACGCCCCAGAAACGGATGGTCAGCATGAGTGTCTCCTCATGAAAGGATTGCCCAGAGCAGCTTTCGCGCCAAGCAGAAATGCAGGATGCACACGAATCGTCCTCTCCAGCATAAGGCAGGTTGGCCTTTTTCCGATCGGGAACCTGCGGTCCCATCGTCGATTCGGCGCAGCTTTTCTCTCAGGAGGCGGCCTCCGGGGGCGGGAGGCCAGAAGAGATCTCCGGCTCGGCCGCGGCCGGCACGGGCGCCGCGGCCTGGCTGGCGCCGCGCGCCACGAGGAGCCGCAGGAGCGCCGGCAGCGCGAGGAGCGAGAGGAGCGTCGAGGAGACGATGCCGCCGATGACCACGGTGGCGAGCGGGCGCTGCACCTCGGCCCCGGCGCGCGTCGAGAGGGCCATGGGCACAAAGCCGATCGCCGCCACGAGCGCCGTGGTCATGACCGGGCGGAGCACCGCCTTGGCCCCCTGCACCACGGCCTCGAGCCGCTCGATCCCTTCTGCAAGAAGGCGCCGCACCTCGCTCGCCATGACCACGCCGTTGAGCACCGCCACGCCCGCCACGGCGATGAAGCCCACCGCCGCCGGGATGGAGAACGGCAGCCCGCGGAGGAGGAGCGAGAGGACGCCGCCGATGAGCGCGAAGGGGGCGCCGGCGAACACGGCGAGCGCGTAGCGCCCGTCGCCGAACATGAGGAACAGGGTGCCGAAGATGAGGCCGAGCGCGACCGGCACGACCAGGCCGAGCCGGCGCGAGGCGCGCTCGAAGTTCTCGAACTGCCCGCCCCACTCGAGGTGCACGCCGTCCGGGAGCTGGACCCGGGACGCGACCCGGGCCTGCGCGTCCTTGACGAAGCTCACGAGGTCGCGGCCGCGCACGTTGACCTCGACCAGCACGCGGCGCTCGAGCGATTCGCGGTTGATCACCGCCGGCCCCTCGGTCTCGCGGATCTCCGCCACCTGCGCGAGGGGGATGAGCTGGCCGCTCGGGGTGCCGACGAGGAGGTCGCCGAAGGCCTCGGGCGTGAGCGAGGCGGGCGGCAGGAGCAGCATGAGATCGAAGCGCCGCGAGCCCTCGAAGATGCGGCCGGCGAAGCGGCCCACCCGCGAGGCCTCGACGATCTCCAGGATCTCCTCGGCCGGGATGCCGTAGCGCGCGAGGCGCAGCCGGTCGGGCTTGACCTCGAGGAGCGGCAGGCCGAGGACGCGCTGCACCCGCAGGTCGCCGCGGCCCGGGACGTCGCGGAGGACGCGGCCGATCTCGTCGGCCGTGGCCTTGAGCACGGCGAGGTCGCTGCCGAACACCTTGACCACCACGTCGGCGCGCGAGCCGGCGAGGAGCTGGTTCACGCGGTCCTCGATGGGTTGCGACACGCCCACGAACGTGGCCGGCACCTCGGCCTCGACCGCCTCTTTGATCTTCTCGCCGAGGGCGTCGAGGTCGTGGGCGGTGGTCCACGCCTCCTTGGGCCTGAGCTTGACCACCACCTCGGTCTCGTCCGGACCCACGGGTTCGGTGGCCACCTCGGCGCGGCCGGTGCGGGTCACGATCGACAGCACCTCGGGGAAGCGCGCCAGCACCGCCTCCACCTGCAGGCCGAGGCGCTGCGCCTCGCTGATCGAGATCGACGGCAGCCGCTTGATGTCGAGCGACAGCTCGCCCTCGTCGAGGCGGGGCACGAACTCGGCGCCGAGCCGGGCGCCGAGGAGCCCGGCCCCGAGGAGGAGGAGCCCGGCCATCCCGAGCACGAGGGCCGGCCGCGGCAGGACCCGCCGCAGCACCCGGCCGTAGGCCGTCGCGAGGCGCCCGAAGACGCCGCCGCCTTCTTGGTGGGCGTGCTTGGGCGCCTTGAGCACGTAGGCGGCGAGCGCCGGGAAGGCGGTGAGCGAGAAGCAGAGCGCCCCGAAGAGGGCCAGCGCCACGGTGATGGCCATGGGCTTGAACATGCGCCCCTCCACGCCCTCGAGCGCCATGAGCGGGAGGTAGACGAGGAGGATGATGAGGAGCGCGAAGGCCACGGGCCGGGCGGTGCGCTTCATGGCCGTGGCGATCTCGGCGGCGATCACGCCGCGCTCGGGGCCGCGACCGTGAATCCCTGCGCGCGCCCGCGCGATCGCGAGCTGCGCGAGCGCCGCCTCGAGGAGCACGATGGCCCCGTCGACGAGTAGGCCGAAGTCGATGGCCCCGAGGGACATGAGGTTGCCGGTCACGCCGAGCCGCACCATGCCCATCACGGCGATGCCCATGCTGAGCGGGATGGCGAGCGCGGCGATGAGCGAGCCGCGGAAGCTCCCGAGCGTGAGGAACAGGACCACCACGACCAGGGCCGCGCCCTCGGCCAGGTTGATGGCCACGGTCTTGAGCATGCGATCGATGAACTCGGCGCGGTCGTAGTAGGAGACGATCTTCACGTCGGGCGGCAGCTCCTTTTGGATCTCGGCCAGGCGGTGCTTGACGCCCTCGACCACCTCACGCGAGTTGGCGCCGATCAGCATGAGCACGGTGCCGGCGGCGATCTCGCCCTCTCCGTGCTTGGTGACGACGCCAAAGCGCAGCGCCGGGCCGATCTGGACCTTGGCCACCTGCTTGAGGAGGACCGGCGTCCCGTCCTGGTCCGTGGTGAGCACGGTGTTGGCGATGTCGTCGAGGGTCTTGAACTGGGCGTCGCCGCGGATGACGTAGGCCTCGGCGTTCTTCTCGATGTAGCCGGCGCCGATGGCGGCGTTGTTGCGGTCGAGCGCGTCGTGGATGGCGCGCAGGGTGAGGCGGTACTCGGCGAGGCGCTTGGGCTCGACCACCACCTGGTACTGCTTGGCCTCGCCGCCCATGCTGTTGACCTCGATGACCCCCGGCACCGAGCGCAGCTTGTAGCCCACCACCCAGTCGAGGAGGGTGCGGAGCTCCATGGGCGTGCGCTGCTTCGAGGTGAGGTAGAACTCGTAGATCTCGCCGAGCCCGGTGGACACGGGCGTGAGCTCGGGCCGGCCGTACCCGGGCGGGATGTCGACCTCGGCGAGCTTGAGCCGCTCGTTGACGAGCTGGCGCGCGAACCAGATGTCGGTGTCGTCGTTGAACACCACGGTCACGGCCGAGACGGCCGTGCGGCTGATGGAGCGGATCTCCACCACGCCGGGGAGGCCGTTCATGGCGGTCTCGACCGGGTAGGTGAGGTACTGCTCCACCTCCACGGGCGAGAGGCCGGGGGCGCTGGTGGTGATGCCCACCTGCACGTTGGTGACGTCGGGCACGGCGTCGACCGACATCTTGCGCAGCGCGAGGTAGGAGGCGGCGGCGATGGCGGCCCACACCACCAGCACGACCCCGCGGCGGCGCACCGAGAACTCGACGATCTGCTCCAGCATCGCTACCTCAGGAGCTCGCTCTTGAGGAGGAAGGCGCCATCGATGGCCACGAGCTCGCCCGCCTCGATGCCCTTTTTGACCTCGACGTGCTCGCCGTCCGAGAGGCCGATCTCGACGAGGCGGCGCTGGAAGCCGTCCGGGGTGCGGATGAAGAGGACGTTCTTGCCCTCGACCGAGGAGACGGCGCGGCGCGGCACGGCCAGGACCTCCACGGCCGCCTGGCGCCGGTCACCGAGGAGCTTGGCGGCCACGAACTGCCCCGGGCGCAGCTTGCCCTTGGGGTTGTCGAACTCGATGAGGATGTTGGCGGTGCGGGTCTTCTCGTCGATGAGCGGGCTCACGTGGGCGACGCGGGCGTGGAAGACCTCGCCGGGGTAGGTCTCGGTGCGGAGCTCCACCTTCTGCCCCACGTAGACCCGCTGCAGATCCTTCTCGTAGATGTCGAGCAGCACCCACAGCTGGCTGAGGTCGATGATCTTGAAGGCGTCGGTGGCGCGCTCGACCGCCTGCCCGAGGGTGATGTGGCGCGCGACCACGGTGCCCCGGATGGGCGCGCGCAGGGGCACCTTGCCGCCGAGTCCGCTCGCGCCGCGCCGGTCGCGCCCCTCCCGATCGAGGGCGGCGATGTCGGTCTCGTTGAGCCCGTAGGCGTGGAGCCGCTCGATGGCGGCGCGCAGCTCCGCCTCCTCCGAGATGGACTGGGCCTCGGCCATCTCCTGCTCGCGCAGGGACGAGATCTTCTTCTCCGCGAGGTCGCTCTCACGCTTGAGGTTGGCCCGCGCCGCGGTGGCGCGCGCCTTGGCCGAGAGGTAGGCGGCCTGCGCCTGGCCGATCTCGCTGCTCTCGAGCTCGGCCAGCACCTGCCCGGCGCGCACGACGTCGCCGAGGCCGGCGAGGAGGCGGGACACGCGGCCGCTCACGAGGGGCCCCACGAGGGCGTAGTGGTTCTGGTTGTACGAGACCGAGCCCACCACCTGGAGGTCGGGCGCGATCCGGATCCGCGTGACCGGCGCCGTGGTGATCGGATTCTTGGCGAGCGCCGCCTCGCTGACCTTGAGGGCCTCGGGCCCCGACGCCGGCCTGGCGGCGCCCTGGGTGTTGGCGCGGGCGACCGATTCGCCGTCGCCAGAGCAGCCGGCGGCGCCGAGGCTCGATACGAGCAGACCGAGGCCGCCGATGAGACCGAGGCGCAGCGCCGTCATTCCCATTCCCTCCCGCAGCAAGCGGTGAATCCGGATCCTCATGGTGTTCCCCTCGGAGTCGAAGTGTTTGCAATGACGAAGACGGACGCTCCCGTGGCGCGGTCGAGCTCGATGACGGCCTGCCAGAACTCGCCCAGCACCTCGAGCAGCCGGCGGCGCGCCTCGCCGGCTTCGCGCGACGCCTGGATCACGCGGAACAGGTCGAACTTGCCCGCGCGCCAGCCCTCGGTGATGAGCCCCACGTTGGCCTCGGCCGCGGGCACGACCTCGCGCTCCCACAGGTCGGCCTCCACGCTGCGGGCCTGCGCCCGCCGGTACGCCTGCGCCACCTCCACCGCGATCTCTCGCTCCATGAGATCGCGCTCCACGAACAGGCGCCCCCGCTCGGCGTCCACCTGCGCGATCTCCCCCTGACGGCGGCGCCACAGGGGCAGGTTGAACCCCACGCCCGCGCCGACGTAGAGCTGCCCCGGCTGCTGGCTGGCGATGTCGACGTAGAGGGTCGGGCTCGGCACGACCTCGCGCCGGAGCCGCACGAGCGCGGCGTCGAGCTGCGTGCGCGCGTGCAGGAGCGACTCGAGGTCGGCCCGCCGCGCCCGCGCCAACGCGACCATGTCCTCGAGGCCCTGATCCGTCAGGCCCGGCCGGGTGAGCGGCGTGGTCAGCTCGAGTGGCGCCTCCTTCTCGGTGAGGATGGGGAGACCGAGGAGCAGGCGCAGATCGGCCCGCGCCTGCGCCACCGCCAGCTCGGCGGTCACGCGGTCACCGGCGAGGCGCCCGCGCTCGACCTCCGCCAGGTGCAGCTCCACATCCGAGCCCGCCCCGGCCTCGAGACGCCTCTTGGCCGAGTCGTAGATCTGCAGGCCGAGCTGCTCGCGCCGCCGGGCCGATTCGGCGAACCGCTCCGCGATGAGCACACCGAGGTACGCCTGGCGGGCGCGGGCCCGCGCCTCGACGGTGGCGAAGCGCTCCCGCGCCAGGGCCACGTCGACCGCGGCCGCCACCTCAGCCAGGCGCGCGCCGCGCTGGTTGGCGACCTCGATCGTCTGCTCGAGGTGGCCCACCACCTCGGGGCCGGTGGCCGGCGGCTGGCTGCCGCTGACGTCGCGCCGCCGGCCCACGCTCACCGAGAGCGCCGGGTTGGTGGGCAGGATCGCGCCCGCGCCCACGCGGTTCGCGGCCGTGACCAGGCGCTCTTGGCGGGCCCTGGCCACGAGCGGGCTATGCCGCTCCGCCAGCGCGAGCGCCTCTTCAAGGCTCAGCCGGACCGTGGCCGGGGCCGCGAGAGCCCCAGCGGATGAAGACAAGGATACGACGGCGAGCGCAATCGCCGCCCACGAACGGGACATCGACCCTCCTGGAACGCCGCTCACGTACTGATCCGCTCAGGCCTCCCGGCCTTCGCGCCCCCCGCTCCCCGCAGGCTGCGCCCGCATCGGGTCCTATGGACGCGCGTGAGCGGTGGGGTGTTTCGCTATGCCGCGGTGTCTCGTGTCAGGACACGAGCGCGCGGGGCGGGCGAAACAGGCGGCTGGTGAGAGGAAAGCCGAGCAGGGCGGGGGGCGTGTCGCTCCAGGGATGGACCTCCGGCGTCGGCGCGAGCCGTGTCCCGGAGCTCAGCAGGACGTCGTCGTCATCCGTGTCATCCGGATCGGGATCCGCGAGCGCGGTGTCCTCATCGATCTCGTCGTGTTGCAGGTCCCGCTCGAGCGAGCCGCCGCGGTCCCAGGCTCCCGAGGCCGCGATGCGCGGCTCCCCGCCGAGGGCCTCTCCCTGCAGGGCTGACAGGCACAGATCCAGGCCGTTCATCGCCACCAGGAGCGATAGCAAGACGAGCCTGAGCCTTCGGGTCAGCACCATCCTATGCGGTTTTTAACAATCCCCCCACGGGTACGCAAGGCCGCCTTGCACGAGCCGTTTGAAGGCGAAGGAACGGCACCACGCCATCCGGGCAAGCGTTCTTCCATGGACCCCCAAGGGAAACGAGGGGGGCGATCGGGCCCGATCAGGCCCTCCCTCGTTGACCCCGCGGCGACGACATGTCAGCTTGGCCAGGATCGGTCCGCCCGCCGACCGAGGTACCTCAAGGAACCCGATGACACTGCCGCGTCTCCTCCTGTGTTGGCTCCTTCTCGGTCCCCCCCTGATGGGCGTGGCGGACGTGGCCGCGGCCGGCCGCCCGCCAGCGGCCGGCACCGGCCCGGTCGCCGCGCGGGTGCACCTGTGCGGCGGCACCGGATCGATCGTGCGCGCGAGCCAGACCGAGTTCCCCGCCGTCCCCGGGCTCCCCCTCCTGCGCAGCGACGAGCTGCGCGTGCCCCCGAGCGAGTTCCTCGTGGTCGCGCTCGACAACGGCTACCTCGTTCGTATCGATGAGGATCTCACGCTGCGGGTGAGCGACATCGTGCTCCTCGGGGCGCCGCGCACGCAGAAGAGCCTGGCCGAGCAGCTCGATCGCCTGGTCACACGGGAAGAGAAGGCGCAGGCCGAGCGTCTCGCCGGCACCCAGGCCCGGCGCGCCGCGGCCGAATCCATGCCCGCCCAGCCCCAGGCGCCGCCGCCCGTGGTGGCCGCGTCACCGCCTCCGTCGCCTCGCGCCGGCTCCACGCCCCCGCGGGTCTCGCGGGGCTTGCCCGTGCCCGCGCCGGCTGCATCGCCGCCGCCGCCGCCGCCGCCGGGCGCCCCGGGCGCACCTGGAGGCGGCTATCCACCGCCTGGTGCGTTCCCTCCAGGCGCGCCTGGGGGCGGCTATCCGCCGCCTGGCGCGGCCGCGCCAGGTGCAGCCGCTCCGGCCTATACCTTTGATGATGATCCCCTGCGGGGGGATCTGAGCCGGCCCTCACCGCGCCCGGCCCCACCTAAGCCCCGCGGCGAGCGCGCGGCGGCGGCCCAGGCCGAAGCCGAGGCCCGGGAGCGAGCGCTCCAGGAAGAGCGCGCCCGCGCCGAGGCCGAAGCCCGGGCCCGCGCCCAGGCGCTCCAGGAAGAGCGGTCCCGCGCCGAGGTGGAATCCCGGGCCCAGGTCGAGCAAGCCCGCGAGCGCGCCCGCGCCGAAGCCGAGAGGGCTCGCGCCCGGGCCGGTGCGGCCAAGTCGCAAGCAGCACCGCCGCGGGGCCCGGTCCGGGCCGCGCCCGGCGATCCCCTGGCCGGCGTGGACGACGCGGCTCCCCCGGCTCCACCTCCCCCGCCGCCCGCGGCCGCGCCCTCTCCGGCCGATCCGGTATCGCCCGCGCCGGCCGCAGCGGAGCTCCCGGAGCTGCCGCGGCTGCGCCAGTGCCTGATCCGTGAGCTCGGGCGGCTCCCGGTCGCCGTCCGTCAGGTGGCCGTGCGCGTCAAGGTCGAGGGCGGGCAGATCCAGCGCGTCGTGCTCGGCGGTGGCCTGCCCACCCCGGCCTGCGCGCGCGAGATCCTCTTGTCGCGACACCTCGAGCTGAGAGCGGACATGAAGGGAGTGGAGGGCCCGTGGCTGACGACCGAGATCGCACTGCGCTGAAGGCCGAACACCCGCTCGTGGCGGGGCTGGTGGTCGCGCTCGTGTTTTCGGCCCTGGTGGCGCTCCATCGCACCGGCCACGAGCTCCCCGGCTTCGAGTCCTTCGAGCGGCGCACCCTCGACCTCCGCTTCCAGCTGCGGGGGCCGATCCCGCCCGGCAGCGAGGTCGCGATCGTGGCCTTCGACGATCGGACCTTGGAGGCCGAGCCGGCCCTGTTCGAGCAACGCCGCGGCTTTGCCCGGGTCGTCCGCGCCGTTCATCAGGCCGGGGCCAAGGCCATCGGGATCGACGCGCTGTTCGCCGATCCCGAGCAGATCCTGCCCGCCGACCTGGCGCGCGACATCGACGGGTACCTCGCCGCGCGCCCGGCCCCTGGCGCTGGGCCCAGTGACACGGCCGCCGACGGCCTCTTGCGGCGTGTCCAGGCCGAGGGACAGGGCGATGCCCGCCTGGTCGAGGCCCTGCGCGAGGCGCGCAACGTCGTGCTCGGCATCCACATGGGCCTGCGCGAGGGCCGGAGCTCGAGCGATCCCAGCCTGTCCCGCGGCAAGTACGGTCAGAGCGTCCCCGGACCCTACGTGCCCCGGACCGCGCGCGACATCGCCGGCTCGGCGCCCATTTTCACCGCCGCCGCCCGCGGGCTCGGCATCATGACCGTGCACGAGGACGAGACCCAGACGCTGCGCGCCCTGCCGCTCGTGCGCGAGTACCAGGGGGGCTACTTCGCGCCCCTCTCGGTCCAGCTCCTCGCCCTCCATCACGGCCTGTCGAGGGCCACGCTCGCCTACCTCGGCACCGAGCACAGCGTGCGCATCGGCCAGGAGACCGTCCCCCTCGGGGACGACGACGCCATCCTGCTCAACTTCCGTGGCCCGGCCGGCACCTTCCCCACCTACTCGGCCATCGACGCCCTGCGCGGCACCCTCCCGCCCGACGCCCTGCGCGGCCGCATCGTGCTCCTGGCCCTCACCCACCTCGGGCACGACACCACGCGCACCTCCTTTGGCCCCGGCTTCCCCGGCGTCGAGATGCACGCCACCGCCATCGACAACCTCCTGCGCCGCGACTGGCTCACGCGGGCCTCCTGGCGCAGCGACACCCTCGCCTGCCTCGCGCTCGGCATCCTCATCTCCTTCATCTTCTGGCCGCGGCTCGGCCTGTCACCGCTCCTCCAGAGCCTCGGCACGCTCCTCCTCGCCGCCGCGTACCTCGGCCTCAGCCATCGGCTGTTCGTCAGCCGTGGCCTGTGGCTGTGCTGGATGGGCCCGATCATCACCTCCGTCGCGGTCAGCACCGCCTGCCTCACCTTCGCCTATGCGCGCGAGGGCCGACAGCGCCGCCGCCTGCGCCATGCCTTCGCCCACTACCTCGCCGACGGCGTCATCCAGGAGCTGCTCGCCGACCCGCGCGCCCTGTCGCTCGGCGGCGCGCGCCGCCACCTCACGGTCCTGTTCTCCGACATTCGCGGCTTCACCTCGATCTCCGAGCGGCTCGACCCGGAGCAGCTCATCAAGGTGCTCAACACCTATCTCACCCCCATGACCCGCGCCGTCCTGGCCAACGGCGGCTTCCTCGACAAGTTCATCGGCGATGCGGTGATGGCCGTGTTCGGCGCGCCGGTGCCGAACGACGCGCACCCCACCCAGGCGCTCGCCTGTGTCCTCCGCATGCGCCAGGAGCTGCTCGCGCTCCAGCCCGTCCTGAAGGCCGAGATGGGCATCGACCTCCAGATCGGCGTGGGCGTCAACAGCGGCGACATGGTGGTGGGCAACATGGGCTCGGACGAGCACTTCAACTACACCGTGGTGGGCGACGCGGTGAACCTGTCCTCTCGCCTCGAGGGCCTGACCAAGGCCTACGGCGTCTTCTGCCTGGTGGGGGACGAGACGAGGCGCCGGGCCGCGCACGAGTACAGCTTCCGGGAGGTGGACCTCGTGCAGGTCAAGGGCAAGGCCGAGCCCGTGGCCATCCACGAGCTCCTCGCCGGCCCCGGCTGCGTCGTCGCCAACTACGAGGAGCGGCAGGTCTTCGCCGAGGCCATGACCGCCTACCGCAAGGGTCACTTTGCCGAGGCCCGGCGCCTCTTCGGGAGGTTTGCCGAGCGCAACCCCGGGGATCACGTGGCCCCGCTGTACCTCGACCGTCTCGCCGGCCTCGGCGATGAGCCCCCGCCCGGGTGGAACGGCGTGTTCGTGCACAAGAGCAAGTAGCGGCGCGAGCAGCCCGTCTTCGGTCTGATAGACTCGGTGACAGGTCAAGAGGCAGTCACCCCATGACGACCATCACGTTGCAATTGCCCGAGGAGGTCTTCTCTGCGCTTCGGCTCTCGCCCGAGGGCTTTGTGCGGGAATTGCGTCTTGCCGCTGCCATTCACTGGTACCGGCGGGGTGCGATCTCCCAGGAGAAGGCCGCCGCCATCGCGGGGCTCGATCGGTCCGACTTTCTCTTCGCGCTGATGCAGGCCGCGGAGGATGTCTTCGTGGTGGATTTCGATGACCTGAAGCAAGAACTCGAGCGTGGCTGAGCGACCTGCGGTCAATGCCTCGCCGCTCATCTTCCTCGCCCGAGCGGCGCTTCTCGAGCTGCTGCGGGACGTCGCTGGGCAGGAGATTATCGTCCCCGCACCCGTGGCAGACGAGATCCGGCGCCGTGGTCCCGACGACGTCACGGTGCGGGCCATGCAGCACGCGGACTGGCTGGTCGTCGTCGAGCCGCCTCCCATCCCGCCACTTATCAGCGCCTGGGACCTCGGTGCAGGAGAGTCCTCGGTGCTGGCATGGGCACATGCTCATCCTGGCGCCGAAGCGATCCTGGATGACCTCGCTGGCCGGCGGTGCGCGGCCGTGCTGGGGATTCCGGTCCGCGGCACCCTTGGCTTGATCCTGATCGCCAAGCAGCGCGGTTACGTCCCGGCGGCTCGCCCAGTTCTCGAGCGGCTGCGCAAATCAGGCATGTATCTCTCGGATGCGGTGCTCGATCGCGCCCTGGCCTTGGTAGGGGAGTGATTTTTGCGGGTGGCTCTTGCTGGTCACCAGGGTGCCGCGACCTAGGATGGGCCCCATGGGTCACATCGATTACGAGCCAGTCACCTCCCTGGATGCCCTCATCGACATGTCCGATGCCGCGGCCCGCGCCACGCTGGTACGACTGCGCGAACGGATCGCCATGCTCGACGGCCCCCTCGACCAGCGCGTGGTCTACGACGGCCGTCACCACAAGCCGGTGCTCGCCTTCTTCCGCGGCGGCGATACGGTGCTCCATCTCTACCCCGAGCCCAATATCGGCGTGGGGTTGCACTGCGCGATGCCGATTCGCGTGGCCGAGGAGGAGATGCTGGATCTCGCCGGTCTCGCGGAGAAGGTGCGAGAGGCGGTGTCCCGCGCCCGGGCGCATCACAATGTGCTGTGGGTGGAGCTGGTGCTGTACGGCCCGGCGCAGGCCGATGACCTCATCGATCTGCTGGCGCGGCGCATGGATCTCTTGCCCCGCACGCACTGAGCCGAGCTGAGTCGGGAAGCACCTGTCCCGCTCCTGCTCGTCTTCGCGCAGGAGAGCTCGCGATCGTCTGCCCGGCGTAGCCCCGGGCTGCACCTGGCCGGAGAGCCCCTGCTCTCTGGTGGACACCCCTGGCGTACCCTGCCCCTGCCGCCAAGCCCCTGGCGTGATACATTGAAAGTCCCCCCGAATGATGACGCCGCGAGGGAGCAGCAGAGTGTGCGCTGTTGACGTCGTCGGGAAGCGGCGTTCTTTAGGCCAGCCTTTCTGCAGGAGTTCGCATGAGCCTCATTAGATTTCATAGCTTAGTGACCTGCCTGGTGATGCTCTCTGCTTGCAACGATCCTCCCACGCTACGGCCCGATGGGCCGGGGGCGAATCGCCTGGCGTTCCAGGGCGCCTCGGGCGTCTCCGCGCGCCTGTGTTCTGCGGCCCTGACGCTGTCGGGCCGGGACGGCGATGGCAAGTTGCTCACGCTCCCGACCGCGGCCACGGTGGCGCTCGATGGCGGGGGGAGTGGGGCCTTCTACACGGACGCGACCTGTAGCCAGCGGGTGTCGAGCGTCACCTTGGGGCCGGGCGCGGCCTCGATGCGCCTCTATTTCAGGGACCCGGTGACCGAGACCCTGACGCTCCAGGCGAGCGTCGCCGGGAACACGCTCGGGGCGGGGCGGCACGACTTCATCGTCCTCGCGCCGGGCGCGGCGCCGGGGCAGCTCGACCCGGGATTCGGCTTCGGTGGCACGACGCGCACCGCCATCAGCGGCGCGCAGGATTCGCCGTATGCCCTGGCCCTGGCGCCGGACGGCAGGATCTATCTGGCCGGCGCGGCCAACAATGGCACCAATTTCGACTTCGCCATCGCGGCCTATGCCGCCGCCGGCACGACCGATACGACCTTTGGTCAGGCGGGCAAGGTGATTCAGCCCATCGGCCCGGGGAACGAATACATCACCGCGGCCGAGGTGCAGCCCGACGGTCGGCTCCTCGTCGTCGGCTATGGCACGGGCAACAGCGGTAACCTCGACTTCGCCCTGGCCCGCTATCTCCCCGACGGCACCCTCGATCCGACCTTCGGCAACGGGGGGACCACCCTCATGCCGATCGGCACCGGCGACGATCGGGCCTTTGGCCTGCACCTCCTGCCGGACGGCCGGTTCCTCGTCGCCGGCAGCTCCCGGCAGACGGACTCGACCGACCCCAACAACGTCGTCACCACCTACTTCTTCACGCTGGTGCGGTACCTGCCGAACGGGACGCTGGATCCGGACTTCGGGAACGGCGGCAAGGTCCTCACGAACGTGAGCACGGTGGACGCGCGCGCGTCGGCCGTGGGCGTGCAGAGCAACGGCCGCATCGTGCTCGCTGGCTTTGCCAAGACGGGCGGGCGCTACACCTTTGCCCTGACCCGTTACAACAGCCTGGGAGGACTCGACGATGCCTTCGGCACGAATGGCGTCCTCACCTTGACGCCCGGCCCGAGCACCGACGCGGCCTTTGCCCTGGCCGTCCAGTCCGACGACAAGCTCGTCGTGGGCGGCTACAGCGACACGCAGAGTCAGGGCCGCGCCTTCGCCGTGGTGCGCCTGCTCGCCGATGGTAGCCTCGATCCGGGCTTCGGTACCAACGGGACGGCGCTCCTCCTGAACCCCAACAGCTCGGGTCTCAGCAGCGCGATCAACGCGCTGCTCGTCCACCCCGATGGCAGCATCATCGCCGCCGGCCAGACCTACGACAACACGCGCGAGACGCCGGCGCTCGTGCGGTTCACCGCGGCGGGCGTACCGGACCCCCTGTTCGGGTCCGGAGGGCTCTCGCTGCCGAACTTGGATGGTGTGGCCTATGCCATCGGGCTCCAGACCGACGGCCGGGTGGTCTTCTCCGCCGAGAGCCGTGACGACCTCACGGGCAATCGCGACTTTACCGTGGGGCGGATCTGGCCTTGAGGTCTGCCCAGGGACGCGTCGGCGCGGGCGCTGCTAGCTCGGCGCCGTGCCCGACGCGGGATCCGTGATCTCCGTCAAGCGATCCAAGATCAAGCCATAGAACGATGAATCGGTCTGGAAGAATAGCCACCCGAGGTGTTCGCCACAGCGGCCGCATTCCTGGACGTGCCACCAGTACCCGGTGAACCAGGTGCTCTGGCGCGAGGGCACGCCGCGCGAGGCGCAGCCTGGCGCGCGGGCGAAACAGCCGAAGCGATACTCGTAGCCGTGCGGGTTGATGCGTGTGTGCTCGTGGCTGCCGCCGACGCTGATGCGTGCCTCCGAGGTGGTGATCGGCTGGCCGCAGGCGGCGCAGACGAGCTGCCGTTCAGGGCCGAGCCCTGCCTCGGGGTCGAGAGAGAATACCGGCAGGGGCGTGGGGAGGTCGCGCTTCTGATCACAGCGGAGCGGCAGGCCCTCCGGCGCGCCAAGCGCGGCGGGGCGGGTCACCGGTGATGGCCGGAGCGGCGCATCCGCGAGGCCAGGGCGACCGACAGCGCCGGCTCCGCCTCCTCCTCCCAGACCGCGGGTGATAGTCGCTCGAGCTCCTTGCGCAGGAGATCGATGGCGCGGGCATGGAGCCGAGAGGACCAGGACTTCGACAGGCCGAGGGTGGCGCCCGCCTCCTCCAGGGTCTTGTCCTCGAAGTAATACATCTCGATGAGGCGGCGCTCCTTGGCAGGCATGGTCTGGAGCACCTGGCCGATACGGCGCTCGATCTCGCGGCGCTCGAGCCGCTCGTGCGGCTGCGGGGACTCATCGAGGAGCGACTCGTCGTGCTTGAGGGTGAGCGCGGTGATGAACACCGTCGCCACCCCGCCGAGCGCCTCGGCCAGGTCCCGCATCTCGTCTTCCAGGGCGGCGTCGGGATTCTCTCGGGCGTAGGCTCCCCCCACGTCACGGGTCGCCAGGTTGGCGAGGTAGGCGGCGGCGCGTTCTTCGAAGCGAGCCCGGGCGTACTCGCCTCGCGGCAGCCAGCCCATGCCCCGGAGCCCGTCGAAGATGGCCCCCCGTACGCGGTAATAGGCGAAGGTGGTGAAGGCCGTGCCGTGGCGGCCGTCGTAGCGCTCGGCGGCCTCGAGGAGGCCCTGGATGCCGTAGGCGATGAGGTCGTCGAGTTCGATCTCGCGGGGGAGCTGCTCTTTGATCCGGGCCGCGATCGACTTGACGAAGGACAGGTGCTCGGCCACCAGCTGCTGGTTGTCGCTCATGAGCGCGCGCCTCGGCGCCGGCAGCCGGGCCATCGCGGCGCTGGGACCTGCGGTGAGGCTGGGCAGGAGATGCACATGCCTGAGGATCTCGACGCTAAACCCGGACCGCGGGGGCGTCAAGCGTCCCCCCCAGGGCCAGTCCGTCTCTCTCCCCTGTCTGGAGGAGAGACGGAACGGCGGGCCCAAAACCAATCAAGCGGTGACCCGGTCGAACGCCGCGGCTAGAGGCCCCTCCACTGCTGGGAGTTGTCCCTGGGGGGGCCGGCGGCGTGGGTCTCTTAGCCTAGGAGGTCATGATGAAGCGCCCGCGATACGAGAACCTGCTGATCTTTCTGACGTCGTTCCTGCCCCTGGTCGGCTGCGGCCCCAAGGGGGCCCAGAGCTGCGATCCCGCCAGCGCCAACAGTTGCCCGTCGGGCCAGGTGTGCGAGTTGGTCACCGGTGGGCAGCCCACCTGCGCTGAACCCCTGGTCGTGCGCGGCAAGGTCACCGACCCCAGCAACGCGGCGATCCCCAACGCCCTGGTCGCCGCCGTCGATGCCAATGACGCCCCCGCCAGCGGCACCGCGACCACCGACGCCTCGGGTAACTACGAGCTCCGGGTGCCCGCCACCCGCGACGCCAATGGCGCGGTGCAGTCGTTCCAGGTGAAGCTGCGCGCCTCGGCCTCCGGCTACGAGACCTTCCCCACGGGGCTCGAGCGCTCCCTGCCGCTCCCCGTGTCCAACGCGACCCGCAACGGCGGCCGGCTCGTCTTCGAGGGCGCCGGCACCACCATCATCCTCCCCCCGCTGAGCGGCGGCGCCTCGGGCCTCGGCTCGATCGCCGGCACGGTGCGGGCCGGCGCGGGCCGGAGCGGCGCGCTCATCGTGGCCGAGGGGCCGTCCACCCTCACCACCACCAGCGACATCGACGGCAGCTACATCCTGTTCAACGTGCCGCCCGGCAGCTACACGGTGCGGGGCTACGCCGCCGGACTCCAGCTCGCCTCGGCCAATGCCACGGTCACGGCCAACAACCGGAGCTCGGGCGTAGACCTGACCCCCACCCAGACGCAGCTCGGCAGCGTGGCGGGGACGGTCAACATCGTCGCCGCGCCGGGCGGCTCGGTGACCTCCGTGGTCCTGGTGGTCGAATCGACGTTCAACGATACGCTCGGGCGCGGCGCGGTGCCGCCCGGCCTGCGCGCCCCCAAGAACGGCGCGCCCAACATCAGCGGCGCCTTCACCATCACCGACGTGCCCGATGGCCGCTATGTGGTGCTGGCGGCCTTCGAGAACGATGCCCTCGTGCGCGACCCCTCCACGATCGGGGGCACCCAGATCCAGCGCGTCACCGTGGATGCGAGCAACCGCAACGTGGCCGCGGGGAATTTCAAGGTCACGGCAGCGCTCGCCGTCGTCTCGCCCGGCGCCAGTGACGCGCCCGATACGGTCACCGGCAACCCGACCTTTGTCTGGGCCGATGGTCCCGGCGAGGAGCACTACAGCATCGACGTGTTCGACAGCCGCGGGAACATCATCTGGACCGACGCCGCCGTGCCGAAGGTGACGGGCAATCCCGAGGTGCGAGTCACCTATCCGGGGCCTCCGACGGCGCCGGCGCTCGTGCCGGGGCAGCTCTACCAGTTCCGCGCCATCTCCTATGACGTGAGCAACGCGCCCTTGTCCGCGACCGAGGATCTGCGCGGCGTGTTCATCGCCAACTGATCTTATCCTTTCTTATCCTTCCTCTGCGGGGGCTCCGGCGCCGGCCAGCGAGGCCAGATCGCCGGGGCCCACGCGCGACGGATCGAAGCTGCGCGCCCGTTCGAGCACGCGACCGAGCACCTCCTCGAAGCCCGGGACCGTCCCCCCACGCTGGAAGCGCAAGGGATTGATGCGCGCAACGACCAGGTTGCGCAGGTACGGGCTCTCGAGACCCCGCGCCTTGAGCGCCGCCACGTGCGACTCGATGAGATCGTCGAGCACGAGGAGGGCGCGGGCGCGTTCCCGTCGCCGTTCGAGCGCCGTGGGCAGGGGTTCATCGAGGAAGGTGTCGATGCGTCGCACGAGCGGGTGATAGGCGCCGGCCGCAAAGCGGGGCCGCTCCTCGTAGCACAGGCCCAGGGTGACGAGCGCCGCCTCTTCGAACTCGAGCGCGAACTCGCTCTCCCGGCGCCCGGGCTGACGGCGCGCGAGGTCCGCGGCCATGCGCACGACTTCGAGGGCCCGTTCGCGCAGGTTGTGCGCCTTCTCGGTGTTGAGGGCGAGGATCCGGTAGGCGATGGCGGGATCGACCACGAGGAGGGCGACGATCGAGCGCGCGCCGAGGCGTCGCAGCGCCTCGAGGCGGTGACGGCCATTGGGCGTCCAGTAGTGCCCTTCTTCGCGCACGGCGATCACGGGATCGAGGAACCGGTCGATGCGCTCCATGACCTGCCGCAGGCGCTCGACGTGGGCCTGCGACAGGTCGCGCTGGAACGGCGTGGGTTCGAGGCGCTCGATGGGCAGCGCCACGAGCAGCACCCACGCCCCACCGAGCGGCTCGCGATAGGTGCACAGCACCTGCCCGCCGTCCTCGGCCACGGTGGTGGCGAGTGTGCGTACCTCCTCGGGAGGTGGCGCGGTGCCAAGCTCGGCCGGTCCGAGCCCGCGCGAGCCGGCTTCGACCTGCGAGCGCTTACGTCGTGTACGCGGCGCAGGAGACGTGGCACCGTCCCCTCCGGCGCGCTTCTTCGTTGCGGCCATGGCCCCTCCTCACACCTTCATCGTGCGTCCCGCGGCCCGCCGGGACAAGACGGAAAAGGATGCCGGGCGGAACGATTTGCGGCTCAGGCGCTACCGCGCGTGGTGCTGGTGAAGACCGCGGGCGGCGCGCCCACGGCCCGCCGATAGGCCACGTCCCAGAGCTCGTCGGGCTCGTGGCCGAACAGGAGCGCGCCATCGAAGGACGCGGGCAGCCAGGCGCCGGCCTGGATCTCCGTCTCGAGCTGCTGCGGTCCCCAGCCGGCGTAGCCGAGGAACAGGCGGAAGGTGTTCGGGCCCTCGCCGCGGGCGAGCGCCTCGATGAAGTCCCGGTTGCCCGTGATCCAGTAGCGATCGCCGAGGTGATGCACGCCCGGCTCGTCGGCGAGCTCGATCTGGCCGGCCTGGCTCTGAGCGACCCGGCCGAAGATCCCCGAGGACTCCGAAGGGGCTTCGAACAGGAGCCAGGCCGAGCCGGGCAGGACCGGGCCGCCGATCCGGGTCAGCGACTCGAACGAGGGACCCGCGAGCGTCACGCCCGGCACCGTCAGCTCGGCTTCTTCGAGCAGCTGGCGCGCGGGCACGAGCGGGCGACCGTTGATCACCCACCCGAACGCGCCTCCGGCGTCGTGATGGCCGAGCAGCACGACCGAGTGCGTGAAGTTGGGATCGCCGAGCGCCGGCGCGGCCAGCAGCAGACCGGGCGCCAACGAGACCGATTCCATGCTCATGTTCCTTACGATAACGCGGCTCCTGCGAAGCGCTCGACCTATTTGTCCTGCTCCCCCACTCGGTCGCAGGGCGCTTGAGGATCGCGACGCGGCCGCCGCGGTTGGCACGACTTCGGGGGGCGGTTATGCTCTCGTAGCGTCGTCGCTGTGCTGCCACGGAAGCGGACGGCGCGGTCGTGAGGACCCGAGCCGAGCCCGAGCCAACACCGGAACCGACGATGACACCCCCCTCCCATCCGCCGCCGCCTGCCACGTCGCCATCGGCGGGCGCGGTCCCGCGAGATCGAGATGAGGAGCGGGCGCGGGAGATGTCCGCGGTGATGAGGACGCTCGTGCGCGTGCGACGCCGGTTGCGGCTCATGGCGACGCTGCGCGGTCTCGGCGAGGCGGCCTTGCTCGCCGCCGGGATGCTGCTCGGATGGACGGCGCTCCACCGGCTCGGCGTCCTGGCGGGCGGGAGCGCCTCGGCGCGCGAGATCCTCGGCCATCGGGGGGCGCTGATCTGCGCGGGGCTCCTGCTCGCCTCCGGGATGCTGCGGCGCGCGTTCGCCCGGTTGCCGTTACGCCTGGTGGCGCATCGCATCGATGTCAGCCATGGCCTCGCCGATCGCCTCCGCACGGCGCTCGAGCTGAGCGCCACGGCGCCGGGGTCGGGCTTGGTGAGCTGCGCCCTGGCCGATGCGGCGCGGGCCGCCGCGGCGGTGGCCCCGAGCCGCACGGCGCCGCTCCGCTGGCCGCCGTATCTGCGCTGGACCGGGCTCCTCGTCTCCGCCGCGGTGCTGCTCGCGCTCCTGCCCCGATCTGCGCCGGCCTCGCCCTCACGTCGTGTGCCCGAGCCGCCTCGTTTGGCCGTGGCGGCGGAGCTCCTCGAGCCGGACCGCGAGGCCGTGCGCGAGCTCGCCCGCCGCGCCACCGCGGCCGGGGATGCCGAGAACGCGCAAGTGGCCAGCGAGCTCGAGCGGCTCATCGCCCGGCTCGAGCGCGGCGAGCTCAGCCGCAAGGAGTTCTTCGATCGCCTGGCCGCGCTCGAGCAGCGCGCGAGAGACGCCGAGGCGGAGCTCGAAGCGCTGCGGCAGAGGCTGCGCAAGGCGGGGCACGAGCTGTCGCAGCATCGCCTCACGCAAAAGACCGGTCAGGCCCTGGGGCAGGATCGGCTGGCGGCGGCCGGTCAGGAGCTCTCGAACCTCGGCCGTGCGCTCGAGCAGCGATCGCTCCCGCTCGACGACAAGACTGAGCGCGAGCTCGGCCGCACGCTCGAACGCGCGGCGCGGGAGACCGGAGCACCGCCGCCCTCCCCGACGCCTCCCCCTTCGCCACCGCCCGGGGCGCAGCGATCGGAATCGCCGCGGGCCCAACAGGAGAAGGCGCCTGCGTCACCCTCTCCCGAGCAGGAGGGGCCGCGACGGCTCACCCGCGAGACGGCGCCGCAGACGTCCCAGCCTGGCGAGCGTCGGGCCGATGGGGCCGCTCGTCCGGAGCAGCAGCTCCAGCACCTCCAGCGGAACCTCGGCTCTGCGGGCTCGCAGCTGTCGCAAGGCCGAGGCGGCAGCGGAGGCGGGCAGGGGCAGGCGGCCCAGTCTCTACGCCAGGCGGGCGAGACGCTGCGTCAGATGCAGGACCAATTCGATCGGGCCGAGCGCAATGCCGCCGCGCGCTCGGCCATGTCCGATCTGAAGGAGCTGGCGCGACGCCAGGGGACCAACCAGCAGGCGCCGGAGCCACAACCAGGCCCACAGCAGGCCCAGGCCGGCGGCCGCTCGGGTCAGGACCCGGCCGGGGAACGTCCAGAGAAGGATCAAGAGGCAGATCCGACGGGGAGCCCCCAGGCCCAGGCAGGGCTCGGTGGTACGCCCTCGGGCCAGGAGGGACAAACGCCCCGACCCCAACCTGGCCAAGCAGGGCAACAGGGCCAGGCCGGCCAGGAGAACCACGGGGCGCAGGGGAGCGGCGACAGGGCCGCCCGGGCGGGGACTTCGCCTTCCCCGGGTCGCGCGGGGACGGGACAGGGCGAGAACAAGGCGCAGAGCCAGGCCGAGCGGCTACGCGACTTCTTCCGCCGGGCCCAGGGTCAGGAGAAGACGGGCGATGAGGAGCCGAGCCCATCCCCTCTGTCGGGACTACCGGCGCCGCCCTCCGCCCCCGGCCAGAAGACGCCTGGCCCAGGTGGCGAACAGGACGCGCCCGGGGCCGACAGCGGCCAGCCCGGAACCCCGGGGCCGAACACGACCCCCACGGGCGACAACCGGCCGGGGGACGCACACGATCCGCACCTCCTCGGGGATCCGACCCGCATCGCCGCGCACCACGTGACCCAGAAGCTCCAGGGCGCCCAGGGCAGCGGCCCCTCACGCTCCGCCACCATCCTCGGCGCCTCCGAGCGCGGCTTCGCCACCACCGCGTACCGCCGCGTGTATGGCGACTACAACGCCATCACCGAGGAGGTGATGTCCAAGGAGCGGGTGCCGCCCGGCTATCGCTACTACATCAAACGCTACTTCCAGCTCATCAAACCCCGAGAATAAGACCGTCAGGAGACAGCCCCCGACATGGCCGCCCATCCCGGAACGACAGCGAGCAACGAGCTCACGCCCGAGCGCGCGAGCGAGCAGGTGGCGGCGTTCCGGCGCGACGTCGGCCGGCTCATCGCCGAGATCGGCCGCGTCATCGTGGGGCACGAGGACATCGTCGAGGGCGTGGTGATGGCGCTCCTCGCCGGCGGTCACATCCTCCTCGAGGGCGTGCCCGGCCTCGGCAAGACGCTGCTCGTGCGCACGCTCGCCGAGGCCCTCGACCTCCGCTTCTCGCGCATCCAGTTCACCCCCGACCTCATGCCCGCCGACATCGTCGGCACCAACGTCATCACCGAGGACGAGCATGGCCACAAGCGCTTCGAGTTCCAGCGCGGGCCGATCTTCGCCCACCTCGTCCTCGCCGACGAGGTGAACCGCGCCACGCCCAAGACGCAGTCGGCCCTGCTCGAGGCCATGCAGGAGCACTCGGTCACCGTGGCCAAGCAGACCTATCCGCTCACCGAGCCGTTCTTCGTCCTCGCCACCCAGAACCCGCTCGAGATGGAGGGCACCTACCCGCTGCCCGAGGCGCAGCTCGATCGGTTCTTCTGCAAGCTCAAGGTGGGTTTTCCCTCGCGCGCGGCGCTCCACGAGATCATGGACCGCACGACGCGCGCCGAAGGGGTCCACGCCACGCCGGTGATGAGCCACGAGCGCGTCCTCGAGCTGCGGCACCTCGTGCGCCAGGTGCCGGTGGCGCGCAGCATCCAGGATTATGCGCTGCGCCTGCTCGAAGCGACGCACCCCGCCGCCGCCCCCCAGGGTCAGAAGAAGGGCGCGGCGAGCGGCGTGTCGCTCGTGCAGAAGTACGTGCGCTATGGCTCCTCGCCGCGCGGGGCGCAGGCCATGCTCCTCGGCGCCAAGGTGCGGGCCGTGCTCGACGGCCGGTACGCCGTGGCCTCGGACGACATCCACCGCGTCGCCCGTCCCGCGCTGCGCCACCGCCTGATCCTCAACTTCGAAGGCGAAGCCGAGGGCGTCGATCCCGACGCCCTCATCGAGGCCATCATCGAGGCCACCCCCGAGATGGAATGATCGGGAAACACCCATTCTGCGCGGGGCATTGTGGCCCTGACGGGACGGGGGTAGACTCCGCCCGGTGCGTAAACCCCATTCACCTCGCTTCGTTCGACTCGGCGCCGTGCACGTAGCGGCGCTGTTCGGCCCGACCGCCACCTTGCAGCCGCGCATCGAGATCTCGGGCGGGCGCTTCGTGGCCCGCGAGCGCGTCTCCGTGGTCGGCCGCATGGGACGTCTCGATGGGGTCGCCGTCGTGGGGCCTGCCGAGGAACAGGCGAGCGTGCGCCTCGGGCCCGGGGACGTCGAGCGCCTCGGGCTCGATAGCGGGGGCGGCCTGCTCCTGGTCGGCCCCTATGGCGAGGTGCGGGTGGTCGAGGGGATCCAGGCCGATTCCTGACCGGGCTCGTGCGTGGCGGCCCACCAGAGGAGCCGGTCCGGCCGGGGACGCCGAGGGGCGCCATGAAGCGGCGATTCCTCCGTTCCCCCCTCCCTGCGCTCCTCTTCATCCTGCTCGTGGCGGCACGGCTTGGGGCCGAGCCGCCGCCGATCACGGATCCGGTGGCCACGCCGCTCGAGCGGGCCGACCTGGCCGGCCGCCTGCTCGACGAGGCTGAGCGCGACAACGGCACCGCGGTGCGGAGCCGCCTGGCGATGAAGGCCGTGTCCCTGCTCCGCCCGCTCGTCCAGAACAACCCCGATGACGCGGGGCTGCAGTACCTGCTCGGGCGGGCCTGGGCCCTCTCGGCCGAGGAGCGAGACCTCGCGTGCGTGCGCGATGTGCGACCGATCGAGGCGGCGATCCACGCGTACGCCCGCGCCCGGCAGCTCACGCCGGGCGGGACGCGGGCGCAGGAGATCGCCACGGCGCTCGGCGATCTCCACGGCAAGCTCGGCCATTTCGAGCGCGCGAGCGCCGAGTACGACCATGCCATCGCGCTGCGTCGCGCGTACGTGCGCGCGACCCATGACAGCCGCGATGGCGAGCTCGCGCGGCTCTATGACAATTCGGCGGAGATCTTCATGGCCCAGGGGCGCCTCGCCGAGGCCATCGCCCGTTATCAACTGGCCGTGGCCTACCAGGACGGCCGCACCGGCACGTCGCCGCGCCTGGCGCTACCCTACTTCGGTCTTGGGGTGGCGCTCGATCGGGCGGGGCAGCGCGAGAAGGCGCACCGCGCGCTCACCCGTGCGCTCGAGCTCGATCCGCATCTCGAACAGTTCCAGGATTCGAGCGTGTACTTCATCCCCTGCGGCGAGCACTGGTATTACGAGGCGCTCGCCTACCTCGAGCGCGGGCAACCGGAGCAGGCGAGCGCGGCCTTCCGCCGTTTTCTCGAGGAGCAACCCGGCTCCCGGTGGGCCGATCGCGCGCGCGGCCACCTCGACGAGCTGGCTCGTGGGGCCGGTGACGGTATCAAGTAAACCGCGTTTCTCATGCCGGACGGAAGGGAAACCTGGTTGCTCCATACCGTCAGCAGGGTTCTCGTCCGCAGGGCCGCTCGCGGGCGATGGTCACGGCCTGTGCTTTGCGTTATTATTTGTTTGACGCAGCACGCCTAGCCCAGGGCTGAACCTCAACCCCAGCCGCCTGGATCCCGAAGGGCCGGGACCGGGACGGGAGGACCCCATGGCCGGAACCACAGGAACGTCCGCACGCTCCAAGATCACGGTCCCGATGCTACGCGCGATGAAGGAGCGAGGCGAACGCATCGCCATGCTCACCGCGTATGACGCCACCTTCGCCCGTCTGCTCGATGAGGCGGGCATCGACATCCTGCTGGTCGGCGATTCGGCCGGTATGGTGGTGGCGGGTCACACCAACACCTTGCCGGTGACGATGGAGGAGACCATCTATCACTGCCGAGCGGTGGCGCGAGGCGCGCAACGCGCCCAGGTGGTGGGCGACATGCCCTTCATGTCGTATCAGGCCTCGGTCGAGGAGGGCCTGCGCAACGCCGGGCGCCTGGTCAAGGAGGGCGGCGCCGAGGCGGTCAAGCTCGAAGGCGGCGCCGACTATGCAGAGCTCGCGCGGCGCCTCGTGCGCATCGGCATCCCGGTGATGGGCCACATCGGTCTCACGCCCCAGTCTGTGCACGCCATGGGCGGGTTCAAGGTCCAGGGGCGCGATGCCGCGGGCGCCCAGCGCCTCCTCGACGACGCCCGCGTGCTCGAGGACGCCGGGTGCTACGCGCTCGTGCTCGAAGGCATCCCACGCGACCTCGCGCGCCGCATCACCGAGTCCATCACCATCCCCACGATCGGCATCGGCGCCGGGCCGGAGTGCGACGGGCAGGTGCTCGTGGTCTACGACATGCTCGGCATGAACGACGCGTTCCGGCCGAAGTTCGTGAAGCGCTATGACCAGCTCGGGGTCCGCATCCGCACCGCGGCCAAGTCCTACATCGACGAGGTGAAGGACGGTCTGTTCCCGACCGAGGAGCACTCCTTTGGCAACCGAGCGCCGGCCGAGGCCACGCCCTATGGCAGCGTGCGCGCCGTGGCCGCAGCCGCGGGGAGCGCCGAGCCGGCCGAGCCCAAGCCCGCCAAGTCCAACGTCCTCCAGCACCCCGCGTGCGGCTGGCCGCGGTCCATCGACGAGCAAGGCTGATGAGCAGCACTCCGGTTTCGTCCGTCGCCAAGATCGTGACCTCGATCGCCGACCTGCGGCGCGAGGTGCACATCGCCCGCGGCCACGGTCGTCGCATCGGTTTCGTGCCGACGATGGGGTATCTCCATCGCGGTCACGTCTCGCTCCTCGAGGAGGCGCGGCGCCAGAGCGACCTCGTGGTGCTGTCCATCTTCGTCAACCCCACGCAGTTCGGCCCGAACGAGGACTTCTCGCGCTATCCGCGCGATCTGAACGGCGATCTCGCCCACGCCAACTCGGCCGGGGTGGACATCGTGTTCTGTCCCGAGCGGGAGGCCCTCTACCCCGAGGGGTACCAGACCTTCGTCGAGGTGCGCGAACTCGAGCACGGCCTGTGTGGGGATCGCCGCCCCGGGCACTTCGTCGGCGTGGCGACCATCGTCCTCAAGCTCTTCAACATCGTCCAGCCGCACGTCGCCTTCTTCGGCGAGAAGGACTACCAGCAGCTGCAGGTCATCCGGCGCATGGTGCGTGATCTCGATCTCGAGGTGGCGGTGGTGGGTCTGCCCATCGTGCGCGACCCCGATGGGCTCGCGCTGTCCTCGCGCAACACGTACCTCTCGCCCGAGGAGCGGAGTCGCGCGCTGGCCCTGTCGCGGGCGCTCTTCGCCGTGCAGGATCGCTTCCACGCGGGCGAGCGCGAGGCCGGCGTGCTCGTCGACGCGGCGCGCGGCATCCTCGCGGCCGAGCCCGAGGTGCGGCTCGATTATCTCGAGCTGCGCCACGCCGAGAGCCTGGCCCCGGTCTCTGGCCGCATCGAGCACCCGGCCGTGCTCGCCGTCGCCGCCTTCGTCGGCAAGACCCGCCTCATCGACAACGTCCTCCTGCGGCCGCTGTAGGTTCTCCCGGAAGGAGAGTTCCTCCTGCAGGGCCCTGTGTGGGCTCTCTGAGCAGCGGTAACAAGTCCTCGATTTTACAGCTCCATCTGGTGACGGTGCGGGGCCCGCTTCTGTTACACTGGGCAGCGGCCCATGCGTCACATCCTCTCGCTGCTCAAGAACGGGCTCGTCACCGGACTGCTCCTCCTCGTCCCCATCGGCGGCACCGCCTACCTCATCTACTGGCTGGTCACGGCCATGGATGGGCTGTTCCCCGATGCCTGGCGACCGGTGGTGCGCGACGTCCCGCTCCCCGGCCTCGGGCTCGTCACCTTCCTCGTCATCGCCTTCACAGTCGGCCTCCTCGCCCACAACTTCATCGGCCGCCGCGTGGTCCAGTGGATCGACGGGGCGGTGCAGAGCATCCCCGTCTTCGGCGGGACCTACGGCCTCATCAAGCAGGTCCTGGAGGCGGTCTTCTCCTCGGGCGGGGCGAGCTTCAAGCGCGCCGTGCTGGTCGAGTACCCGCTGCCGGGCTCGTGGGCCATCGGCTTCGTCACCCAGCCGAGCTCGAGCGACGTGCTCGCGTCCGCGGCCGCGAGCGACGTCATCTCGGTCTTCGTGCCCACGTGTCCCAACCCCACCTCGGGCTTCTTCCTGGTGGTCGAGAAGCCACGCGTGCGGGAGCTCGATATGCCGGTCGAGCAGGCGTTCAAGCTGATCCTGAGCATGGGCATCGCGGATGGCGAGGGCGCGGTGACCACGTCCCGCTTGCGCGCCGCGGCCGGCGCCGGGAAGTAACAGGGCTACTTCCCGGGTCACGGGGCTGCTTCCCTGGTCACGGGGGCTGCTTCCCTGGGTAACGGCGCTGCTTCCCTGGGTAACGGCGCTGCTTCCCCGGGTAACGGCGCTGCTTCCCTGGATAGTGGGCACGAAGCCGCGGAGCGCGCCCTTCAGGCCGCCTGTCGTACGATGTGGTCGAGCTTGCCGGCGCAGTCGAGGCGGTAGAAGCGCCGCACTTCGGCGAGTAGCTCCGGCATCGCGCGGCGGCGCACGAAGCGCGTCTCGAGCGAGGCCACGTAATCGTCCGCCACCGCGTTGGCGGTGCGGTACCGGTCATGCTCCTCGCTCGACATTCCCTGGAGAAAGGAGACCCGCGCGAACAGGCGCTCGCGCAGATCCTCGGGCGGATGTCCGTGCTCGGGCCAGGCCCAGAGCAGCGCCAGGAGGTACTTGTCGATCTCCGCCTGCAGCTCGAGCTCGAGCCCCGAGAAGGGCCGATGCTCCCGCGTCCGCAGCGCCACGTAGAGGAAGTGACTCACCCCTTCGACCACGAGCAGGAACTCGCCGAGGTGGTCGTGCTCCATGAGCAGCTGCCGCTGGTCCGCCTCCTCCCGCGCCCGCTCGGGGGCCGCCGGCGCGGCCTTCGCCGTCTCCGTCCGGGTCAGCATCCGCTCGAGCCGCCGCAGCGCCAGCTCATCGACGAACAGGCCGACCGACAGGCCATCCGGCTCCTCGCGCAGGAGCAGCTGTTCGCGCGGCATGCGCTGGAGCCCGAGCGCCTCCCGCACCTCGTCGCCGATGAGGAAGTCCCTCACGTCGACCGCAGCGTCCACGCGGTAGAGCGACTCGAGCGCGTGCTGCACCTCGCGCAGGACCCGCCTCATTGCAGGTAGCCGCCGCCGCCCGGGATCATGCCCCGCGCGCGCAGCCTCCGCGCGAGCCACTCCGACCCCTTACGGCGCCACCGCTCGTAGAGCTGCACCACGGCCAGATCGTTGTCGATCGCGCCGCTCTCGCTCACTTCGGCGAGTACATCCACGAAGCGGGCGAACTTGCCCGAGAGTTCGCGGTAGACGTCGGAGGGCGTGCCCCGCGCCGGCATGTGCGCCAGCTGCAGGTAGGCCGACTCTCCGAGCTTGATGTAGTAGTTCACGCCCACGGCCCCCCGCTCGAGCGAATCGGCAAAGAAACCGGACAGATACAGGGAGCGATCGCCGATGTCGCGCAGGGTGCGGGCGCGCGTCTCGGGCGGTGCGGTGACCGTCTCGGCGAGCCGCAGGGCGAGCGGTTCGCCATCCAGGGTCACGGTGGAGAACTCCGAGAGCAGTTGGACCAGATAAAACTCGGTCATTTCGCTGGCTTCGACCCTCTGGTTCTTGAGCGCCGAAGAAAGCGCTTCATGAAAGAACTCGGCCAGGCTGGCGGTCGGCTTCACCTCCATCGTGTCGCCTCCTTCTTCGGTGTACGTACCTATTCGATAGATCGGCCATGTGACGTAAACATTCAATATTCGGGGCTGTTCCTTGAGCCGCCCGGTCTGCTGAAGACCCTCCGCAAAGGCGCGGAGCGAATCCTCGACGAGCGTCCTGGGGGATCGGTGAGGGGTGAGAAAATGAGAGAAAGAGGCCGTCCTCTCACCAAAACCAGCGATCCGGGGCGAGAATGGCCGCCTCGTTGGCCTGATCCAGCCCGGGTTTCGTTCTTTCCGGCTCAAATTTAACTTGCGATGGCTCGCTCCGTCCCTAGAATGCCGCCTGTTAGCACTCGCTGGTGGTGAGTGCTAACGTTCTGCAGGGGCCGACCGCCCACGGGGGGCGGCGGCGCCACCGTGGACACATGAGGAGGCACGAAGATGAAGCTCAGACCGTTGCAGGACCGGATCGTCGTCAAGCGCGTGCGTGAGCCCGAGCGCACGGCCGGCGGACTCTACATCCCGGACACCGCCAAGGAGAAACCGGTCGAAGGCGAAGTCATCGAGGTGGGCACCGGCAAGGCCATCGAAGGCGGCAAGGTGCGTCCGCTCGATGTCAAGAAGGGCGACCGGATCCTCTTTGGCAAGTACTCGGGCACCGAGGTGAAGATCGACGGGGAGGATCACCTCATCCTGCGTGAGGACGAGGTGCTGGGCGTGATCTCCTAGGTCCCTGCCCAGCCCGGTGCGCCGCCCGCTCAAAAGACAGACCGATAGATAGACCGATCGACAGATAGCGACACAAGGAGAACACCCATGGCTGCCAAAGAAATCCTCTTCGAGGAGAGCGCTCGCGCGCGCATCCTCGCCGGCGTCAATACCCTCGCGGATGCGGTGAAGGTCACCCTCGGCCCGCGCGGCCGCAACGTGGTGATCGAGAAGTCCTGGGGCTCGCCCACGGTGACCAAGGACGGCGTCACCGTGGCCAAGGAGATCGAGCTCGAGAACAAGTTCGAGAACATGGGTGCGCAGATGGTCAAGGAGGTCGCCTCCAAGACCTCCGACATCGCCGGCGACGGCACCACCACCGCCACTGTGCTCGCCCAGGCGATCTTCCGCGAGGGCTCGAAGATGGTGGCCGCGGGCCACAACCCGATGGAGCTCAAGCGCGGCATCGACGCCGCCGTGAGCACGATGATCACGCACCTCAAGTCGCTGTCCAAGGCGACCCAGGGCCGTAAGGAGATCGCCCAGGTCGGCACCATCTCCGCCAACGGCGACAGCACGATCGGCGACATGATCGCCGAGGCCATGGAGAAGGTGGGCAAGGAGGGCGTCATCACGGTGGAGGAGGCCAAGTCGATGACCTCCACGCTCGACGTGGTCGAGGGCATGCAGTTCGACCGCGGCTACCTCTCGCCCTACTTCGTCACCGACACCGAGCGCATGGAGGCGGTGCTCAACGACGCCTTCATCCTCATCCACGAGAAGAAGATCTCGAACATGAAGGATCTGCTCCCGCTGCTCGAGCAGATCGCGCGTTCGGGCCGGCCGCTGCTCATCATCGCCGAGGACGTGGACGGCGAGGCGCTGGCCACGCTGGTGGTGAACAAGCTGCGCGGCACGCTCAACGCCTGCGCGGTCAAGGCCCCGGGCTTTGGCGACCGCCGCAAGGAGATGCTCAAGGACATCGCCGTCCTTACCGGCGGCCAGGCGGTGACCGAGGATCTCGGCCTCAAGCTCGAGAACCTCACGCTCAAGGACCTCGGCCAGGCCAAGCGCATCACGGTCGAAGAATCGCGCACGATGGAAACCAACCTCGACGTCGTCGAAGGCATGCAGTTCGATCGCGGTTACTTGTCGCCCTACTTCGTGACCGACGCCGACCGCATGGAATGCGTTCTCGAAGATCCGTACATCCTGATCCACGAGAAGAAGATCAGCAATATGAAGGACCTGCTGCCGCTGCTCGAGCAGATCGCGCGGTCCGGCAAGCCCCTGCTGATCGTGGCCGAGGAAGTGGAAGGCGAAGCGCTCGCCACCCTCGTCGTCAACAAGCTGCGCGGCACGTTGAACGCCTGCGCCGTGAAGGCCCCGGGCTTCGGCGATCGTCGCAAGGCCATGCTAGAGGACATCGCAATCCTCACGGGCGGCAAGGCCATTATGGAAGAGACCGGCATTAAGCTCGAAG